>CAMWUK010000037.1 GCA_947177415.1 uncultured Clostridiaceae bacterium
GTAACGAAAGACTGTGTGAAATGCTTTCCATATATTTTCCCAGTTCCCCATGACGGTTTTCTCTGACTGGAGAATCTGCGAACTGCTCAGAATATCCTTCGCCAGCCCGGCGGTCTCCTGAAAATCTTTTTTCTGGTAACGCACCAGCTCCAGCATGTCTCCGCCATTATAATAATACGCCCTTAGTTCTGCCATTTTTTCTGCTCCATCCCATCGGTCTTGAACTCATTCTTTCGGAAAGTATATGGCTGACATGGCTCTCTGTACTGCTTCCCACAACCCCGTTTTTTCGTTTTAGGCGGAGTTTTGCCGCACTCCAGTTTGAAAGTATGTATTCTGCTGCTTCGTCCACTTTCTGCAGGTTTCTCCATTTTGGCATTTCTTTTTTCTGTTTTTCTACAAACTCTCGGAAATCTGCTTTTGTTTTCCTGCGGATTATTTCATGGAATTCTTCCAGAATGGGTTCCCTGTCCTTCTTTTTCTTATGGGAAACCAGCTTCTGGAGATATTTTTCCAGATGGAATCCATCCAGCACATGCGTAATCCCCTGGATCCTTTTCCTTCCTGCTTTGATCCAGTTTCCACCGTCTGAGTTCAGATAGATTTTTTTTACATGATCCAGATCATAATTCCGTTCAAGATAACTGTAAATTTCATCCCAGAACATCTGGTTTTCTTCCCCGTTATGTACCCCGCAGAAATAGTGTGTGGTACTATGTCAAGTTTTAGTACAAATTAAATCGGGAAAAATTTTTGATTCTGTTAGCCAAGGCTAATATTAACCTGCCTTCCTCACCTTTGCTTCCAAACTATCCAAATATTCTTTTTCATATTCTTGTGGGGATTTATATCCACAATGGCTGTGTATCCTCACCGTATTATAAAATGTGTTGATATATTCAAATACAAGACTATATGCATGTTCATAATCCACTATCCGAAATCGGTTTATCCATTCTCTTTTTAAGATCGAATGGAAAGATTCTATGCACGCATTATCCCATGGGTAGGCTTTTTTGGAATAACTTAACCTCCATCCTTCGGTTGCTTCCCTGTACGCATCACATGTGTACTGGATTCCACGGTCACTGTGCATGACTTTGGGCTTATCCACATTTCTTTCTTTTTTTGCTTTTTCAATCGCTTCCACAACCCATTTCGCTTCTAATGTATCACTTAATACCCATGCTATGATTTTTCTTGAATACAGATCCATTATGCTTGTAAGGTACACAAATCCTGTGTATGTCCATATATAAGTTATATCAGAACACCAGACAGCGTTTGGTTCTTCCGGGTTAAACTGCTGTTTTAAAATATTTCTCAGTTTTCTGTTAAAATCAGGCTGGATGGTTGTTTTTATGGAATGTTTTATATAACATGCCTTTATTCCTATTTTCCTCATATAATTCCCTACTGTTTTATCACTTACAGGGTCTCCGTTTTCCCTCATTTTCTTTGCGATTTTAGGAGCACCATAGATTTCATGGGATTCTTTGTGTATCTTTCTGATTTCCTCCATTCTGTTTTCTTTTTTTAGCTGCCTGCTGGATGGCTTCCTGTTTTTAAATGCATAGTAGCCATTTCTTGAAACACCTAAGATTTCCAGCACCCTGCTGACATTAAGCTGGCGTTTCTGTTCCGTCTTACATTTCTTTTCTGCCTTTGAAACTTCGATGAAACAAGCCTGTGTCAGTTTCCCAGAATGCTGGTTGCTTTTTTTAATATTTCTAAAGCATCCTGTGTATCCCTTAATTCCCTTTTCAGTCTGGCTATTTCCTTTGCTTCATCACTGGAATAATTACCGGAACCTCTTACAGGTACTTCACCATGATTTTCTTTGGCAGCTTTTGTCCATGTGCCTGAAGCTGTTTTGCTGATGCCAAGATTCCCGGCACATTTTAATAACCCAAGTTCTTTGTGCTCTAAATAATATTTCACTGCATCTTCTTTAAATTATTTATCATATTGTTTACTCATGAAAAATCTCCATCCTTTCTGTCTTTTATTGTAACGTATTTTAGGATTTTTTCCACTTTTAACTTGTACCATTTTTATTCTAACACTACTATCTTCATTAACGACTCCATCCTTCGTTTATCCATTTCCACCTGCTCCCGGTTTTTAGAACGTATTGCAGCGTATGTGATTTCCTGAATTCTTTCAGGTGATAATTCATAGACACACAACTCCTTTTCCTGGTATTCAATTCCTGCAATTTGATAGGTCTCTCCATTTATCTCTACACTTCTTCCAATTATCCTTGTACTGCCAAAAAGCCGCCATGCTGTATCCTCTCCCAAAATACAATACCCTGTTTCCCCAGCAGGCAATCCATTACTATTAGGAAATAAGATAGAAGCATCCCCTGCAATTCCCATAGTTTTTACTTCTATATTACGGTTATAGTCCACATTTATTACCATATCTGATTTATTTTCTTTCCAGAAAAGGACATCAATGCCATCTTCTAATAACCGTTCCATTCCTTGCTTTACCTCCTTGTCATAAAGGATATCCTCATTTATCATCCATTTTGTGATTTGTGGTCTGCCATTTCCTTGAAATATCATAATACCTATCATGCCTGATACAATCAAAATCCCAAAAATTAATGACAAAATCAGAATCTTCTTATTCCTTTTTTTCTTATTATTCCCGTTCATCTTCTTCCTCCAATAACCGGACTTTATCCCCCGGAGCAACCGCCTTGCTTGCATATACAACAAATCTGTCTTCTTCCCCTAATGAACTATCTTCAAGTGCAGCCTCACTTTCATTTTTATCCTGAATGGTTACCTCTTTTTTTACCACACTTAACTCTGTTCCCATAATGGTATCTGTTTCGCGTATGAGCAGGATATAATCCTTTTGATTATCTGAATATAGAGCAGAAAGTGGTATACAGCAGGAATATGGTTCTGTCTGGTTCGTTACTTCTAAAACCCCTGTTTCACCTAGAGAGACTTCTGTTTCTGCCACTTTTACAATTGCCTCATAAGTTTCTTCCTCTATTTTATTTATTGCTTTTACTTGGCAATTTTCATCTTTCACTTTACCATTTTGAAAATTTAAAGTAACTGTATCTCCAACTTTTATATACTCTGTCTGTGCCTCTGTCAGCACTGCCTTAAAACTCCATCCCTTTGAACCATCTGCAAGAAGCATGGCAGCACTATCTGTTGTCCTATCCCCTGCTGCCATACAGATATTGGAAACATAACCATTTATACTGCTTACAATTCTTCCCTTATTCTCCAATATTTCTTGATAATCTTCCATCTCTTTTTCCATCTGCAGCAAAACATCCTCTTCTTCCATAATGCCACTCTTATCAACAGGTCTATTCACATTCGCATCTTCCAGATTACGTTCAGCCTCCAAAATAGCCGCCTTTTTATCCTCTTTTACACTGCTTAGATTAGACTGCTTGGCTGACACATCCTCTTTTAATGCCTTCTTTCCTTCTTCCCATGCATCTCTTGCAGACAGCTTTAATGCATCTTCATACATAGTAAATGCATCTTTTTCTTCTTTAGATGCTGTTTTCTTCTCTGCTGTATTTTTCAATAATTGATACTGGCTGTCTTTTTTCTTTGTCTCTGATAAATAATTTTCCCATGACGGATAAGATGACAATTTTTTTACTGCATCATTGTATGCCTTCTGTGCATTGGAAACATTCCCGTTCTGTATTTGTGTGGTATGCAAAAGATCCTCTTTTGCTCTTTGCCAGGTATTTTTCATAGTCTGTTCTTCTGTATGGCTGTTTGCTTTTAACACTGTAATTTTTTCTTTCTCTATGTTAATCTTTTTATTTAGTCCCCCTATCAAATCTTTTAAATCTGTAGTATCCAAACGGAATAACACGGTTCCTTTTTCAACCTCTTCCCCTGTTTTTACACAGACTTCCCGAATACGAATACCCTCCTTAATTACAACCGCAGTCTCCCTTTGGGCTTCTACATTTCCAATTGCACTAATAGTATGGGAAATATTTTTTTGTGCTGCCTGCCCTATTTCAACTCTTGGCATTTGATAAGCATAAATTCCACGGGATACCACCGTACATAACAACATGAATAGCAAAAAAATACAAAAATATTTCACTGCTCTTTTTCTTACATTCTTCATTTTCTTCTATTCCCTTCATTCCTTAATTCCGGATGCAGCAATTCCTTGTTCCAAATAATCCTGTCCCACTACAAACACAAAAATTGCAGGAGCCAGTGTCACAACTGAGGCAGCTAACGCCATCCCTGCCTGCTCTATTCCAATTTCAGGCAGGTACAAAGAAAGGGGCCAAAGTGTTTTATCTTTCAAAAAAGCAAGAGGCTGTTCCATCATATTCCAATAATCTAAAAATCCCAAAACTACGGCTGATAAAATTCCTGGTGAGCCTAATGGTATGCCAATTTTCCCAAAAATTTGAAACTCACCTGCTCCATCTACCCTTGCTGCTTCCAGCAATTCTTTTGGTATAGATGTAAAGCTGCGATAAATTAAAAAAACAGGAAAAGTTGAAAAAATAGCTGGTAAAATTACAGATGCCTGTGTATTCATTAAATTCATCTTGTTCATTACCAAATAGGAAGGCAGCATAGTTACCTGAAATGGAAGTAGCATCAGTATCACATAAAGTGTAAATAATATATTTTTTCCTTTCCACCAGAATGTTGCAAATGCCCAGGCTGCTGGTACTGCCACAAAAAGCTGCCCTATTAAAATCAACAATACAATTTTCACAGAATTCCAAAACACAGTTAAAAACTCTGGAGTCCAAAACAATAGTTTTACATAATGAAATAATGTAGGATAATTAGGGAAAAGCTTCCAGTTAATCATCTCTCCTGTATTTGATAAAATAGAACCTAAACTGTCTGCTAATTCATTTCCACTCTTAAAGGAGCCAAAAACAACCAAAATAACTGGTACACAAACAATCCCTGCAAGAGCCACTACGGCTAACCTGCAAACTTCATTTTTCTTCAATTATTTCTCCTCCTCCCAAATATGCTGTAAAAATACTGCAAAAACAATAAATATAACTGTTATGCAAACTGCTGCCGCTGCTATTTTATCCATTTCCAAATGGGTAAACCAGTTATTAAAAAGATGCTGCAGCAAATACATATTTTGCTGGGGATAAGCACCTGCTACCAAATAGGCTTCCCGAAATACTTTGAAGGAATTTAAAAATGATAAAATGGTAATCGTATATAACACTGGTTTTAGCCCGGGCAATACCACATATAGAAAACATTTTGTTTCTGATGCCCCATCTACTCTGGCTGCTTCCTTTAATTCTTCTGAGACATTATGTAGTCCTGCCAGCCATAGTACAATTGTATACCCCAGATTCTTCCAAATATAACTAATTATCAATACCCAGAAGGAAGCATCACTCCCCAGCCAATCTATGGACTTTAAACTGATACTTTCTAATCCTGCATTCATAAGTCCAAAATTATGGAATAACATTTTCCATATAAGTACCACTGTAGCTGTTGGCACAGCCATTGGAAATAAAAATGCTGATTTTAATGCCTGTACCCATTTAACCTGATACATGACAAGGGAAATCAGTAAGGATGCCACAAGTAAAAGCGGCAATCCTATGATTACTAATTTAAAAGTATTTCTAATAGCTAAAAGAAACGCCTGATTTCCAAAAATTACTTTATAATTGTCTATTCCACAAAACTCTCCTGTTACTGCGGTTTGAAAGGAACGCTTTCCCACATCTGCAAACGGAATCAGAACAAATAAGAATACACCTGCTATGCTTGGCATAAGAAACAAAAGGATATTTTTGTTTCTACTCCTGTAGATGGAGTGAAATTTTCTGGATAATTTCTTCCACACTTTGTTCAACTCCTTTTTCTCCTGTCAGTGCCTGTGCTCCATTTGTTATAATTTCATCTTTTAGACTGTTATCCGTTACAGATGGCACCTTTAAGGAATCTATCATGTTTTTTAATTTGTCTATCTCTGATTGTTCCGGCCATTCTATATCCAGCATTATATCATTTCCGTTCCCATCTTTTGTGCCTACCACTAAACTGGAACCTGGTGTTGGATTTTTGGTAAAGTTCTTATACGCATCTGCATTTACTGGAAATCCATCTCCTAAATCTTTTCCCTGTACCTCTGTTCCCAGAAGAGTATGGATAAATTGTTTCGCAATTTCCTGATTCTTAGAATTTTTACTAATACTAATACTTCCCGTTGAACAGAAAAGATTGCTGTCTTGACCATTCAATATCTTATACTCATTTTTGTTTACTTTTTTTACAGATGTTACAGACTGGAAATCTAACATGGAAGACAAATAACCGGCTGTCAAAATCTGTAATTTTGAAAATTGATCCAACGCTTGACTGCCACTTTCTAAAAGATATTCTGTTACTTTCTTGCCTTCTACCCTCTCTTCATGTGCTTTTCTTTCCTTTTCATCCAGATTCTTTTGCTCTGCCTCATAAATTCTCTTTGCTTGTGTAAGAAATTCTGATAATGCAGTCTTATCTACGGTTCCATCCTCTGTAATCCAAACATTTGCTGAAGTAAGATATAATTTTTCTAAAAGTTCTTCTGCCGAATAGCAGCCTAAAACTGTTTCTTTTGTTGTCTGTAAACCTGCTATTCTTTCTGCTTCATCTGCCAATGTCTTTAAATCCGATATTTTAGAAAGTGTAGTATTATCTCCTGTTAACAACGGAACATTATATCGGAACGGAAGTACATAAGTTCCACTTTTCTGCTGATATCCTTTTAGAATTCCCTCAAAATAAGCATTTGCACTTTCTAAACCAGTAATTACATCACCTAAGTCCACCAGCATTCCTTTTTCCTCATAAGATTCTATTGGCATTCCATCTAAAAGAATCATATCCGGTCCTTCCCCTGCCAGTAACTCTGTATTTAGGTTATTGATTGCATCACTTTCTGTCATACCGTTTTCACCACTTAATCCTACTTCAAATTTAACAAACACTTCTGGATTTTTTTTACGAAAGACACTAATTGCCTGTCGGATTGTTTCATTATCATATAAACTATATATGGTAAGCTGTTGTTCTGGTACTGCCGATGCATTGGCATCATAAACATAAGAATCCAGTTCTCCATCCCGGTAAAGTATGAAAAAAGAACCATCTTCATTTTGAAGCATTTTCAAAGGTGTTCTGGAAGGATCTCCTAAGTTTGTCAATGCTCCATCTACTAACTGTTCCATAACACTGCCACCTATGGCATGGCTTGCAATCCCTTCACTTCCTGCAAAAAATAAAGTTTGCTTATTTTTTCCATCTTTTGCAGTACACATTACTGTACCATATTTTTTCTCTGTCTGCTTTTCTATATAGGAATTCAGCACATTATCATCTGCCGTAATTGAGCCACTATTCAAATCATAAAAATAAACTTTTTTGCCATCCTGTATAATCAGAACATCTTCATTAGAACACATATCCAAATCGCCTTCATTCTCCAACGAAAAAATCTTCTTTGCAGATTTTTTTTCTATATCAATTTCATAAACATTCATACTCTGCATAACTGCAAACAATCTTCCATCTGCTGTAAATACAGAACCTGACATAGATGTGCGATATTCTTCTATTCCCAATTCAAATTCTATGATAGTTTTGTCTGGCTTTTGATAAAAATATTTTTCAGGAAACATTTTTCCATCTTCTTTTTTCCCCCATGAAACATAGGAGATAAATATTCCTCCGTCTTCTGCCAATGATACACTTTTAATTTCCGTTTCACCTTCTACTATGCTTTTTAATTTTTTTATCGTTTCTGTTTTCCATGTCTTTCCTTCATCTGTTGAAATACTCTTTGTTGCATGTTCTGTATCAACTATCATCAGACTTCCATCTGCTAACCGCCTCATATCTCCTTTACCAATAAATCCCTTCGGTGTATTTATAATTGTTTCCAAATATCTGCCTTTTGCATTTTCCTTCTCTTCTGTTTTCCCATTCGATACATTATTCTTCTCACTCTCCTTTGTCTGATTTTCCGTTTTTGCACATGCTGCTATCATGAATGTTAATATGATAACGAGTAAAAATGCAGTAAATTGTTTCATGCTCTTCATAGTTTTCACGAATCCTTTCATAGATGGTGGTGCCTCGCTTGCGAGGCATGGTCGTTTCTTGCCAACGAAAAGAATATAACACAGAAACCTCTAAATATTCTCTAAAATTTAGAGGAATATTTAAATATCCATACTGTTCTGGTTGAAATATAGTTAAGAATAAAAGGCATATAGGTGCCATAACAAAGTTTAGAAAGAACTTTGTGTGACAGCTATATGCCTTTTTTATCTTTACATATTTAACATTTTGGGGTATTATTCATGGTTCTGAACAGTTACCATTTTTCTATTTTCTGTAATAACTTCTTTTCTCCACTGCAATATTTTATAAAGTTTACAATTTATTGCACTTTATACAAGGATACCCCATCTTCACTATAAACACACTCATACATAGACTGAAAAACATTTTCATCCATCTCAGGATAAGAAGCACGTTCATCATCTCCTACTAAGATAAAGGAAACATTATATTTTTTCAATAAATCTGTTGTACCTGCAGGATTGATATACATCTGATTTACTTCACTTTCTCTGTCTTGATAATTAAGACCATGATAAAACAGAAATGTACCAGCACCACAAACAATATTTCTTCCTGTTAAAGAAGCAATTGCATTGTTATGCCTTGTATTTGTTAAAATTACATCATCCTCTTTTGTATTTTCCTCAATATATTCACATGCCTTTACCTGGGCAGCACTGTATAATTCATACTCAGAAACGTATTCCCTTCCTAATGTAAGTAAAGCTGAAATACTACAGACTACTAAAACAGAAGCTACAAAAACATGACTTCCTCCTTTTGCCAGTGGACGGATTTTTCTCGCCATATTGATAACAAAATCTGCAACCATACAACAAAGTAATCCATATGCCACTAATAATAATTTATTATTATCATAAGGATTGGGCTGGAACACTGCAACTTCCGCAATTGCCCATATAAAAAATGCAGGTAACACTGTAAAGAAATCTTTCTTCTTACTATAAATAAATGCAGGTACTGCTAAAATCGCCATTAGACCAATATTCTTTAGATAGAACCATAAATAAATATCTCCTTCATTGGACCAGTTAAAGACACCTCTTACAAAACTTTCTCCACTGCCTACCTGTTCAAATGTCCAGTTGACTAACTGTGGAATTGCACAAACCAGTACGATCAAAAGGAAAATCCCCCAAGTTCTTAACACCGTATTGAATTCTCCCTTGCCAATCACCACATAGAAATAGTAACAGACAGCCGCACATACCACTCCTGCAAATAAAACAGCAAGCCCCACTCCCAATGTTTCTATATGGTTTTGAAAATAAGGCAGATATTGTAATACAGACATAAAAATCATCCCTGAAATTACAATGTATTTGGCAAGAACATTTGTTTTTCCTTCCATATTCTCTTCTTTATGAGCGATAAAATAAAAATCTGCCAGTACCCATACCATACAAATCAAACCAAGTGCCATAAAGGAGTGGGTATGGATAAGTGGAAGTCCTCCACCTATAATTCCAGCAACAACAAAATAACTTGTTTTCTTCTCCTGTACTGCACGGTAAAGCAAAGCTAAAACCCCAAACAGCATTGCCCAGCCAAATAAAGTAGCTCTTTGTGGCAATAACATATCTGCAATTACATTCGTCCAACGGACATTTTGATCTACATAGTTGGTTGGTGTTGTGTAAAAACTTGTAAAAATACTTGTAAAGGTGCTGGAATCCTTTACCAGACCATTCATAAAATATACAAATCCAAATCCACCATTAAAAATAAATAAAATCCATGCCACACAACTCTTTGTTTTATCTTTTAACCAAACCTCTGCTAACATATAAAATCCAAAAAATACCTGAGCTACAGCAAAAATCATTGGCAGCATATAAGCCATGCGTAAAGAACTTCCGAACACATAAATACTGGAAGATATGCTGTCACATAAAAACGGATATGCCAGCTTCACTCCCGGTAGTATGGAATATTCAGGTGGAAATGTTCCTTGATTTGCAATACTTGTAATAAAACCAAGGTGCATATTCATATCTCCATAAGTACACTGCCCAGTCCATATAGCACCATCCTTGCTTAATATGGTATGACTATTTAATAAAATACAGAAAAAAATAAAAGTTGGTATTGCCAGCCAGAAAATTTGATTGGTAAGTACTTCTTCTTTCCAACGAATCTTCTCAACAGAAAACAGAGTTTTCCCTGACTGCTTTGCTTTTTTCCCAAAATAAACAATCACTCCACCTACCACAAAAGCATATAAAATAATTGCTATAATATGGGCATTTTTTGTAAATCCCATAAAAAATGCCGTAAACACAGGAAACCATTGTAGGGAAAAACTTCCTATTATACTCCCTAATAACACTCTGAACATTCTTCTTTCTTTTTTTAACAAACACTCAGCAACCAGCAATCCCAATATCTGATAGATAAGAAAGTAAAGGATTCCCACAATATTGCCTATCAAAGAACCATACATAAATTACATCTCCTATTTTTATATTTTATTAGAAATTTAACACATTATTTGATAGTATGTCAAGTTTTAGAATAAACTCAAAAAAGAGAAACCTCTAAATAGTTACTGTTCACACCTACGGTGCTAACAGTAACGGAATCCAGCCTATTATAATTCGCCTTCGGCGAAAGGCTGGATTCTTGGCTATTCTACGTTTTTGGCACATAGCTTGACAGCAAGTGTCAAGCTTGTGAGTCAACAGTAACTCTAAATATTCTATAAAATTTAGAGATTATTTAAAGATTTTTATGTTATAATCTTTTTATCTGGATTAAAAAAACTATTCATATCACATAATGAATTATGAATATTCACTTAACTTAATATCAGGAGGTTTCCATGAGAATTTTATTAATAGAAGACGACAGAGAATTGTGTTACTCCCTGTCATTCCAACTAGAAAATGCAGGTTATACTGTTGATACCTGCGAAGATGGAGCGGATGCATCTTATTATATAAATCAAAAGATATATGATTTGATTCTTTTAGATTATATGCTCCCACATATAGATGGTTTAACTATTTTAAATAAATTGCGTGCATCAGGTGATTCTACACCTGTGATTTTTCTTACTGCATTAGGTGAATTAGATAACAAAATTAATGGTCTGGAAGCTGGGGCAGATGATTATCTGGTGAAACCCTTTGCTTTTGAGGAACTTGTAGCCCGAATACGTTGTATTAACCGACGTCCCAGACAATGGAAAAAAAACGAAGTTCTGTCCTTTGGAGATATTACATACTCCAATACAGAAAATACTCTCACAGGTCCTCTTGGTTCTTGCACTTTATCAAAAAAGGAAGGTGCCCTGATGGATTTCCTGATGCAAAACCATACACAGACACTGCCCCGCCTAACTTTACTAACAAAAGTCTGGGGACCGGATGCAGAAGTGGAAGAAGGCAACTTAGACAATTATATGTATTTTATACGACGACGTTTAAAAAGTGTTAGTTCCACAGTTAAAATTAAAACCATCCGGGGCATCGGCTATCAATTAGAGTCTTGCTAATGTAACGAATCTGTCTCTTTGGGGATATACTACTATAATAAATCGGAGGTTTCAAATGTATCAGAAAATTCACAAACGTCTTACCTTTCTTTTCACTGGCATTACATCCCTTATTATGATTGTAATGTCCGTCAGCTATCTATATATGTCAGAGAAAGAGTTAAAGAAAAATAACTTTCTCTCTTTTACAGGAGAGATGAATACAATCTTGTTAAATCTTGAACAGCAAAATATCATTACTTATGAATGGTTATCAAAAGTTAGTAGCAATGGTAAGTATCTTATATCTATTTATGATAATGGTATTCCTCTTTCCTATACCTTCACTGCTTTATCTGAGGAAAATCTGGCTCTAATAAATGAAGTTATGGAAAATAATGCAGATACTATTCTTTCTATTCCATCCCCTGATTCATTTTCCTCTTCACAAAAAATGTTTTGCTATACTTCAAATCAGGGAGAACACTATTATGTTTGTTGTGCGAAAATCCGATATACCGCAGGAAATTTAACTGCAACTATTTTATACTCTACGAAGGACTTGCTGCACCAACTTAAACTTTCCCGTACTCGTTTTTTCCTAATCAATTTAATTGGGATTTTTCTCTTATACCTTTTTTCCCGTTATTACACAAAACGGCTTTTGTCACCCATTCAGAAATCACAGGAACAACAGGCAGCTTTTATTGCAGCAGCCTCTCATGAACTTAGAACTCCTCTTTCGGTTATCCTGTCTTCCATTTCTGCCCTAAAATGTGCCCCATCTTCCAAACAAAACCATTTTCTCCATACAATAGAAAATGAAAGTAACCGCATGTCCCGTTTGGTGACAGATATGCTGACCCTTGCACAATCTGACAACCATACATGGTCGTTCCATATAAAAGAAACAGAATTAGATACAGTATTGCTAAATGCATACGAAGCTTTTCAACCTTTAGCAAATGAAAAACAGATTTCTCTGCTTATTGAGCTTCCAGATGAAACTCTTCCTCATTGTTTTTGTGATCCGGAACGGATTTCACAGGTACTTGGTATATTGATTTCTAATGCAATCAGTTATGGGAAAACAGGTGGTTGCACCAAACTCAACTTAACTTGCAAAAATGGCATTTTTTCTTTCCAGATAACCGATAATGGGATTGGTATTTCCAAAGAAGCAAAGAAACATATTTTTGACCGTTTTTACCGTGAAGATCCTGCCCGATCCAAAAAAGAACACTTTGGTCTTGGTCTTTGTATCGCAAAAGAAATTGTAGAGGCTCACCACGGAAGCATTCAGGTAAGTGATACTCCCGGTGGTGGAACAACTTTTATAATCAGGCTTCCTGTGAGTTGATAAGATTTTATTCTAATCCTGTTTTAGTTTTTCTTACTTTTTTATCTTCCTTCTCTTACCAGTCATTTCCTGCACTATCAAGCGAAACACCTTTGTTTGTGCCATTACCTCTTTCTGAAATGGAAAATCTTCTTTATGATAATGCCGCATCAGACAAACCAGTGCATCGTACTTTTCTTCTTCTGGCACATATTCCATGTTTCCTCTTCCAATTACACTTTCGTACTCCATGGTGCAGCTACCTTTTTCTTCGCTTGTTACCAAGTGATGTTCGCAATCCATTTCAAAGCTAACCCTGTTATCTTTCTCCATTAAATCATATTTCTTTCCTTCTAAGGCTCCATGAAAATATAAAACCACTTGCTCATTTTCTATTTCCATTCCAAAGTTTAAAGGTAAAATATAAGGATACTCTGCGTCATGAAGTGCTATTCTGCATACATCACATTTTTCCATAATACTAACCATTTCACCAAAATCCGTTACTTCTCTATCACTTCTTCTCATAACATTCTCCTCCTATTTTTTCTTTGGCAAAAATTTCTTATACAAATCTACATGGTCATAAATACATCTCCAACTACTGGTAGAGCCAACTGTTACACAAATATAATGCTCCCCATTACCATCACATGCCATACTTGCTGCACAGTTTCCAGATTGGTTTACAAATCCCGTCTTTGCATATAATACTTCTCCTTTGGTGTCTTTATCTTCTATTCTACGCAAAAACCAATTGGATATTTCAATTCCTTTCTTATGTTTCTTGGTAGCAGTTGTCGTATATGTTCTGGCATTTAAAACATTCTGGCATAATTCATTTTCTGATGCCGCTTTTAATATTACTGCCATATCATAAGCAGTGCTATAATGGTTATCATTATATATGCCCACACAATTGGTAAAATGTGTGGTATCTGCAAGTCCCAATTCTTCAACCTTTTCATTCATCAATTTTACAAATTCTTTTTCGGAACCAGCAACATAATTCGCCAACCCCAATGCTGCATCTGCTCCCGAAGGAAGAATCGTACCATAAAATAAATCTTTTACTGGTACTTTTTCTTTCTTTGCAAATCCTACATTACTACAATCATTCACATAACAATAATCTGTTATCTCTGCGGTTATAGTCACTTTATCTTCCATTTGCTCTTTGGTAACATGTTCTGCTGCCACTAATACAGTTAAAATCTTTGTCATGGAAGCCGGATATATCTTTTTCTTTGCACCCTTTCCTGCAAGAATAGTTCCCTTTTCTACATCAATTAACACACCATTAGAACTTACAACACTTTTAGGAAATTTTGCTGTATCTTTGGTACTCTCTGCCACAAACGACCAAGGTTCTTCTGTTGGTTCTGGTGTTTCTATGATTTCCTCTTCTTTTGGTTGTGTTGTCTTTATTTCTCCTTGCGTCACTTCTTCTGATGCTATATCATTATTATTGTTCTTTAGCATAATACATATAACAAATATTGCAACTACTACTCCAATTGCTACACAAATTCCAATGATTTCTTTTGTTTTTTTCTGGTTGCCCTTTTTGCTTGCTTTACCCATTTTTTATGTATCCTCCTTCGTCTTCTTTCGCCACGATTATTAGTATAACATAAAATAAACAGGACAGGAAGACCTGTCACAAGCATAATTTTTATCTTTTTAATACATGTTACAGTTTACACCTACGGTGCAAACTGTAACAGAATCCAGCCTATTTATAATTCGCCTTCGGCGAAAGGCTGGATTTTTGGCTATTCTACGTTTTGGCACATAGCTTGACAGCAAGTGTCAAGCTTGTGAGTGAACAGTAACCTGGATTTTTTCACAGACTGTCATGCTCTCCTGCAATGGCATTGTCCTTAATTATGCCTTGATACTGTCCAACCATGTGTTGATTTTCTTTTTCAGCTTGGTATTTAAAATGTCTTCATCATAAGCGGAAAACGCTTTTGTCCTCTTCGCTCCTTTGCACAGTTTTCCAAGCTCTGCCGCACTGTCACCTAATCCACTGCTGTTGCTGGTACAAAACGGAATCAGTATTTTCCCCTGCCAATCATAGTCCTCAACAAAGGTACAAACTGCCCTTGGTGCCATTCCCCACCAGATAGGAAAGCAAATTACCACTTCATCATACTGTTCAAAATTTTTCACTTTAGTTGTAATCTCTGGACGGATATCATCCTCTAATTCCTTCTCTGCCTGTGCTACACATTTAGAATAGTTAGATGGATATGCTTTTTTGGGGGTTATCTGTATCACATCTCCGCCAATACGTTTATTTATGTACTTTGCTATTTTCCTATTATTCCCAGTACGGGAAAAATAAGCAATCAGAACTTTTTTACCAGATACTTTTATTTTACATTTGAAACTGGTTTTTCCTGTTTTGGCTGTAATCGTTGCAGTTCCTTTCTTTTTTGCTGTAACAATAGCCTTATTCCCTTTTTTCTTAATGGATACAATCTTCTTATTACTAGTACTCCATTTTACTTTCCCAGAAACTCCGCTTACTGTCAGGGTTCTTTTTGCCCCTGGGTTCAGATTATAACTCTTTGCATTGATTTTTGCTTTCCCTTTAGCGGATATTTGGGTAGCTGGCATAACTGAATTTGTACTAATTAGCAACACAAATGTCAAAATTACTGAAATAATTTTTTTCATACTCATAAGGTTCATCCCCTTTCAAATTCTTAGTCAAATGAAAATGTAAACTCCGCTCTGGATGGCAGTATGTCAAATACCGACAAATCCGAGGTAACTTTTCCAATTGGCACAACCTCCATCGTCAGATTGGGTCTGGAGGTCTGTGCATAAAAAATCGCAATTGTATTATTCTGCTCACAATAGGTAATATCTCCGTTTTCAAAGGAATATTTTCCTGCTGCTGTGGTTTGTGGCTTATATGGAAGGCTGCCATAATACTCTCTGCCACCGTATCCACCTAGAGAAACAGTGAGTGGAAAGTTTGCACTGATTTCTTTTGCCAGTCCCATATCGTATAAAATACCTTCCATCACAATATCTCCCGTTTTTATGGTAATGCTTCTCTGATTTTGAAAAGAAAGATTCAATCTATTCAACCATCTCTCCACACTGCTCTTTGCATTTCTTACATCTGTGGATGCCACTGCCAGACCATCCAGATTTGTTGCATTTGAACATAACCCAGCAATGGTACGGTAACTGTTTCCACTTCCATAACCATTATGGGTACAGAATGGAATCACTGTCTTTCCTGATAAATCATATTGATTTAGGAAAGAATGTATTGCTCTCGGTATGGTGCTTGACCAGACTGGATAACCTGCATCTGTCAAGTATGGGACAAAAAAAATATATTTTTTTCTATTTTTATTGTACTTACTCTCTCCACAAATGTCTAATGCTTATTTTGCTTTTTATTCCATGCTCAAAAGGTATGACATAATATCAGCCAGCCAAACGGCTGACTGACACAACATTTTTATTTCCTCACTCTGCGCATACCGTCCGGAAATAATCATCATTCTTAAACACCACCTGCAAGTTGCCGTCATTATAGATATACACCCTGTCAATCAGTTTTGATAAGATGTTTCCATCATATTCCTCCAACACGCTGCACTGTTTCAGATCATCCTGATTCTCCTCCGGTTCCGGCCCGCTCTCCTGCTCTGCTATACCAGCAATCTTTTCCTCCAGTTCCCCAAGCAGGCTCTGATTGCTTTTTCTCAACGACAGATATTCTTCTTTGGAATAACCGCCAGAGGCATATTCTTTATACAACTGGATTGTGCTATCCTCCACACGCTGTTTTTCCTTTTCCAGTTCTGCTAACAGGCATACAGAAGTTTTCTTCTTATTATCTGTCTGTTTTTGAACCATCAAAGTGTCCAGCCGCATCCGGCAGGCTTCCTTTACTGTTTCCAGAACCATCTGCTCTGCCTCCCCTTTTTCCATGAAAATCTTTGCACAAGGCAAATCGGGGTTCGCATTTCTGACATTACATACATACTTTGGCTTATGGCGTGTCTTTTTTAATTTTCTGCCACAGTACGGACAATGGAACAGATTGACATTCTTTGGCTTTTGTTTGCTCCCTGTAGGTCCACAGATAAGAGAATTTACCCTATCAAACACTTCTCTGCTGATAATAGCAGGAACCACATTCTCTATGACGCTCCACTCGGATTTATCCCGCTTTACTATTTTTTTGTCATCCCCAAACCCAATCATTTCATAGCGGTTTTGTATCAGCGTTCCCTTATAGATGGGATTTCTTATTATTGCCAGCACCATCGTATTCTCCCAAAGATAATCCCCCATGTTGTGCTTGGGCTTGAAATTTATCCCCCGTTCCCACTGACGTTGCAGGCGGGTAGGTGTTTTTCTCTCATTCAGAATCCGTGCAATCTCCGCTGCACTTTTCCCGCCTGCCGCCAGTGCAAAGATTTCCCTGACCACTTCGGCTGCCGGTTCATCCACAACCAGTTTATGCTTATCAGATGGATTTTTACGGTAGCCAAATGCAGTAAAAGAAGCTGTATACTCCCCCTGCTCGTTCCTGTTTTTGCGGGCTGATTTGACCTTGCGTGACAAATCCCTGCTGTACATCTGGTATATAAGATTACGGAATGCCACATCCATTCCCCCGGTCATGCCATTCTGCTGTTTACTGTCATATCCGTCATTCACTGAAATGAACCGTATGCCCATGACCGGAAACACAAACTCCATATAGTTTCCCACTTCCAGATAATCCCTGCCGAACCGGGAGAAGTCCTTTACAAGCAGGCACTCAAACTTTCCTGCCTGTGCATCCGCAAGCATTCTCTGAAACTCTGTGCGTTTCTCAAAGCCTGTGCCGGACACCCCATCATCGAAATATTCCAGCACTTCATATTCTGCAAATTCCTCATGGGAACGGATATAGGCATACAGGAGTTTTCTCTGGCTGGTAATGCTATTGCTTTCTTCCTTCCCGCTGAAAGCCATATCTGCGTCGCTGATGGAGAGACGGATATACAACGCCAATGCTCTTTTCATGCAAATTCCTCCTTCCGCTGTCCCATTCCACGTTATTTTTCATTTTATCTTTTTCGCTATTTTCCATGTCAGCTTCAGTGGAAAACCGAAAATACATTACTACTCTCATGCTATCTCCCCTTTCCGCTGTTCCATTGCCATAAGCAGTTTCTTCATTTCATCATCATAACGAAAAACGATTTCCATGCTTTTATCTTCATGGACAATTACCTGTTCCACCAGTTCTTCCACCATTTCCTTTGACAACTTCCGCTTACTCCGGTACTTCTCAATGATTTTCCTTAACTCTGTCCCACGCATGGGAGTATGACGATACCCCTCCATTGCCTCTGCCAATTCGTCGGCATAGTGTTCCAGCTTTTCAATCCGCCCTGAATATTCCTCATTCAGTTGCAGATATTCCTTTTCACTCAAAAGGCTCTGCTGATAATCTGCATACAGACCGCTTTTTAATGCTGCCACTTTCTGCAAATCCGCATGGCATTTATTCAGTGCCTCGGAAAAAGACGCTATTTTCTCCTTTGCCTTCTGGGACTGGTTCATCTGCAGGAGCAGGGCATCCGTATCTAACAGTATTTTTATCTGCTCTTTTACTGCCAGAAATACAGTATCATACACCGCATCCATTCTGACCGGCAGACAGTTACAGCTATCCTTTCCATACTGTCTTTTTCTGGTACAGATATAATAACGGTGTTTTCTCTCCGGGCGGATCACCATACCGCTCCCGCAGCACCCGCAGAATATTTTACGTCTGAAAAAATTATCTACCCCGCATTTCCCCTGTTTCCTTTCTCCCTTATGGGCATTTGCGGTTTCAAATAATTGTTCTGACACAAGCGGTTCATGGTGGTTTTCAAACACATTCCACTGCTCTTTATCTGCTGTATGGCGTTTCTCATGCCGGTACAGGCACACCCTGTCCTTTCCCGATACATATCTCCCTAAATACACCTCATTTTTCAAAATGGCTGCTATGTGGTCCCTGTTCCATTTTAAGTGCGGTTTTTCTGCCAGCTTTTCCGGGTTATTTCTCATACGGTACTGGTATGGTGTTGGAATTCCTTCTTTATTTAACATTTCCGCAACTTCTGTCTGTAACCTTCCGGCAGCGACTTCCTCAAAAATCCTTTTGACAATGCCTGCTGATCCTTCGTCTGGCACCATGACTTTTTCATTCCCTGCATCCCGTTCCACACGGTATCCATACGGAACCAACCCACACGGTATCCCCTGTTTCATCTGGTTTTCCTTTGCAGTGGCAATCTTTTTGGAAATATCCTGTGCATACAGGGCATTGGCAATGTTCGTCACAGTCATTATCATTTCTGCCCCGCCCTTTACGGAATCAAACTGGTCGTTAATTGCCACAAACCGGACCTTAAACATCGGAAACACACGCTCAATCAGATTCCCGGTTTCAATATAATCCCTGCCAAGCCGGGATAAATCCTTGACCACAATACAATCTATCCTGCCATTTCTCATATCCGACATCATGCGTTCAAACGCCGGTCTGTCAAACCTAGTGCCGGAAATATCGTCATCCATATATGTATCATAAATTTCCATATCTTCCTGCTGTTCCACATAGTGACGGATAAAATTGATTTGGTTTTGTATCGTTCCCCTCTCCCTTGTATCTTCACGCTCTGCGGATAACCTTGCATAGAGGGCTGTCTTATATACTTTCATGTCACTTTTCCCGGCAGACCGAACCGGCGCCGGATGTCTCATTCTTGATTTTCTCGCCATTTACACCGCCATCCTTTCTGCCTTCTCGATATTCTGTATCCTTGCCGCCTGTTCCAGCATGGAATGGAATTTATCATCACAGTCCAGCACAACCTCAAGATTTCCCTTTTCATATACCCTGACCTCTCTTATCAGATTGACCACAAGGCTGCGGGTAAGGGAGGATATATTTCTGTTCTCCCGGTATTCCTCTATCCATGAACGGTCACTGTCCCTCTCCTGTGCTGCCTGTTCTGCCTCTTTTTCAATATTACGGATTGCCTGCTCTGCAATCGTTTTCTTCTGCTCAAAGTTCTCCTTAATCAACTGGAAGTCCTTTTTATCCACAATCCCTTCCTTGTAATCTTCATAGAGCGATACCAGCATACGGTTATAACGGTTGATTTCTTCCTCGTTTGCCTGTATCCGTTCCTCCATCTTCTGGATATCTATTCTTCTGATCTGCATTTCCCCTGCCTGCCGTATGACTTCATCCGCATCCAGAAGCTGTCCGATCAGCTCCTTTAACGTGGACAGCACCGTTTCCTCCAATTCATCCTCCCGAATACGGTGGGAAGTACAACGCTTAAATTTTTTGTGGTTGGAACACAGGTAATAGACATACTTTTTGCCGGAAACCGTAGATACCTTTCTTGTCATCAACGCCCCACAGTCTGCACATACGGCAATCCCTGACATGGTATAGATGGAATCCTGCCCCGGTGAAGTCCTCATATCTATAGCAAGCAGCCTCTGGACAATATCAAAGTCCCTCTGCCTTACCAATGTTTCATGACTATTTTCCACTACCGCCCACTCGTCAGCTTCTTTTTGTATCTGTGTCTTTACCTTATGGTTTGGCGTTGTTACCCTGCCCTGCACCAGCATACCGGTATAAATCGGATTTGTCACAATCCTGCGGACAGCGGTGGGTGTCCATTCACAGGTTTCCTTTTTCTTAAAGCTGCATTTGTAATTCTCCCCATTGCTTAATTTATACTCCATCGGAGAAAGCACACCGAGGGCATTTAACTTTTTGCTGACAGCATCCAGACTCATGCCATTCTTAACCCACTGGAACATATCCTGCACCACATGACCGGCATACTCGTCCGGCTCCAGCCTGTTGTGGTTTTCTTCCGATTTACGGTAGCCATAGACACAATAGTTACCTACAAACTCCCCATTCTGCCGTTTCACTTCCAAATGGCTGCGTATTTTAATGGAAATATCCCGGCAATAGGCATCGTTAATGAGGTTCTTAAAGGGAATGACAATCTCATCCGACTGCCCGCTGCTGTTTACACTATCATAATTGTCATTGATGGCAATAAACCGCACCCCCATAGCCGGGAACAGCCTTTCAATATACCGCCCGGCATCAATATACTCCCTGCCAAAACGGGATAAATCCTTAACCACAATACAGTCAACTAAGCCATTCTGCACATCCTGCATCATCAACTGAAATGCCGGACGCTCAAAAGTCGCACCGGAATATCCGTCATCTTCCCGCACCGATACCACTTCAATATCTTCTTTGTCCTTCAGGAAATTCAAAATCAGAGATTTCTGATTTGAGATACTGTTGCTCTCTGCTTTTTTCGCATCCGCAACATCGCCATCCTCCTTAGATAATCTAACATAGATGGCAGCTTTATAAATACGTCTTGCTTCGTTCATCACTTACCACTCCTTTTGATTTTCTAAGTTAGAAGCCCCAAATTCAAGAGGAATGGTATATTTCATATAAAATTAGATTTGTCCTTATTGACACCATTATACCATCCCCGCCATAAAATTTCCACAGCAAATTGACTTTTTTATGATTTTTATGCTCCATCCAGAACTGACACAAAATTATCCTGAAAAGACTGCCCGTTATTGGCAAAGGATATTTTCACAACATGGTTTCCCTTTCTGCGGAAATATGGATTGCCGGACTGCTCAATCAGCGACAATGTCCTTTCTTCCACCGTTTTCCCCTCGTCTATCCTGATACTGCCAAACTCTGCAATGCCTTTCCGGTCAATCTCGCTGATCGGAATGTTTGCCATACTTTCCAATTCTTCAACCGACACCATCTTTATCCCCTTTCAGACAAAAGGGAGAAACCTTGTCTTGGCCTCTCCCATGCTCTTTGATATATGACTGCTGCCTGCCCTCATGCCACTAACCCGCACTGCACCTTAACGGCATGGCCGATCTCCGCCAGCTTTCTTTCACTTACCCTGCCCGCTACCTCCAGAATATCCGAATAGGCAACGGAAGTAATCTGCTCACAGAGGGCAAGGCTGTGTCGGTCCAGTCCGGTATTCCTGTACCCATTCAAGAAAACATGGGTTGGCAGATACTGTTTTTTTCGTATCTTTGAGGTAAGCGGCACAACCGTGATAACCGGGCTGTGCTTATTTGCCATGTTGTTGCTCATCACAACACAAGGCCGGATTCCCGACTGGACTGATGTTTCATGCTGTCCTAAATCCGCAATGATAATGTCGCCTCTCTTAATCTTCACTATCCATCCCTCCATTTTCAAAAGGGGAAACCACCGGCTCCCCCTGCAATACTTCCTCTATATACTCCCATGCCTCCTGCTCGGTAGGGCAGGCAACCACTTTGTTTCCTGCACTGTCCACTACCATATGCTCCGACGGATAAGGAATAATCTGGTATTTCTTATTCCCCATAGGCACTTCCGACAAACTCGCCCACATCTGCCAGATATACCTGCACTTCCATGTCTGCCATATCACTAAGGAACTGCTCCCAATCGGAATCATCCTCTGTGACATCATACTGATTGCGGAGTACCAGAACTTCATAATCCCTGTTTGCAATGGCATTGACAACCGATTTCATACCCGGCCTGTCCATATCCATGTCCCCGATCTGGTTATGCTCCACCGCCACATCTTCCACGAGAATGTTTCTCTTAGCGCACTGCACTTTAATCTGCATTACCATCTGCTCAACATTCTCCTGACATTTCATGCTGCTCATAAACAAAACACCCTTAGCAATCGGGTTTTCTTCGTAACTCATCATAAATGACCTCCAATCAAAAATATCTCTTTCTTGTTCCAAAGGGAAAAACTCTGCCGGCTATGTTATCCTCCCATATAAATGCTCCCGTCCCCACAAAGCCCTGAATATTTTGTTTTGCTGATACTTCTTTGAGGCGAAAGCATTTATATCAGAGGACAACCGGCTGCATACGCAGCCAATCATCCCTCCAGGTTTGATATAGTTTCACTTAGCATAGTGTTTTCATGCGTTAGTGAAACTTCAAACCTTGTCCCCCAGCCGGGTTACACACACGGAACCGCGCCCGCCCCCACTGCACTTCCACCAGCCCATCCAGTTTCATGTGCAAGTCGCCACTCCCACGAAAGGATCATCTTCTGCAATCATGGTGTCCGTATAATTCATTACCTCCAGACGCTGCTCTGGTAGGCCTAAACCTCTGCTCCAATCCTTCACGGGCAACAAAGTGATTATCACTATGCAGGATTATCATGGCACGAAATGGGTTCCGGCCACTCTGCCACAAGGCAAAGCGAAAATATATCGGAATGTGTGCTTGTCCTATTCAGTTTGTAAAGCCATTATATATCCCTTTCTCCAAAAATCAGATACCACAGTTCGGTTACTTGTAACCGTGTGGCGGTTACCTCTGCTGCTGATACCTTTTTATGTTCTTTATCAGATTCTCTGTAGTTGCACGGACAATGCTTTTCTGGCTGTCTGTCAATCCCTCTGACAGAGTGCTTATGTAATCCCGGACCTCTCCATATACCAGATAATCAATGGAAATATTGTAATAATCCGCTACCACAACCAGACTGTCTATACTTCCTCCGTTTTGTCCCTGCTCCAGCTTGCGGTACCCACTGAGGGAAAAACCCATTTTCTCTGCTGCCTCACTCTGGGTTAAATTATTATCTGTCCTTAAATCTCTTATCCTCTCCGCACTTTTCTGCACATCATAATACATACTTTAACCTCCTGATTTCCTTACTTTCCTGTTCTTGTCTGAGTAAAAAATCAGAAGGCTGTTGGAGAACGGCACCGCAAAATCCGGCTGTTTATTATCGTAAATGGAATTTTAGAGAAGAATATTGGAAAAGAAAAAAGAAGTTCCAAAGAATTTGTCGAAATAAAAAATACCATAATCCCCTTGAGGACTATGGTATGTAAGATAATGTTATTCTTTTGTCTGTATCGTTTTTTGCACCGTTTCCAATGCAACGGTTCCGGCTCCATATCATTCCCTTTCCGGGAAAAGAACCATAAAAAACATTATATTTGTACTTTCCCCATCATATTTTGTAGATAAGGGAATTATATTAGATAAAAACGAGGAAACGCCGAGGATTTACCGAGATTTTGACGAGGAATATCGCAAGTTTAGACAAAAAATCAGCCTGGTTTTACCCAGACTGTCATTATTCTGATTGAATTTCAAAGCAGTATCCCACTTCTCTGGTACACTGGACAGAAAAAGATGGCACCTTGCTGAGTTTTTTTCGCAGATTACGGACATGATAACCAATCGTGTCATTTACCTCACCAGAGGGAAAACCACCCCATACACATTGGTAAATCTGTTCATAAGTCAGCACCTGTCCTTTATTTGTGGCAAGCAGGCAGAGAATATCAAATTCCTTTGTGGTCAGATGGACTTTCTTGCAATTACAATAAACCGTCCTTTGTTCAGGACTGATTTCCAAACCGGGAAATGATATGATGTTTTCATTACTGAATGACATCTTTTCAAAATGAGGAAAGCGTTTCAAATATGCAATTATTTCCTCAAACTCCTGTTTATCATCATCTGTAAATTCTATCAATAGTATTCTGCCCATAAATCCACCTGCTTTCAAAAAAAGTGACGAGATAATTCCCGCCACTCTAGCCACTTTTTTGTGATTATTTTATCTGTTTCTTATGCCATATTACACTATAGTTTTTCAAGCCTGTCTATAAAAGCCTGATAAAACTCCTTTTCTTTCATAATCTGCTGCACTTGCAAACTGCGCTGACTGATTGGTTCTAATGGGTTTTCCAAATCATAAAGAAGTTTTTTTGTTGCCTGTAATGCCGATTGCACGGAATTACCCAAAATGTCGTTATAGTTTGGTTTGCCCTTAAGTTGGTTGGTAAGCCGTTGCACCATCATCTGGGATATATGTCCCATCATTCCATTTTTCTTTCTGCCCATACCATCTATGCCAACCTCTGCTGCCGCCTCCATCCATGCTGTCTTTACTTTTTCCGGTGCGTTTGGTGCAACAGAACGAAAGGCTTTTTCGGTATGGTCATTTTTAACAGCATCTTCCTTTTCAATTAACGTGTCCATAAATTGATTTTCAGACACATTATTTTCTGTCTGTTTTGTTTCGTACCCTGTTACCGGGTAGCCTGCTGTTCCAATTCCATTAACACTCATCTTTATTTTCTCCATTATTTATTATGATTTTTATGTGTGGTTCCTCTGCCATTCAGAACCAGCTATGCCCTCTTAATACTAAGTCCAGGCATCTTACTTATCCAAAAATCCTAAAAACTTCTGCCATTCCATATAACCTTTCAAATCCCCATAACTATACTCTGACTGCATAATATCCTTGACAATATCCACCCAATTCATATTTGTTGAAAAACTCCAAGAGCCGTAACTTCTCTGCTCTGCGTTTTTTACGGCTTTTGCAACTGCTGCTTTCAGCACTGTATCTTCAAAACTGCCTTTACCGCTTTCTTTCAGATTGGAAGTGTACGCATACATTTCCGCCGTATCACAGTTTTTCGGATCTACCTTAGAAACATCTATCATTCGTTCTGTAACATTTCCGTCCTTATCCCATGTTTTCACTTTATAAACCGGATTGCCCGGATCAAAATCTTGCGTTTTATATACAGTAATAGATGAATTATTTACTATATCAACGCCAGAACAAATTGCAATATCCTCCGTTTTTTCATCAGAGCCATGCAAAATGGCTGTTGAAGCCTGTCCTGTTGCCTGTGCTGCTTCCGCCACTTGTTTTGCAAAGTTTTCTCCTGAGACATTTCTTTCTGTCTTTTTTGTTTCGTACCCTGCTATCGGATAACCTTTTGTTCCAATTCTGTCAAAATTCAATTTCTTATATCCTCCATTCATATCCTGATCGTAATCCCTTATGCTACATTATTCAAACATTTTGATTTTTGAAAGTCAAATGTAAGCCAGCTACCTGCAAAACATTTTGATTACAAGATTGCCCATTTCCAGATATAAATATAGGGACACCACATAACGGACAACTGCCATCCGCTTTAATCATAGAACCACACAACGAACAGAATTTATCTTCAGACTCTGATGTTTTGTCAACATCATCTTTCAAATGATGTAACTGTTCTTTCTCTGATTGCTCTTTGCCTAGATATTTTATAGTCGTACCAGAATGCAATTCTTCAGTTTCTATCTTTGTTGTCGCTTTGCTTATTTCATCAGCAAAGTTCTTTTCTGCCACACTTTCTCCCATCCCTCTCATTCCATACACAACAAGATAATCTGCTGCTCTTATTCCATTAACACTCATCTACATGACCTCCAGTATCATCCATTTTCCCACTATGCAACTTTGAATAATTTATCGTCAATTTTATCTATATTATTTATATTTTTTGCATTATTTAGTCTATTTGCACATATAATATAGGTCGATAACAAATAAAAAAAGAACAACTCACAATCTACGCACAAACATAGCATTGTATATAGAATGAATCAGTAGCATTGGTTTTCGTGATTTCTAATATCCTTTGCAGACATCTACCCATTCCGCATACCCTGAATATTCCTCCAGCTCCGAAATGGTAAGCTCTATCGCACTGTTAGAACTGCCGCAGGCAGGGAAAACCGTATCAAAGCGTTTTAACGATACGTCCAAATATACCTTTACACCCTCATTTACCGCAAACGGGCAGACACCCCCTACTGCATGTCCCACCAATGTTTCCACCTCATCCATTGAGAGCATTTTTGCCTTTTTGCTGAACTTTGCCTTATATTTCGGATTGTCGATCTTCGCATCCCCTGCTGCCACAATCAGCATCGCCTCATTTTCCATCATAAAAGAAAGTGTTTTTGCTATCCTCTCAGGCTCACAGTGTAATGCTTTGGCGGCAAGCTCCACCGTTGCACTGGACACATCAAACTCCTGAATCCTTTCCTCCATGCCATGTTCCCTGAAATATGCCTTTACCTTATCTATTGCCATTGCTTTCCTCCTTCTATATCCCCTGCCACAGCAGCATACTGTCCTGAAACATGGCATCCACCTTCCCGGTATCTTTCAGCCATGAGAGGTAAGAACGCACTGTACTGCCCACTAACACATACTGTTCAAAATTCATAGCAAGCCCATATCCTTTGAACACTTGCTGTAAAATCCCCTCAAAATTTATAGGTTTTTCACAGATGGATAAAATCCGCTCCGCTATGCTATGTACCTTATTCCGATTATACCGGACAAGTTTCTTAATATCCGAAACTGCCTCTGCATGAGCCGGAACAAACATGGCTGCCTCCATTCCCTCCACTATATCCAATGTTTTCAGATAAGCGCCTACATCATAAATGAAAGATACTGCATACTTTTCCAGCGTTTCCCGACTGCTGATACAGTCCGCAAGGAATACCACCCCATCCGGCATACGGAAACCAACCATGTCAAAGAAATGCCCCGGTAGTGGTATCACTTCAATTTCCTTCGGGAATCCTCCATCGGAAAAATCCGTCACACCACTTTCCTGTGCCATCAGAAACTTGTGCCGCAAGTCCTTACATGGATATCCGCCATAAAGAAAAGACGGCTCCAGAACTGGATATTTTGTGAATGCCGCCTCAATACCACCGGAATAAATCTTACATCCTGTCTGTCCCTGCAGGTAACGATTGCCGCCAATATGGTCTGCATTGGAATGGGTGTTTAGTATGGCCGTTAAGTGCCAGCCATTCTTATCCAAAATCTGCCTGATCTTCCTCCCCGCATCCTTGTCATTCCCACTATCAACCAGATAGACATTATCCTTATTTGCAACATAAACGCCTATCTTTGCCGGACAGTTTATATAATAGCATTTCTCACTAATTTGTTTCAGCTCATACATTTTACCTTTCCTCCTTTAATTAGCCGGATAAAAGATTACATTGTAAACAGTACACATCTCATCAGTAACATTGTGGTATGCGTGGGAAACATCCGCAAGAAACCGTATAGACTGCTTTTCCTGCAAGACAACTTCCTTTCCCCCGATTATCATTTTCAATGTCCCCTGCACTAAAAAAATGTATTCTTCCACACCCTCCACATGAGGCACAGAATCATGCTGCACCCCTGCATCGAACTCAATATAGAACACTTCCACATTTCTTACCGGATCAAAAGGGAACAGTGGATATGCCCTCATATTTCCATTTTCCTCTGTAATCAGCTCCTGATCTGTAAGCCCTGCAACCATGTACTCCGTTTCCCGCTGTTTACAGAAAAATGATAATGGTATCTTTAATCCGGTTGAAATCTTCCATAAGGTATTTATCGTGGGGGAAGACTGCCCCCGCTCAATCTGCCCTAACATAGGCTTGCTTACATCTGTCATTTCCGATACGGCATCCAAAGTCAGTCCCCTTGTTTTCCGTATCTCTTTCAGACGCTCGCCTATCTGCAATGAATTTTTCTCCATGAAACCTCCTGTATGTTTTTATATATTTTTATATATCATAACATACATTCAAGTAAATGAAAAGAGTTGAAGCAGTTAATGTATCTACTAACTTTCCGGCTCTCCTATGAGGATATATGTATGAAATGGCAGACCACCGCATATAGGCAAATCTATAGCGACGGTCTGTAAATTTTCTCTGATTTCAAGCAATATCCTCAGTCCCTACAATTACTCCTTTCTTCAAAGTCAGGATAACATCCGCTTTCTGTGCCAGTTCTTTACTATGTGTAACCATAATTACACATTTATTTTTCTCATGTGCAAGTTCTGAAAAAATAGCAATTATCTCATTCGCAGTATCTTCATCCAAATTTCCTGTCGGCTCATCAGCCAGCAGGACAGGTGCATTACTTGCCAACGCCCTTGCTATAGCAACCCGCTGCTGCTGTCCACCGGATAGCTGCATTACATTACGTCGGCTTTGGATTTCATCCAATCCCATTGATTTTAGCAAACTCATAGCATCTTCTTTTCCGCCAAGTCGGACGTTTTCAACTGGTGTAAGGTAATCAATCAGGTTATAATTTTGAAACACAAGAGATATATTCTCTTTCCTATGCTCGTTTAATCCTTTCTGCATGATATTCACCCCATTCATGCAGATTGTTCCCTCCACTGGCACATCAAGTCCTGCCAGCAGGGAAAGCAAAGTTGTTTTCCCTGATCCACTTGTACCCAAAACAGCATACATCTTCCCTCTTTCAAAACTGTAAGATATATGGTTCAATATCACCTTATCTCTCTGTGATTTGTAATGATACATTACATCTTTTATTTCTAACATAAGGACCTCCTAACTCATCCTACTTAATATTTCTTTTGGTTTCTGAACCATGATGGAAATACAGGACAATGCAATTGCAATTATGATTACCCCAAGAACTGATATTCCAGATAAAAATACTACCTCCCCACTGATTTCTACCGTAATACCCACAATCTCCGCCCTGTCGTCTTCTAACATGCTGCTTGATACCATACCTGCATCCAATTGTTCCTCCTCTGCCTGCATCTGCGTCTGATAATCCACCAGATATCCGACAACCCCTTGCGAAACCATCGGGGAAGCTGCTGCAGCGAGCAGGAATGCCACACAGCCAACTAATACTCCCTCCAGAAGCATTTGCCTGACAATACTGAATTTTGTCCTGCCAAGCGAAAGATAGATGCCGATTTCATGTACTCTGCCTTTTAACCAGAACAGGAAAACCAGACATATGATAATTATGCCGGATACACAGACCAGTATCAGAATCAACAAACTCATTTTCTCCAATTCGCCAAAGTTTTCAGTCATCGTGTCACTCATTCCCGTATTATCAAGGAAATCATATCTTTCCCATCCGATATCTACTGCCTGTATTTTTTCCTTCACAGTTTCATATTCATCCACATCCCCTACCACAAAAGTTGCATACTGATATAGAGGACTTCCTTCATTCCCTTCTGGCTTTTCAGGAAAAGACAGGTCTGTAAATATAATGTTCTCACTCCGGTAACTGTCACCATACATAATCGGTGTAATACCATTTATAGAATCATAGATACCTACAACCTCTGCTTTGTATATTGTGGAAGATTCTCTGTCCTTCCAGTTGTTAAATTCCAGATAATCCCCCACCTGCAATCCGTTTAAGTCTGCAATCTCTCTGGAAATTATACATACATCTTTATCTTCCGGCGTAATCATTCTGCCCTCCTTTACCTCAATATTTCCTTTCTGGACGTCAAAGTCCAGTTCCATGCGGAGGTTTCCACGAAGTGACACGCCCTGCTGGTCAGAACTCTGATCCATATCCTTATCCTCAATACGCTCAAAATTGACCGGATTCACAACTGTATTGGCGGTTGTAATGTTATATGCTTCTATCCCGTCTACTTCTGCGATTTTTAGGATATCCTCCATCAAAAGCGTCTCAAAAGAATTATCACCCCACACTTGCCATTCTCCCGATTCAAGCTGCTCCTTATGGTATCCTCCTGCACTCCCGCTTTTTCCCTCCCCAATCTCTTTGGAAAGTTTTTCCATCCGTTCATGACGGTTTGCCTCATTTTCTTCTAACCGAAATGACGCCCCGATTGCCTGCTTGCCTTCATTCTGCGTCTGTATGGTGGCAGATTTACAAGCCCATCCTGCAAATATGAATATTGAGGTTATAAATATAATCAGCAGGAGCAGTATAGTCTTTCCCTTCTTCCTCAAGACAGAACGTATGCTCAATCCAAATACATTCATGTTATCCCTCCATTTCCGATAAAATCTCTTTTGGGTGCTTTTTCAAATATGGTAACATGGCAATTACTGTCAATAGTATAATCATACACATGCCACAACCTAAAGTCAGCAGGCTTCCTGTATAATCCACCTTCCAGCTTCCACCGGTGCTTTCCAATATTCCTAAACCGTTACTGAGCTTTGGTAACAGACTGTATCCCAGGAATCCTGAAATGACAAATGAAATAATATACAGCACTAGTCCTTCTGCCACAGCCTGTAATAATAAATTGCTTTTTTCTAACCCAAGACTTACATATACAGCAATTTCTACCTTGCGCCCCCGCATCCACATGGACAATAACAGCCCTGTCACCAGACAGCCTGTAATAAGCGTAATAGTCAGAACCAACAGGGTAATTCTGCCTGTCTGCTCAATAGAAATCCTCATTTTTTGATAAGTATGGTCATTCGCCTGGACATAAGCTTTCCCATTACACCTTTCATCTAATGCCCCAGCCAATCCATCCAGTTTTTCCGGTTCTATTACATAACAGACAACTTTTGTGAAACCCTTTTGATTCTCAGTCAGGTTTTCGCCTGCCAGTATATAAATCTGGTTTTCAATCCTGTTTACTGTGGCAACCTTCTCTGTCTGCTGCCTTTCTGTCCCAGATAAAAATATTCCAGTTATTTTATAATCTTCCGAAATGCAGTCTCCAACCCAGAGCCCGTTTTGTTCAGCCAGTATTTGATTTATCACTATCTCATTGCTGTTTACCGGAAAGGTTCCTTCCACCAGACGGTATATTTTCTCTTCAAAGGGGCTGTCCTTATCAATCCGGTTCTGCAAATGGACTGTACATAATGCGTCTGATTGTTCATCCCCGATAATTGGCACCAGTTCTGGAATTCCCATCTGTTCTGACCTCAGACAATTCATCCAGCTTATATTGGTAATTTCTGAAAATTCTTTTATGTCATCCCCGGTAAACCGCTCCGTTTCCTCCCGAATTTCCAATATTACCTTGCTCTCCGTATTGCTGCGTAAGTTTTTCATGACTTCTTCCGATGTCTTTTGTATCCCTAATATACCAAGCACCATACAGTTAATCACCATAAAAATCAGGAACAATAGTAATGATTTCAGCCTTTTTCTGCTGATATAGCAGAAAGCTCTTTGTAGATAATTCATAACCCCTCCTATTACTGCCACCTGAGAATCAGTATTTTATCTGCTGTCCAGTGGTGACTATCCTGACATGAACCGAATACGCAAACACTGGACTGTTTTTTTACACTCTCCTTATCCGCATCCTCCCTTGAAACTTCTGACTGAGAACTCATGTTGAGATTTACAATCTGAAAAACTGTATTGTCCGTGTAGGTAATCTGGATATTGTTTTCATCTTCCGGATCGGGAACTGCTATTTCTTCCATCACCTCCCCGCCCCCTTCTTCTGTTTTCGTAGTCGCCGGGGATAGAGTAAATCCTGTTTCGGAGAACTCCACAACACTCCCCTCCAAGTCTGCTCCATCATAAAATGCCCCATCATTTTCTCTATTCACGGAATTACCAGTTACATCTTTATTTTCCTGATTCATGGAATTGCCAGTTACATCTTTATTTT
>CAMWUK010000038.1 GCA_947177415.1 uncultured Clostridiaceae bacterium
ATTATATAATGTATGTTATATTTTTACAAGTAAAAGAAAAGGAAAAATAGACTTGTTTTTTCTAGTAAAAACATATAAAATATTCTTATATAATGAACTTAGTTCATGTTAGTACTACGAATAAATTCGGGATATTATTATAAAGGGGATATTTTATGATTCAAAAGATTGATAATTATAACTCTACAGTTTTGATTCCTACTGCTCCGCCTGTTATAGAACCAGTAATTGCAGATGATTTTCAAGTAATTTTAGATACACAATACTCGGAACAGCCTTCCACCAATGAAGTGCTTGTTTGTTCTGAGGAATTGGAAGCAATTTTCCAGAAAGCAGCCAGTACCTACAACATTTCTGTTGATTTATTAAAGGCAGTTGCAAAAGCAGAATCTGACTTTAACCCAAATTGTACTTCATCTAGCGGTGCTATGGGCATCATGCAGTTGATGCCAGGTACAGCAAAAGAATTAGGTGTTACAAATGCATACAACCCAGAAGAAAATATTATGGGGGGTGCCAAATATCTAGCTGAAAATCTTAAGATTTTCAAAGGCGATATTTCCTTATCTCTTGCCGCTTATAATGCAGGTCGTGGAGCAGTTGAAAAATATGATGGTATTCCACCATATAAAGAAACACAAAATTATGTCAAAAAGATACTCGGTTTTTTAGAAGATAGCAATATTACTATTCCTGATGTATATGTGAAACAGTCAAATACAAATTCTTCTTCGGTTACTAATAATAAGAATACACCTAAATTTCAACCTGTTAAATTAGATGCTTCAGCCAAAAAAGCATTGGAACAGTTATCAAATACTGGTAACACACTTCTTATGACACGTTTATATACGGAACATACATATAAAAAGTAAAGAGAGGCGAAACCGCCTCTCTTTTTCTCTTATATCAACTACAGCCGACAAAGGGACTCGAACCCTCGACCTACTGATTACGAATCAGTTGCGCTACCAACTACGCCATGTCGGCTTACTAAAACAACACAACTATTATAACATAATGTCCTCTTTTTTTCAATTATTTTTTTCTAAACAAAAAACACAAAGAAGCTCTCTTGTTACTGTTCACTCACAAGCTTGACACTTGCTGTCAAGCTATGTGCCAAAAACGTAGAACAGCCAAGAATCCAGCCTTTCGCCGAAGGCGAATTATAAATAGGCTGGATTCTGTTACTGTTAGCACCGTAGGTGTGAACAGTAACGCTCTCTTCTTCGTGTTTTTATTATATATCCTTGTAACAGTTCAAACCTTATTTATCGTTCTCTTTCTTTTTTTCTAAAAGAGTAAGAACAAAAACAGCAATGGAACTTAACATTAATGCAAAGTAAGCACCCGGGTGACTATCATCATTTGTCTTTGGCACTGGAACTCTTGGCTGGTCAATGTCAAGTGGTTCCTCTGTTTCTCCTGGCTCTATTGGTTCCTCTGTTTCTTCCGGTTCTGGTGTTTCTTCTGGTTCTACTGGCTCATCTGTCGGATCATTACCAACAGCGTTTGGATCTTCTGTTGGAGTAGGAGTTGGCTCAACAACTAAGTTGTAATAAACCTTCAATACAGTAGAACTGTCTGCCTGAACCACATCATTTTCATTCGTATTACTTGTTGTGGTATGTTCATATCCTGGAATACTGATAATCTCTGCATCAACTTTTGTTCCTGCACTTTCCCGGATATCCTTTTTCTCTGTATACAATTGGTAACTTCCATCTGGTTGCTCTACATAATACTCTACTTTGTATCTAGGTAAATCATAATAAACCTTTAATACTGTAGAACTGTCCTCAAGAACTACACCACTTTCTTTTGTATTTGTAGTTGTTGTATGTTTGTATCCTGGAATATTGATAATCTCTGCATCAACTTTTGTTCCTGGATCCTCTGGAATATCTTTATTCTCTTTATATAATTTGTAACTTCCATCAGGCTGTTCCACATAATACTCTACTTTGTATGTAGGCTTTTCCTTTGGATCAAAGTAAACCTTCATAGTTGTGCTTCCATCTGCCTCAACTACTGCAGATTCCTTACTATCTGGAGTAGTTACATGCACATAACCATCATAACTCTTTTCTGGAGCAGTTACACTTGTTCCTGGATATGTTTTTTCACCTTGAATTGTATCCACCTTTTTATAACTTCCATCTGGTTGTTTCAAATAATATTCCGTCTTATAAGTTGTCATAATTGGATCATAGTATACATCCATTTCATATACTTTATCAGCATCTTTAATATCTACGGAGTATGTCTCATTCTTATCAGGGTTGATTTCATAATTATCCTTCTCATACTTTGTCTTGTAATCCTTATCTGCATCTTCTACTACATAAGTATGATCAAGCTCTCCTTTATATGCCTGGGTAGACTCCTGATACTCATATTTACCTGTATTTGGATTCTTTTTCCAATAGTTCAGCTTATATGCAGGAGTTTCAAGAGGATCGTAGTACACATGCATAATATATGTCTCACCAGCTTTTTCAAGCTTTACTGAATACTCATTCTTTCCCTTCTCTGTATTTACAGCATATCCCGGATATTTTGTTCCATAGACAGGATCCACATCTGTAACTTTCTTTTCTGTACCTATATAACCTGTTTCTTTGGCTGTAGTATCCTTTTCCTGAAGAACATATTCTCCTGTTTTTGGATCAAGCAAATGATACTGAAGCTGATAATAAACTTCGGCAGGATCATAATATACATGCATTACATATATTTCGTCTTCTTTTTCAATCTTAACAGAATATTCTTCATTCTTGGATTCGTTAATTACATAGCCATCCTTCTCATACTTTGTCTTATAATTCTTATCTACATCTGTTACTTCATATTCCTTACCTATCAAACCAGTTGATGTTTCTGATGATTCTATAAATTCATACTTTCCTGTTTTCGGATTCAGCTTATGATAATCCAATCTATAACCAGCTTGTTCTGGGTCATAGTATACATCCATTTCATAAGTCTCACCAGCTTCTGTCAAGGTAACTTCAAACTTATCCTTTTTATCCTGATTCACCTTATAATTTGGATATTTTGAAGCATATTTATCATCAATATCATTAATCGTTGCTTTTGTTCCTACATAATCCGTAACCGTTTTGGAAGTTTCTTTTTTCTCATATTCCTTTTTATCAGTATTGTATACCCAATAATTCAGCTTATAATATGCTTCTGCTGGATCGTAATACAAATTCATCTCGTACAACTTTCCTTTTTCTTCCAATTTCACAGAAGTTTCCTGATCTTTTGTTGTACTAAGTTCATAGTTTTTATCTTTGTATGCATCTTTGTATACAGAATCAATGCTTTCTGCTGTAGCGGTTGTACCAACCTCTCCAGTATAAATATCTGTGCTATTATCTAACTTATATTCTCCAGTTGTCTTATCTTTCAAATAGTAATTAAGCTTGTAAGTAGCCTCTACTACATTACTAAAAGAGAAAGAATGGATGGTATGGTTTGCCTTGGAAGAACCTACTGCCGAGGTAAATCCCATATATACTACCTGACCATCAAAGTTATCAAGATTCACTGTATTGGTAATCTGAGGAGTAGCCGGTTTTACCGCACTTACAAAATCTCCGTTTGCAATACTTACATCCATCTTATTATCTGCATAATCAATCCATACTGTAAATAATCTGGTGTCCACACCCTTGTCTGCAAAACGTGTAGCACAATCCGGACTGTCGCTTTCTTCTGTACTGCCTGTTTTTCTAGGAACATTCTTCTCTGTTGTATGATTTGTAAGTTTATAACGGTTTGCAAGATTTACATATTCTCCATCCACTAACTCAGTTGGATCAAGGTTGTTCATATAATACTTCGCAAGATGTGTTTTTACATCACCGTTTCTTGTAATAGCAATATGGTCAAAACGTTCTGCAAAATTTGGATTTTGATAATTTTCATCTATAGATTTTCCACCAGCTTCTCCATCTGGTGTATTCACACCTTGATGTAAAAATAACTGATTGTCAAAATCCCAATTATCAAAGCCATTATTAGCCGCCTTTGGCATATAATATGCTCCATTAAAGTAAGAGTCCAATTCAACCGCCACACTGTTGTCTATTCCCTGATAACCGATACCACTACCAGCTTGGGTCTCATGTTCAGGATTCGTTGTCATAACAAAGGCAATACCATCTCCACCAACTTCTCTGGCATAAAGCCTACCATCTCCTTGTTCTCCTTTTGTCTGTTCTGTGTTTACTACTGCTTCCGGCATAGAAAAGGTAAACTTTGCAGAAAATTCCGCATCCTGCTTTAATTTAATGCCATTCTTCAAGAATGCTTCTCCACTCCGGTATGCATTATAACTAGTACTATCTTCCAGTCCTGTACTTCTGTCACTTTGTGCCTTTACACCATTAACCAGCCGGATAACATTCTCACCATTTTTCAGATATTTGTTATCTGCTTCAATGCCAGGAGCTTTTCCTGAGCCTGCTGTCATTATATCCGTTACAGCATTATTATCCGGATCTTGCTGTTTACCTGCAAACTTCCAGCTACTTTCAGAGAAACCATTCCCTGTACCATAACCTTCTGCAAATACCATAGTCGCTGTGTCATCATCTTCAGCCTTAACCCTCCTTTCTGGAGCGTTACCGCTAAAAATAGTTCCAAAGCCCAACACAGCCGCCATTGCTAATGCACCATAGCGCCATACTTTGTGTCTTCCCATAATAATTCCCCTTTTCTTTCTTTATAGTATCCTAGTATAATTCTCTTGAATATCTCCTAATGTTCTAAATCATAAGCCTGTCAAAAGCATTATACTTTTATACATTTTACTTTTTCATTATAATACTTTTTTGTCTATTTGTCTAGTTTTTGTGTTATATTTCAGCCATGCAAAAAGTGTTTGTGCAAGTTGCACGAGGGAGCTTACTCACAGATGGCAGATTGCACACATACTTTTATATACTTAACACCATACATGAATATTTTGCCAGTTAATACATAACTTTTTTAGTCATAATGTATATTCTAGTAAAATATTCATGGTGTGAATGAACTGTTAAAAATATATAGAAACTAATAAGCGGCAATTACACCACCATCATTTGCGTATAAACTACTAATTCCTCTGGTATCAGCAATAATTACATCTTTAAATTTTACTTTTTCCATTATTAATTTCTTGGCATATAATGCTCTTTCATAATTATTACAGTGTGCCAGACCCAATATTCTCTCTTCCGGTTTAATAGCATCTTTTGCAATGGCGGCTGCCATTTTTTCAATAGCTTTTCTCATGCCTCTTGCCTGATCTGCTTTATCCACAGTTCCATCAGGAAGTGCAGTCATAACTGCTTTGATATTAAGAGTTTCACAAAGCACCGCTTTCATGTTAGACAATCTTCCATTTCTTCTGAAAACCTCAAGAGATTCCAAGACAAATTTTGTATTCAATTCATCACGGTATTGCAAAATATGTTCCCCTACTTCTTCAAATTCCATACCACTATCCAACCACTCCTTTAATTGTCTTGCCAGTAAAGTCTGACCAATGGATGCAGATTTTGAATCAATAATTAATATATTTTTTTGGGGATGTTCTTCCAAATAAATATTTTTAGCAAGTTCTGCACTATTGTATGAACCACTTAACTGTGAAGACAAGGTAATTACGAAAATATCATCCCCTTCATCAAAATGTTCCATAAAAGCTTCTGGAGAAGGACATGCGGATTTCAAAACTCCTTTGCTGTTTTTGACCTTTTCAAGCATATATGCCTGATTAAATTCTTCATCATCAATAATTTCTTCATCATCAATTTGTAACGTAAGTGGCACTAGTGTAAAATCACCTTTTTCCTTTAACTCTTGGTTTAAATCTGTGGAACTATCTCCTATAATTTTATATGACATAATAGTCCCTCCTTTCCTACAATATATAATAGTTTTAATACCTTATCCAAAAGAAGGTACCAGACCCCGCTGATACCTTCTTCACTTAACACTCTAAACTTCAAATCATATACTTCTAGAGTCCGTAAATCAAATTTCCCAGAGTAATATCTGCCCAGTTTTCCTCATGAAATACAATGGAGTAGCCATCCACAGCATTTTCATAAGCTGTATCATAAATTTTATTTCTAGCATCCTCTACTGCTTGCATAACCATCTCTTCGTAATTTTCTGATGAGTTATTATCTTTCATTCTTGCAACAAAATAGGAATAACTTGTCTCAAAAATTTGGGATATCTCTCCATTTTCTAATTTTTTGAGTGCTTTATCAATATTTATCTTTTTGTATTTGCCATAATTGTCTTCTTCGCTTTCCAGAAGTGTACCATCTGAATAGAAAACAATATCCTTATATTTGTCTGGTATCATGCTTTCCATATCAGACTTCTTATCCAGCTTCTTAGCTAAGCTTTCCAATATTTTTACATGTTCTTTCATTTCTTTTTCAGGATAAGTCTTGTCATTATCATCTTCCTTATACACTTCAAGACATTCAAAAACATATTCTCTGTTCTCTTCTGCTGAAACTTCACGGGAAACGGCTTCTTCATCAAATTCAGCTTCTTCTAACAGGCTTTCTTTATACTTTTCAATCACCTGCTGTTTTTCAAAATAAGCTAATAATTCTTCACCCATTCCAGCCGCACTCTTCTGTGCATCCGATAATTCTTCACAAAAAGAATTATACTCCTCCAGTGCAGCCGATTTATCTTCTTCATCTAAGGTTATGCCTCTTTTTAGTGCCTCCTGATACCAGACCAGATCTTTTTTGACACTCAGAATTACAGCCTCTTTTGCAGTTTCCTCTCCTGTTAATCCAACTTCTTCATCTTCTATTTCATCCCAATAATTACTATATTCTTCTTCATCATAAAAACTTGAATATATATCATTATTCATCCAACCTATTTCTTCTTCTACATAGATATAATACATCATATCTTCTAACCGGTAGGAATAGTCCCCTACTGCCAGAATGGATTCTCCATCTTCTGGCTCTCCATTATTATTCAAAACAGGAGCATTTGTTCCCTTTCCCACTTCTGTGGCTGTTTGTCCGGCTGTAGAGCATCCATTGGCAAAGAACACCATAACCATGGTCAAAAAAAGCAGACGAGCAATCCTTTTTCTTTTCATCATACTTCTCCAGACCAATTTCTTGTTCCTCATATTCTTCTTCCTCCCTGTTTTATTGAAAGTCTATTTCTTTTGTAGTCTCTGTAAGTCCCTTCCATTTCTGATCTTTGTCTGAAATAATTAATTCCATCCCTTCGGCAATTGGCCATTTCACCCCAATTTCTTCATCATTCCATGCAAGTCCGCCTTCATCATTTGGATGATAAAAATCAGTGCACTTATATACAAATTCTGCCTCATCTGATAGTACAAGAAATCCGTGTGCAAAACCTTCCGGAATATAAAATTGTTTTTTATTTTCTGCAGATAATTCCACACCAAACCATTTACCAAAGGTTTTTGAATTCTTACGCAAATCTACTGCTACATCAAACACACTTCCTCTTACTACACGAACCAATTTCCCTTGAGGATATTGTTTTTGGAAATGTAGTCCTCTCAACACGCCTTTGGTAGACATAGACTGGTTATCCTGAACAAATACCATATCCAGTCCTTCCTCTTTAAAGTCATTTTGATTATAAGTTTCCATAAAGAAACCTCGTTCATCTTTAAAAACAGTTGGTTCTATTACACAAAGTCCTTCTATCTCACATCTGGTTACTGTAATCTTACTCATGTTATTATCCTCACATCCTCTTATTTCTATATATGTAACAGTTCAGCTGGGAGCTGACCTGTTACGGAATTGGGCAAGCTCCGCATTATAAATTGCCCAATTCCAATGCTGTTTTAGTCTTTTTTACGGTCTTTAAAGCAGAGTGTACAAGACCTACCTGAACTGTTACCTATATATTCACTTTTGTGCTTTTAATTCCTTGACATAACGGGCAGTTGCATTCTGCCAGGAAGGTAACCGGCGAAATCCATTAATATCCAATTTATCTTTGCTCATACGGCTATTACTAGGACGATTTGCTTTTGCTGGAAATTCTTCTGCACTTACTGGTGTCACTTCTACCTGCATATTGGCAGCTTTAAAGATTTCACATGCAAAGTCATACCAAGAACAAAATCCCTCATTAGTTGCATGATATATTCCAAAGCGGTTTACCTCTACCATATCTGCCAAAAGCACTGCTAAATCTGCTGTATATGTTGGAGATCCAAACTGGTCATTTACCACTTTTACAGCACCATTCTCTTCTCCCAGACGCAACATAGTCTTTACAAAGTTTTTGCCATTCATTCCAAATACCCATGCAATCCGGACAATATAAAACTTCTCTAAATATTTCTGAACTGCCTGTTCTCCTTGATGTTTTGACATTCCATAAGTATTAAGTGGTTCTGTAATGGTATCATCTGGTTCCCATGGTCTGGTACCTTTTCCATCAAAAACATAATCTGTACTGATATAAATCATTTTAATATCACATTTTTTGCATACTTTGGCTATATTTTCTGTACCCTCTACATTTACCTTATAGCATATACCTTGATTGTCTTCTGCTGCGTCTACGGCTGTATAAGCAGCACAATGTATTACCGCATCTACCATAGAATGGGTAATCACCCTTTCTACTGCCATAGAATCTGTGATATCCATTTCTTCCACATCCACGCCAATTGCTGTATGACCACGTTTTTCCAATTCTTTTACCATATCAAAACCAAGTTGCCCTTTTACACCTGTAACTAAAACTCTCATAAAGACCTCTTTCCTTATTCTTACTATTGTTTATCTATTATTTTGTTTATCCATTATTTGCAACTATATAGAATTATAAATATTATACCTCAATTGTAACTGTTCAGAATCATGAACAGTTACTTCAGTTATTATTATTTGTAAAATCATTGGCTTCTATAGTCGTTCACCATACATCTTATCAAAATAATGTGCATATTCTCCAGATAAAATATTCTGCCACCATTCTTTATTATCTAAATACCATTGTATGGTCTGTTTGATACCTGTATCAAAGGTATATTCTGGTTTCCATCCAAGTTCTGTTTCTAATTTTGTAGGATCAATTGCATAACGTAAATCATGCCCCGGACGGTCTGTTACATATTTTATTAAGCTCTCAGGCTTATCCAATGCCTTTAGAATAGTCTGGACTACTTCCAGATTAGTACGCTCATTATGACCACCTACATTGTAAACTTCTCCTACTGTACCTTTATGAATAATTAAATCAATTGCCACACAGTGGTCTGATACATGTAACCAGTCACGGACATTTTCTCCTTTCCCATATACTGGAAGTTCTTCATCTGCCAATGCTCTGCTTATCATAAGCGGAATCAGTTTCTCCGGAAAATGATATGGTCCATAATTATTAGAACAGCGTGATATGGTTACCGGCAATCCATAAGTGCGGTAATAAGCTAATACAAATAAATCTGCACTTGCTTTACTGGAACTATATGGGCTGGAAGTGTGAAGTGGCGTAGTTTCTGTAAAAAACAAATCCGGTCTGTCTAATGGCAAATCTCCATACACCTCATCTGTTGATACTTGATGATAACGTTTTACACCATATTCTTTGGAAGCATCCAGTAACACCTGTGTTCCCATTACATTGGTTTGTACAAAAATACCCGGATCGGTGATAGAACGGTCTACATGACTTTCCGCAGCAAAATTTACCACAATATCAAACTGTTCTTTTTCAAACAAATCCATAATAAACTCTCTATCTGCAATATCTCCACGTACAAATTTATAATTTGGTTTACTTTCAACTGGTTTGCATGTTTCAAGATTTCCTGCATAAGTCAATAAATCCAAATTTACAATCTGATAATCTGGATATTTGTTCACCATGTGATGTACAAAATTACCACCAATAAATCCTGCCCCGCCTGTTACCAATACTTTCATCTTTATAATTTCCTTTCTTTTTTGTATTTTCGTTACTATTCACTGCCATACAGAAGAATATATGAATGTTAATAGTAATATGTCTAACCCATTCTAATAATGAACAGTAATTTCTATACAATATATTTGCCATCAATAATATTTTTCAAATATGCCCCATACTGGTTCTTTTTATAGGTTTCATAAATTTTCTCCAAACGCTCCTTGGAAATCCAGCCTTTTAAGTAAGCTATTTCTTCCAGACAAGCAATCTTTCTATGCTGGTGTGTCTCTACTGTCCGTACAAAATTGGTAGCATCTACTAAAGACTCATGTGTTCCGGTATCTAACCAGGTAAAGCCTTGTCCAAGGAAACAAACCTCTAATTCTCCCTTTTCCAGATATATGCGGTTCAAATCTGTAATTTCCAATTCTCCTCTTTTGGAAGGTTTTAAACTTTTTGTATATTCTACCACTTTATTATCATAAAAATACAATCCTGTCACACAATAATTACTCTTTGGTTTCTTAGGCTTCTCCTCAATGGAAATCGCCCGGTTATTCTCATCGAACTCTACAATACCAAAACGCTCCGGATCTTCCACATAATATCCGAATACGGTAGCACCTTTTTCTTTCTTTGCTGCCTTAAGAAGACGTTTTTCCAGACCATGACCATGAAAAATATTGTCTCCAAGTACCATAGCCACAGAATCTTTTCCGATAAAATCTTCTCCAATCAAAAATGCCTGAGCCAATCCGTCCGGTGATTCTTGTACTTTGTAGGTTAAATGTATTCCAAACTGCTCTCCATCTCCTAGTAAAGACTGAAACCTTGGGGTATCATCAGGTGTAGAAATAATTAAAATATCCCGTATTCCTGCATTCATTAATACAGAAATAGGATAATAAATCATTGGTTTATCATAAATTGGCAATAACTGTTTTGATGTAACAGTAGTTAAGGGATACAGACGTGTTCCGCTTCCTCCTGCCAACACAATTCCTTTCATTTGATAACCTCCATTCTATAGAAATGCTTATTTTATATTCTACCATTCCTTTCCACGGAATTCAAGTCATCTAAAAAATTCCTAATGCCTGCTTCGCCAATTCATCTGCCATATCATTATATTTATCATTCGAATGCCCTTTCACTTTCACAAAGTGAATCTCTGTTTCTTTGGATGCTTTCAGATAAAAATCCCGATATGCTTTTGTTCCTTCTTTGTTTGTTTTCCACTCTCCAAGACACCATCTTGCAATCCCCTCATAATCATGATAAATATAAATTTTTTTACACTTATGATCCAGAGCAAACTGCATTGCACATTCTGCACCTTTTATTTCCCCTGCCACATTACGCATAGAAGCCAAATCCTTGCTGTCCACCTTTTGTGAAAAATGAAACTCCTCTCCTTGATAAGCAATGACTGCCCCATAAGAAAATTCTTTTGTTCCATTATGATAACTGCCATCCACATAAGCTACTGCAGCTTCTTTTTCTTTCCCTTTCAGGACATCTTCCATATCCGGCTGTACACACCCTGTTAAAACTTGTGTTTGATCCATACGGGGTTCTTGCTGTTTTCCTTCCATTCCGCCTGATATTCCCACAAATTTTTCTGCCTCTGCCTTTGTGGGAAATCCTTTATATATCGCTCCTGAAAAACCTGTTACCTGTGCCTTACAAGCGTCCCAACTTGTATAAATTCCCGGTACTCTTCCTTTTTTTACTCCATAAAATTTACCTGCCATATTTTTCCTCTCCTTCTCTACAGAAAGAAAGACCAGCACAATAAAAACAAGTTGCTTATTGTGATAGTCTTTTTACATTATTTACTATCCTCTATATCCCTTTGGATTCTTGGACTGCCATCTCCATGCATCTTCGCACATCTTATCAATACCACGTTCTGCTTTCCAGCCCAATTCTTTTTCTGCTTTGGAAGGATCTGCATAACACATTGCAGCATCCCCCGGTCTTCTATCCGTAATTTTATATGGCAGTTCTTTCCCACATGCCTTCTCAAAATTATGAATGACATCCAATACACTATAGCCAATGCCAGTACCAAGATTATAGGTAACAATACCAGGTTTTGTATTTAATTTCTCTAATGCTTTGATATGACCGGTTGCTAAATCTACTACATGGATATAATCTCTCACACCAGTTCCATCAGGAGTATCATAATCATCTCCAAATACATTAATACACTCTAATTCCCCCACAGCCACTTTTGCCACATAAGGCAAAAGATTGTTTGGAATACCTTGTGGATCTTCTCCTATCTCCCCACTCTCATGAGCACCAATTGGATTAAAATAACGAAGAAGTGCTATATTCCAGCTTTGGTCTGCTGCATAAATATCCCTTAACATATCTTCAATCACCAGTTTTGTTCTTCCATAAGGATTCAAAACATCCAAAGGAGCTTCTTCTGTGATTGGTACAGTCTTAGGAATACCATATACAGTCGCAGAAGAACTGAATACCAGATTTTTTACATTGGTACGTTCCATAACTTTTAGCAAATTCACGGTTCCATTAAAGTTGTTATCAAAATAACGGAGAGGTTCCCTGCAGCTTTCTCCAACAGCCTTTAATCCAGCAAAATGAATGACAGCATCTGGTTTTTCTTTTTCAAAAATCTCTTGCAGACCTTCTTCATTACGAATATCTTCTTCATAAAAAGTTACTTTTTTATTTGTAATTTTCTCCACTCTGTCTAGTGCCTCTTTACTTGAATTATATAGATTATCTACAACAACCACATCAAATCCGGCATTTAATAATTCTACATCTGTATGGCTGGCAATAAAACCAGCACCGCCTGTTACTAATACCTTCATTCCATCACCTCTGCATGTTTTATGCATATCCTTTCTGATAAATTCTATTTACCTTTTATCATAACTGTTCAGAACCATGAACAGTTACCTTTTATCATACTACATTAGAACGTAGTTTGGCAAGTTCTGCTTTTTTATCTGGACTTCGCATAAAAGTTTCACCAATAAGCACTGCATTCGTACCATTTTCCCGTAATTTTTGAATATCTTCTGGCGTTTTAATCCCGCTTTCTGAAACAAAAACAATATGTTCTGGCACCATACTGCGATATCTGGCACTATTATTAATATCTACTGTGAATGTTTTTAAATCACGATTATTCACTCCGATAATCCCTGCACCAGCATCCAAAGCCATCTGCACCTCTGTTGCATCATGTGCCTCTACAATAACAGATAATCCAAGAGAATGTGCAACATTAAGATAATGATTCAATTCTTCTTGGTTTAATATTGCACAAATAAGCAGAATTGCACTGGCACCGATTACTTTAGCCTCATAAATCATATACTCATCCACCGTAAAATCCTTGCGAAGCACTGGAATATGCACAGTATTTGCAATCTCTGTAAGATAATTATTTGCCCCCTGAAAATAATATGGCTCTGTAAGAACAGATATTGCCGCTGCTCCTGCATCTTCATACTCCTTTGCAATCTGTACATAAGGAAAGTCTGGTGCTATCAATCCTTTTGAAGGAGATGCTTTTTTCACTTCACAAATAAAAGCAATATCCTCTTGTTTCAATGCAGATAAAAACGGAAAGTCTTGGTTTATCTCCATACAGAAGGCTTTTTCCTTCATCTCTTCCAAAGAAATCTTTTGTTTTTGTTCTGTCACTCTTTGTCTTGTTTTTTCTGCAATTTCCTCTAAAATCATAGTCTTCCCTCTTTCTTAAACCTGTAACCGTTCAGCCGGAAGGCTGACCTGTTACGAAACCATGCAAGCTTCACATGTAAATTGCCCAATTCCAATCCTGTTTTAGTCTTTTTTACGGTCTGCACAGCGGAGTGTGCAGACCTACCTGAACTGTTACATAAACCTCACCTTTATGCATTAGTCATAACAATGAATTTTTCCAGTTGTTCCATTGCCTTTCCACTGTCAATCATTTCTTGTGCAAGATTAATTCCCTCTTCTATGGAAATTTGATTTGTTATATGTAGTGCTGCTCCTGCATTCAATACTACAGCATCTCTTTTGGCACTCTTTTGTCCACTAAGAATATCTTTTATGATTTTTGCATTTTCTTCTGGCATACCACCTACCAAATCTTCTGTTTTACATAATGAAAATCCATATTTTACTGGATCTAACTCATAGGTTTCAAAATTCCCTTCCTTAAATTCACATACAGTTGTAGTCGCACACATGGATATTTCATCCAATCCATCATTGCCATGTACCACCATTCCACGCTTTACACCAAGCTTTGATAAAACTCTGGCAAGAGGCTCTACTAAATCTTTGTTATATACACCAAGTAATTGTAAATTTGCCTTTGCCGGGTTTGCAAGTGGTCCAAGCATATTAAATATCGTTGGAATTTTAATTTCTTTTCTGACTCCTCCTACAAATCTCATTGCAGTGTGATATTTTTGTGCAAATAAAAAACAAATTCCAAGTTCTTCTAATGCTTTTTGGCTGGCTTTTGCGTCTGCCATAAGATTTACTCCAAGATGTTCCAAAACATCTGCTGTACCACATTTACTGGAAGCAGCACGGTTTCCATGTTTGGCAACCTTTGCTCCTGCTGTGGAAGCTACAATGGATGCCACTGTAGAGATATTAAAAGTTCCTGCACAATCTCCACCGGTTCCAACAATATCAATGACTTCTGGTACTGTATTATCAAAAATGGCACAATATTTTCTCATAATAGCTGCACAAGCTGTAATTTCTTCAATCGTTTCGCCCTTTATATGAAGAGCGGTTAAAAAAGCAGCTTTTTGTGCATCGGTAGCAGTTCCACTCATAATTTCATCCATAACAGCGGCCGCCACGTCATAAGTCAAATCCTCATTCTTTACTAAAGTTCCAATTGCTTCTTGTATCATTATTCTTTCCTCCTATTATTCTACTTCCATCCCTTTTTACAATTTGAAAAAGTTTTCCAGCATCTTTTTTCCTTCTTTTGTCATAATAGATTCTGGATGAAACTGTAATCCAAAAATCTTATAATCTCTATGCTGTACCGCCATAATCTCACCATCTGCAGTTTTTGCAATAACCTCCAGACAATCTGGTATGGTATCTGGGTCTGCTGCAAGGGAGTGGTATCTTGCAACTTTAATTTCCTCAGACATTCCCTTAAAAATAGGACATTTTGTATTAACCGTGGTTACGGACTGTTTTCCATGCATCAATTCTTTTGCATAAGTAATCGTTGCTCCAAATACTTCACAGATTGCCTGATGCCCAAGGCAAACTCCAAGAATAGGAACTCTTCCTTTAAAGTATTCTATCACTTCTTCACATATCCCTGCATCACAAGGTCTTCCTGGTCCTGGTGAAACGATAATATGGCTTGGATTCATTTCTTCAATCTGTGCACAAGTACATTCATCATTCCGGATTACTTTTATATCTGGATTTAACTCTCCTACATATTGAAATAAATTATAGGAAAAACTATCATAATTATCAATTAAAAGTATCATTTATTCCACCTCCTCTGTAAGCTTTGCTGCCTCTTTTAAGGCATTCATAACAGCTTTTGCTTTGTTAATACATTCCTGATATTCATTTTCTGGAACACTATCTGCTACAATTCCTGCTCCAGAGCGGACAAATACCTTCTTACCCACTTTATATGCAATACGAATGGCAATACATGTGTCTAAATTACCTGCAAAATCAATATAACCAATTGCACCTCCATATATCCCACGTTTATTATCCTCTAATTCATTGATAATCTCACAAGCACGGATTTTAGGTGCACCAGACAGAGTTCCTGCTGGAAGAACTGCATTTACTGCATCTAATGTACAACAATCCTCCCTGATTTCTCCTTCTACTGTAGAACCAATGTGCATAACATGGGAATATCTCTCAATCTCCATATATTTTTCCAGTTTCACTGAGCCAAACTTGCTTATCTTTCCTAAATCGTTTCTTCCCAAATCCACTAGCATATTATGTTCTGCACATTCCTTCTCGTCTGCTAACAATCCCTTCTCTAATTCAAGATCCTCATTTCTTGTCTTTCCCCTTGGTCTGGTTCCGGCAAGCGGAAATGTTAATAAGCGTTTTCCATCTAGTTTTACTAAAGTCTCAGGAGAAGCACCTGCTACCTCAATTGCATCTCCACTAAAATAAAACATATATGGAGAAGGATTCAGAGTACGAAGCACCCGGTATACATGAAACAAATCTCCTTCAAATTCTGCCTCCAGACGGTTGGATAATACAACTTGGAAAATATCGCCTTCCTTAATATAATGTTTTGCACGGCAAACCATATCACAGTAGTGTTCTTTATCAAACAAAGGCTTAAATTCTGATTTTAAAACAGCTTGCGGAATTTTTGCACTTTCTCCCTGTAAAATTATCTTCTTCATCTCTTTGATGCTGTCTATTGCCTGTCTATAACCATTTTCCACATCATCTGTATATACATTGGCAATTAAAATCAATTTCTGTTTGATATTATCAAAAGCAATTACCTTATCAAACAGCATTAAATCCACATCCTGAAAACCTTCTTCGTCTTTAGCATCTAACACCAGTTTCGGCTCACTATACTTCAAATAATCATAAGAAAAATATCCTACTAATCCTCCTGTAAAAGTAGGCAAATCCTCAAACTTAGGACTCTTATAATCCTTCATGAGTTCTGTAATAAACACACCAGGATGAACATTTGCTACCTCTTTTAATACCTCACCGTGTATATTTTTCACTTTAATCAAGCCATTTGTACAGGTAACTTCCATTTTAGGCTGATACCCAAGAAAAGTATATCTGCCCATTATAGTTTGATTTTCTACACTTTCTAATATATAACAGTGTTCACTTACCTGTTTCAATTTTCTTAGTAATCCAATGGGTGTAATCACATCAGAAAACATCTCATAAGCAACCGGCACAATTTTATAGCCTTCTGCCGCATATTGTTTTACCTTATCTAAATCTGGTCTAATCATTCTATATACCTCCTAAATCCTGTTAAATCTTTCCTTAAAATAAAAAAATGTAACAGTTCAGCCATGTCATTCATATTTTGCCAGAGTATACAACATGACTAAAAATATTATAAATTGGCTGGCAAAATATTCATGTATGGTGTTAAGCATATAAAAGTATATATGCAAATTGCTCTCTGTGAGCAAGCTCCCTCGTGCAATTTGCACATATACTTTTGCATGGCTGAACTGCTACAAAAAACCCGCCCTTGTAAAATTACAAGGACGGGTATATATTACTCGCGGTACCACCTTAATTAATGCCATAGCATTCACTCTCTAATGTACAATCATACATGATTCCCAAGATAACGGGGGAATATTCCGTCGGGTATTACTAAGCGATAAGCTGTTCTTCCCGCCCTTATGAGTCCATTCACCAAGAACCTGTTTGCCACAATCCCACCAACCTGTGACTCTCTGGAATTCATCTGTTCAAAGCTACTCTTCTCAATCATCGGTTTATAACAAATATATAGATATTTTAAATCTATCAAAAAGAAATGTCAACAACTTTTTTCTATATATTCACTCTTTTTAGGTAGAACCTGTTACTGTTTTAACGCCAGAATTCTAACAAATACTTAATTTTGTAATAAAACTCTGGTTTGTAAGTTCCCATATCCATACCTCTGTATAGTAAAAGAAAGAATAAATAGCCTAAGATTACACTTATCAAAATCAATACTAAAATCGCATTTCGCCACAACACAACATTTTCATCATAAAAATTTTCTGTCATTTCTTTTTTACTAAACCACATTCCCTCTTGCATTAACACAGAAAGAACCGCTGCAATAATAAAAAACATTGCAAAATCAGCTTGATAACGGCTTAAGATACCGCCAGAATTTGTGTCAACCACAACAAGTACACCACCAATTGCCATTATTACAAAAGAAAATATGGATACCATAGGATATTGTTTGCGTATTTTTTTTCTTATCAATGGCAAAAAACCAATCATTAAAAAGGGATAGATCCAAAACAAACCGCCTGCCATCTCTTCCACAATACTTTTACCCATATACGCAGATACCACATTTTTTAGTTGTAGATATGGAAAAATACCATTTACAGATAATGGGCTAAATAAATATTCAAAAATTCCAATAGGCAGTCTGCCGAAAGAAAATCCCCTTTTTGTTACATCATTTGTGGTTAGGTTATAATTCACACCAAAATCAAAAGGTGAACCAAACCGGATATAGTTATAATACATAAGGCCTGCTGCTACAACTACAAATGGAATCGCAAAAATAAACAATGTTTTTCTATGTTGGTGTAAACAGATTTTCTTATTCTGTATAAGAAATTTTCTAAAAATAACAAATGAAGTAAATGCAATTAATACAATTCCCGGTCGGCATCCTGCTACTAATGCAATGCAAAGTGAACCAAAGAATAGCTTTACCTTGCTAAGCACTTTATCATCTTGTACAGACTCCACCCATAAATCCAATCCTGCAATAGCAAACATTAATCCGACAGCTATTGCAACCTCATATACCTGTACACTTCGAAATAAGTTAATAAATCCAAAAGTAGTCATGGATACCCATAACAGTAACCCAAAGGTCAATACAGATGTTTTGGGAAAATACCGCTCAACTGTGACTTTTAAAAGTCTTGCCAAGAATATCATAGATATTGCTGCTGCAAAAAATACTACTATTGTATTGGATAGCATATTTCCTGTCAAAAGATAATATGGTAAATAAAATAACAAAGCAGGGATTATTCCAAAATATACATAATATTTCCCTTCATAATATGCCGCATCCCACTGATACCATTCTCCAGTCTCCTCATAATACTGGTAACGCATAGTATTATCATAAGGATTGTCCATCTCCTGTAAATACTTAGGAGGTTCTTGTTTCAGCCATGTATGTCCTTCTGCCAAGCTTTCTGTTAAAAAATGATATTCATTTCCGGCACCAACATCATAATCTTTAGAAAAATCATAAGTAATCTGTCCCATCCACCAGAAAATCAATATTTGAACGGCTACCATAACACATACCATTAGAGTTCTTTTGTTCTTTGACATATCGGTAAAGCAAATTTTATAGTACTTGCTACTTCCCCGAAATAATGCAAAGAATACAATTCCAAATAAAAGAGCAAGGAAACGGATAAGAGAAAAATTCATAGGATGTTTCCCATTTAGTGTTATACTATTTATCTGAATAGTCTCTCCTGTTTGTATGGATTCCTGATCCAAACTAATTTGCAATCCTTGAAGTTTACCATAAGGATGAATCCGAACCCATTTACTGTTTTTCTCTGTTGGTACAATTTTATATGCTGCCCCATTATCTGGAATTGAATAATAGGATGCCATATTTCCATCATCTTTTATAGACAAATGGCAGGAAATCACTTTTGTATTTTCGTTTTTTTCTTCTAAGTCCCTTTTGATAATGTCAAAATACACCGAATGTACCGTCTTGTCAATATTTCCCAATGTTAATGTACAATTAGACACATCCTGAATTACAACATTTTCCCCATCTACCAAAAAACCCTCACTAAATTTTATATCTGTTGATGTATACATACTTTCCTTAGGATAAACTCCAATATGTGTAATCCAAAATTGATAATTAAATACAAAAAGTTCCATTAGGACAGGTATTATAACAAGAAGAAACCATTTCCCAATTTTCTTATTATTCACGACTCTTAATCCTCCTATTTAGAATCAATTTTCTTATTCTAAAAAAATATACAATGTTTTAAATACAACAAAGTTGCCAATCCATTTCCAAGTAAACAAAGAAATGTAAGAAAATTCATCAAAATATTATTTTCCTTCTTTTCCAAAAACAATCCTGTTCCTATCATAGGTATAATTACTATAAATGAAATATACCGAAAACCCATTGTACAGATTTGCGGATAATCAAAACAAAACTTAATATAATTTATCATAAAAACAAGATATGTAATACCAAAGAATAACTTCCCAGCCAAATTCCATACTTCACTTTTTCTCACAATCATAATAATAAATAGTAACAACATGAGTATTGCAATAAAAATATTTATAAACACGTCTGCTATACCTATCCTTGATGCTATATCGCCATCAAAAGATAAGGCATTTCCTTCATCATATATGGCAGTACGGAATAAAGTCATCCAAATATTGGTATCAACTTCTGGATTATATTGTAACTTTGGATAATTTATTTGTGCAATAGATGGTATTCCTATTCTGTCTACCAAAGGAACATTACCAATGTATTGTCCTGAATTTTCGCCTCCAATATCTTGCACATAATCTGCTTCCATATCAAATCTAACACTATTACGAACGGTCCATGACAGCCCAATTGGTGCACAGATAAGCAGAAATATACAAAATTGTATCATACACCTTCGTATTGCAGTCTTATCCCTACGAACGGTCTCTATAAAAACAAGGATAAAAACAGCTCCTACACTAAATGCAAAAAGCCCTAAACTAATTTTTGTTATCATTCCCAAACCAATACAAAAAGCAAGAATCACAATGTTTTTTACATCTCGTTTCTTATACCAGCGAATGGTATATAACATAATACAAAGTGCAAAAAGTAATACCAAAGAATCCGTTGTTAAACAGCCCGAGAACCAAATAAGCATTGGAAATGTTCCAAAAAAGCAAAGAAGTAGATTCTTCCTTTTATTTTTTATGGAACATTCGTCTAAAATCTTTTCGAATACTACCACTGCCAAAGAAGAATATAATAAAGTTAAAATTTGTAAATTCTCTGCAGATTGTTCCCAGCTAATTCCAATGCTTATATTTATTTTTAACCAAATCACAGACAATATATGATATAATGGTGGATTATAATATGCCCACACCGTTCGTGGATCTATATCTGGTATCTTACCATAATGATAAATATAACTGATATATCCAAGATGTCCTCCCGTAACCTCTCCAGTATCTACTACATGACCTAAATCATGGGAACTAACATCATTTGGAACAGACCATATATATATTACACGAACTAAAAAACCAAAAAACAGCAAGAGATTCCGAAGTGCCTTCTCCTCATCTTTTCTTGGCTGATACACATACCAGAAGTATAATGCAAAGGCAAAGAATACGATTCCTATTCCCATTACCCTATCTTGGACAAATATAGACATCATACCTATATTTCCCAAAGTCCAGATAAGAATACATGCTATAATTGTATATATGCTATTATCCAATTCTCTCAATAAATCTATATATTTTATTATTCTATTTTTCCTCATGATACTCCTGCTCCGTATTTACATTCCAAATATTTGTTTTATCTGTTGTTCCATTAAGAATATTTTTTACAGTTTCAAAAGAAGTGACCATAGAATGATCCATATTATTGTAGCGATGCTGGCCATTACGTCCTACACAGTACAAATTACCAAAAGTATTTAAATAAGAAATTAAAGTATCTATCTCGCTGTATGTATCAAAATATGCCGGGTATGCCTTTTTTACTTTCTCACAATGAGAATCCATAACCTGCCCTGCATCATTAATAACACCCATACTAATCAATTCTTTTACACCAAGATCTGTCCATTCTTCCTTAGACATATTCCAAAACTTATCATTCTCCGTACAAAAATACTCTAATCCAATCCACACGGTATCTTCCGGCTTCTCCACCAAATATGGTGACCAGTTGTTAAAAATCTGGATACGTCCTAATTTTACGCCCACATCCTGCACATAAATCCAACAATCTGGAACTATATTGCTAAGAGTTTTAAGTGTTGTTTCATTTTTGAGATTCAATTTGGGTAAAAGCAGACCAACTGTTACAAAATCACGATAAGGGAGTCCCTTTGCAATTTCCTGTTCTTTCGCAGGCACATCATTCATACCTTCTACCAAATCTTTCAGTGGCATGGAGGAAATAAAATAATCTGCTTCTTCTGTAATCTCCTGTCCATCCATAACATAAGTTACAGATACTACTTTCCCCTGTTTGGTATTCACAGACACAACCTTTGCATTTTTTTTCAAAATTCCACCATTTTTTACAAAATCTTCTGCAGCAGCTTCCCAAAGCTGTCCGGGTCCATATTTTGGATAACTAAATTCTTCAATTAAAGAAGTTTCAACTTTTCTATTTTTATTTCCTGGTAGAATTTTTGAAAAAATATCCTTTAAAATTGCCACAATAGACAATCCTTTTACACGCTGTGCTCCCCAATCTGCAGAAATATTGCTTGGATGTCTTCCCCACAATTTTTCTGTATATCCTTCAAAAAACATAGAATATAATTTCCGTCCAAAACGGTTAATATAAAAATTCTCCAAGGAATCTTCCGGTTTCTTGGCAACAACTGAACCAAGGTAACTAAATCCCGCAGCCATTGTTGTTCCAAATCCCATGTTTTTTATGGTATTTAGATTCATCTTTACTGGATAATCAAAAAATTTCTTCTTGTAATATATTCTGGAAACACGGTTTCTTTTTAGCATTACTCTGTTATCCACTTCCGGATCAGGTCCTTGTTCCGGCAATTCCCAAATCCTTCCTAATTTTTTATCATCATAAGAAGGTTTACTTTGCATTGGCATAAGGTTATCCCACCAATTGGTAACTTCCCTATCTTTTGAAAAAAAACGGTGTCCACCGATATCCATACGGTTTCCATTATACTTTACAGTTCTTGAAATACCACCAATCTCATTCGTTTCTTCCAAAATAATTACTTCATAGTCCTTTGATTTTGTCACAAGCTCATATCCTGCAGTGAGTCCAGCAGGTCCCGCCCCTATAATGATAACCTTTTTCATCTTTTTATCATGCCTTTCTAATTATTGTTCTTTTGATACGAATCTTTATCGTTACTGTTCACTCACAAGCTTGACACTTGCTGTCAAGCTATGTGCCAAGAATGTAGAATAGCCAAGAATCCAGCCTTTCGCCAAAGGCGAATTACAAATAGGCTGGATTTCGTTACAGTTTGCACCGTAGGTGTGAACTGTAACTCTTTATCCTCAATTATTCACATTTTGTATTGCAGACCGCTGCTATCACAACTAAGAGTGAACAGTACTACATTTTAACGCAAAACTGTAACTAAGTATAACACAGTTGAAAAGAAACTACAATTCTTTTTGACACATATCTAAAGCTGATGCAATAACCACATCCATATCGTAATACCTATATTCACCTAGTCTTCCACCAAAAATAACCTTTTTTTCAGCTTCCGCAAGTTTTTTGTATTCTATATACCTTTCATTATTTTTTTCATCATTTACCGGATAGTAAGGTTCTTCTCCTAATTCCCACTCAGAAGAATATTCCCGGCTAATAATGGTCTTAGGCAAATCCTCTCCATTTTTATCTTTACCAAATTCAAACCATTTATGTTCTATAATCCGGGTCCATGGAGTTTTTGAATCCGTATAATTAACCGCAGCATTTCCTTGGAAGTTCGGCATGTCCAGAGTTTCCGTTTCAAAACGAACCGAACGATACTCTAAAGCTCCCAATTTATAATCAAAATAGCCATCAATTGGTCCTGTATAGATAATCTTATCTGCCATACCATCATATTCTTCTTTGTTCTTCAGATAATCCACACCCAGCTGAACCTCAATCCCTTCCAGCATATTAGAAACCATCTTTGTGTATCCTCCAATTGGAATCCCCTGATACAATGCATTAAAGTAATTGTTGTCAAAAGTCAATCGGACTGGCAGACGTTTAATAATAAAAGCAGGAAGCTCTGTACATGGTCTTCCCCATTGTTTTTCCGTATAACCCTTAACCAGCTTCTCATAAATATCTGTTCCAACCAGACTGATTGCCTGCTCCTCTAAATTCTTTGGTTCTGTAATACCAGCAATTTTTTTCTGCTCTTCAATCTTTGCAGCAGCCTCTTCTGGGGTCACTACTCCCCACATCTTATTAAAAGTGTACATATTAAAGGGCAGGGAAAATAACTCTCCATTATAATTTGCCACTGGAGAATTGGTAAACCGGTTAAACTCTGCAAATTGGTTCACATACTCCCACACTTTCTTATTATTGGTATGGAAAATATGTGCTCCATACTTATGCACATGTATACCTTCTATTTCTTCTGTATATACATTACCAGCAATATGATTCCGTTTGTCAATAACAAGTACTTTTTTCCCAGACTGTACTGCTTCTCTGGCAAAAACCGCACCATATAACCCAGCTCCTACAACTAAATAATCAAACTTCATAATTTGTAACCTTACCCTTCTTCTATTTTCCTCTTTATCCTCTATATTAGCATAACAAATTTTGTAACAATATAATTTACACTTCATGTTCATTATATTATCTTTTTTTGTATTTTTTTTGTACTTTTTTTGTGTTTTTAAAAAATTTTCTGTAACTATTCAGGTAGAAACACGCATTTACTACTTTTCTTTTTGCAATATTTTTATTATCTCCTCTTTATCCAATTTATTTTTCTCTATATAATATAATAAATCTTGTGCCATTTCCTTTGCATACATAGCCGGATTATCTGTTCCTATTTTAATTAACAATTCAATCTTGTGATTCTGTATCATTGGAGTCTCAAAAAGCAGCGGAATATCTTCGTCTTTATCCTCTATGATTAGTAAATTTTTTATATGTAGATAGATACTCAATTCTTCTATGGCTTTCCTGTCTATGCTGCTGCTCCCTTCTGGAATCATAATCCCCGCCCATTTTTTATATTTCCGCTTGTCACAATCACATTTTTTTAATAAATTCTTTAATAGCGACAAAGCACTTGGAAAATCAAACATTCTCCCTTGATAAAATGGTGATATTAGAATACCTCCTGCATAGGGATTTTTCATAACTTCTTCTGCTTCATTTCCAAAAGCAAGAATCTTGTTTTGTTCATTAACGACTAATAATCCCTTTTCTTTTAAAACCATCCCCTCTTTTGTGTATATTGAAATATCTGCTGGATATCTGTTCTCTCTTAGTTTTCCCCATTGCATAAATATATTCTCCTTTTTCTAAATCTACATCTGTTTTTTTATTATTCAAATTCAAAAAATGGTCTCCTTACTTAACCTTATCTTTAGTCTATCCTTGTTCATTCTTCCTCCATATATCCTTCAATTTCATCAATTTCATTACTGAGCTGTTTTAAAGTATTATAAAATGTCATTGTTTCAAAACCATAATCACTACAAATAATTTTTTGAATCTCTGTCTGGTTCTCTTCTGTTGTATTAAATTGATAAATCTTCACTTTTTCCTCATTTATTAAGTCAATTTCTTCATAACCAGATACTATAACACTTTCTCTTTTTTCTTTCACTTTCGACAATTTTAGCATATTATTCACATGTTGAATAATCAAATCACTATGTGTAGTTACAAAAACAGGAACTTCATGATTTGCTAACCGTATCAACAATTTTGCCATCTTCCATTGAAGTTCAGGGTGTAGTGAAATTTCGGGCTCCTCTATAAGAAATGTTGTTATATTACAATATTTCAAAAACACCACAATTGGTGTTAATTCTGTTACAACACCAGAAGATAGATACATAGGCAAAGATTTTTCAGAATCCGTTGGTTGATAAAATATATCATGGGCTGGCAAATCCGCTACACTAATTTTACCATATAGCATTTCTCTCTGGATAAAATCAATAATATCTTCAAATTTTTCTTTTTCATTATTAACCATCATAGAACTAAGTACAGACAAAAAATCACCAGTAGGGCGGGTTAATAGATTTTTCTCTTGGGATTGTATGTTAAATTTGTCATACATTGCCTGACCCACAATAGATTTATATGTCAACAAAAATCCAGTTCGGGCGGTTGGTAAATACATTACATTTTCTTCAAAATTATTAGAAAAATCTCTTTGTAATAAACTCTCAAGAATATAACATATAAAAAATGAGATTTTTTCATCATTTGTTCTTTGGCACATTAAAGTTCCATATCCTGGACGTAATTCTCTATTTTCCTTATAGCACCGAATAAGTATGAACTCGTCCATATCTGAATCTAATAAAAATTCAAATCTATTATCCTCCAAGAAATGAACAGATAATGCATCAATTGATATACTTTGGTTAAATAATTCCAAAATAAATTTATCTAAATTTTCTTTCAAAATAAAATTCAACAAAGCTTCAAAGCTATGCATCTCTTCTTTCGTAAGAACAAAGTTATACTGTTTACCTGCTTCTAATTCATTTAATTTACTTTCGAGAAAAGATGCACATTTTGCATATTCCTCTGTATCTGTGCAAAGATAATATTGGTTAAAATGCAAACGAAGATTTAATAATCCATAGATTAATGTCATAATATAACTCTTTCCACTATTGTTATCACCCAAAAAAAAGGTAAGCGGTGCCACCTCTACATCAGCTTTTTTTATCTTACCAAAATTTTCAACATGAACACTCCATTTATTCATTACCAGCCTCCAAAAAATTTTACATGATTTGACAAAGAATTTATAGCAAGACTACTTCTTTCATATATTTCCATCAATCAATTCTGCTCTTTCTTTATCAGGTAATGCAAAAATATCTTCTATGGTATAAATATCTTCTTTTTCTAAAGCATTCATATTATTGATCATTCCTTTCAACCGTGGTTCGATTCTTTTAATTTTCCTTCCTTTATCAGTTTGTCTTTTATCTCCCTAACTGTCTCTTCCGGAAGTTTCGATATCTTCACAATAAAAGAAATCAAATAAGCAGATAAATATAATATAGGTATTCTTTTGCCGTTAAATTTCATAACTAATTATCCTCAAGTATTATCTCTGCCTCATTATACAATTCCATTGAACTCTCTGTAAACATAGAAAAATTATATTCCACATAAGGAGTAGTTCTAAAGAGTTTCTTCCACTCGCTCTGGGAAATCAGCATAGCTGATTTCCCAGAGTACATTTTAGCTATATTATATCTGTTTTCCACCTACATTTCAACATTGTAAATTACCACTCTTCTTATTTATTCTCAATGTTTTTAACAATTTGTTGCCCAATCAAAACCTTTTTTCCCTCAAATGCAAATCCATACTTTTGGATTTTATCCTTTGTAATTCCCTTTGCCATTAAATTTGCTGTGTATTTTTTTTCTTCAATCTGTTTTAGTGCTACAGAGACTGTATCAGAAAGGGTTTTCTCATCTTCCTCATCACGAACTTTAAATTCTATAATAATCCCGTCATCTTTCTGGTTTTTCGGTTCTAAAATCACATCATATCTGCCAAAACCACTTTCCCGGTTGGACAAAATACTATACCGGTCTTCCAGCTCTACCATCAGCCCAAGAACAAAGCCATGATAAAACCGTTCCGGCTCTGTATATTCCGAAGGATGCTTTCCTGTGTCAAAGTAGCTAAAGGTGTTCAATGCCACCCTGTTCATATAAGTGTTCATTGCCTTTACATTCCCCTGCAATAGAGCTTTGATAAAATCATTGTAAGCAGTTTTGCCTGCCTTAGAAAACCAGTTTTTAATCATTGTCTGAAACATAAAGAGGACTTCCATATTGGTAAGCTTAAGTTCATACATAAAAATACCCTTATCTATATTTTGTTCCACATTCTGTACTTTCAAATATCCACTGGCAACCAGAAGGCTCCAGATTGCATTTTCATCTTCATCTAAATCACTAAATACAATCTGTTCATCCAATTCTGTATAGAATACGTTTCCCCGAAGCAAATCCTCCATGATCATTTTTAACTCATAGTTTCCTTCTTTGATTAATTTCCCAACAAAATTATTGGAACTGATATTCGCCCAATAAGGTTTAAACTGTTTTTTATCCAGATAGTTAATAATCGACCATGGATTATAAATATCAGAGATATTACCAAAATTAAAACCATCATACCAATGTTTTACATCTTCCTTTTTATCTGATAAACCAAACTGGCTAAGTGCTTCAAATACCTCTTTTTCCGTAAAACCAAAACAATCCGCATACTTTTCAGAAGTCGTGGTAACCACTTCCAGATTATTCAAATCAGAAAAAACAGATTCTTTACTCACCCTTGTTATTCCAGTCATTATGGCACGTTCCAAATAAGGATTGGTTTTAAAGGTTGCATTGAATAGATTTCTAGCAAATGCTACTAATTTCTCCCAATAGCCATGCACATAGGCCTCCTGCATAGGTGTGTCATATTCATCTAATAGAATAATGACTTTTTTCCCAAAATGTCTGGAAAGATAATTCGACAGTTTATGAATTGCCATGGTTGCTATATTTTCTGGTATATGACATTGGCATTTTATTACTTCCCTTATATAATCTTTTTCTGTATCATCTAACCGTTCACTATCAAGAAGAAGCCGGTAATTACTATATAAATCAGAAATTAACTGGCAAACACGTTCTTTTGTACTCTGATAATTCATCTATTTAATGTTAGCAAAAGAAAGACTGATTACCGGGTAAGTTCCCTGTAACTCTTGGTATTCTAAATTTTTCCAAACAGAGAGTCCCTCAAACAGATCCTTGCGGTCAGCATAACGATTAGAGAAGAACTGCTCCAACATGCTGATGGTCAGCGTTTTTCCAAAACGTCTTGGACGGGTGATTAGGGTGACTGTATCACCACTCTCCCACCATTCCTTTATAAAATATGTTTTATCAATATAAAAATAATTATTTTTTCGTATGCTTTCAAAGTCCTGATTACCTATTGATATTGTTCTTGCCATAACATTTTCCTTCCTTTACCAGTTTGCCTTTTATCTCCCTAACTGTCTCTTCTGGAAGTTTTGATATCTTCACAATAAAAGAAATATTCATATTCTCTAACAACATGTTCTGTACCAATTCATTTCGTCCTTCTTCTCTTGCTTCCATTGCGATTTCTTTATCATGCAATAACATCGTCATATACCTCGCCTCCACTTCCTTATTATTTTTCACAGTCTTCACACGCTGATGTAAACGCTTTAGCTTTCCACATCTTAGTTCACTTCGATTTATATTCGTATTTTCTATTAGTTTTAGAAATTCTATTAGTTCAGCCGGAACTTCGTTTGTGTTCTTCCCTTTTGTATTTAGAAATATTTTCTTGGTTCCGTCTTCTAGTTTTAAACTTAAGTCCTCTGCACACCTTTCCTCAAAAAAGTATAGCAGAATTTATCTTTGCCAAACAAATCAAATAAGCAGATAAATATCAAGCCGGATTCCTTTATGGTCTATGTCAGAATCCAAATGTTGTTCTTTGTTGACAATGACTACTTTTCGTATTTCTTTTTGCAATATAATTTCTAATACATCTTTGCTGGTTTCCTCATCCCACATAACTTCTCCAAACAGGAAACTGTTTGAGAGATTCAAATCTTTCAGCTTAGGTTGTAATTCCAAAAAGGAAGAGTTGGTTTGGGTATTCATTTCTCTGGTTTTTCCTTCCATAAAGTTCTTTTTTGTTATTGGTAAAAGAAAAGAATAGCTGGAAATTCGTATAGGTATTCTTTAATTCATCCATCTAGTTTATTTCGTAACTATCTGGAACCATGAACATTATTAAGTATTGTATTCGCAATGTACTCCATTGCCCTATTGTTAGGATGAGCTGCTACTCCTTCATGTTCAACAGTATGTTCATTTCCTTGTGCATCATAAACTATAGCCCCCACACCACATTGATAATCTGTATTATTTTTTATCTTTGCTAAACTGACATACGTTACTTCACATTCTGATGCTACAGCTTCCTTCATACTATCTCTATTACCATTTTCCCAAAAATCACCAACTATAATAAGTTGTGCTTTAGGAGCTTTTTGTTTTATATAATTTATAAGAGATATGTAGTCCTCTTTAAAAGTTGTTAAGTCAGAGGCATTTTCTCCTAATTGAATTGTAACAAGGTCTATTTCATCATCTAGATATGAATCAATCAGCATAAAAGTTTCATCTCTATCTTTACTTTGTGCTTCCCATGTTGCAAAATTTTGAACATAGCTTGTAACATTTTTTCCTTGTGATTCTAACCCCTTTAAAACAAGGTGATAATAATCATGTTCCTCATCTGTTGCTGCCATTCCTACCTCATTCCACCATGAATCACCAGTTCCATGCTTAGTAATACTATTCCCAATTGCCAAATAATTAAATGTATCATCAAACCATTCAACTTTTTCTGTAGACATATATGCATTTAATGAGGCAGATAAAACTGACACTTCCCCTTGTAAATCACTAATACGCTGATTTTGGCTGTTTTCATGAGCAATAAATTTTATAACTACATATCCACAACACACAGCACATAGTACTAAAATTATAATTCCAATTAATGTCTTCTTATGGTTTGTTTGTATCTGTCTGCTAATATTTTTTTTTGCTATTCATTTCTCGTATTAATCCTCCTAATATAATAAGTTTGAAAAAAGTAACAACTTACAAACTTATTCTTTTACTGATATAGTGATAAGGACATCTATGGGGAATTCCCCCGCATCCAATTCCCACCTATACAATTTACAGTTACATTTTCAATTTGGTTAATCATGTGTTATGATATCAGCAGAGTCTGATATCCGAAGACACTGCTTTTTCATAAACACACCATAGTGAGTGGTTTACGGAAAAGTTGAGTTAGCAATAATATTGTATAATGTATTTTCCTATTTTTCCCAAATTCTTCGAACCACATATCCTAACAATTCAAATACCATCCTATCTCTTAACACTATCAAAACAAAAAAATAGATTCCTGTACCAATCATTGCCTCTAACAAAGTATAGATAAGAGTTGGTGTCCATAAATCTCCTAACTTTAGTAATACAATTAACATAATTCCAGCAGAAAATAGTCTTAAAAACAACCCTTTTGCAAATTTCTTTAATTCCAAATATTCCCTACTCATATACATAAAAATCACAACTATACTTAATTCAGCCACAATAGATGCAACCGCTGCTCCTTTCGCAGCTAAAAAAGGAATTAAAATTAAATTAATTACCATATTGATAACAGCTCCTAAAATAATTCCCTTTGTACTTCTTGCTCTTTGTCCACTTGGAATTAACAGTTGACGAACCAGACAATTGCTAATTCCTATGATCAAAATCAAAGGACTATATATCATCAATAAAGAAATAACCGGTTCATAACCCTTACCACAAAACCAAGGAATCAATCCCTTTGCAGTACCCGTAAGACCAAACCAGATTAATATACCAAGCAATAAAATATAATCCATGCTCATTGCCAATTTTTCTTTTATCTCTTCTTTTCTTTTCTTTTCAAATAAATATGACATACGGGAAGACATAACCGTATTTAAAGAGCAAATCAAACCAGTCCCCATATTTATGAACTTGTTCGCCTGCTCATAATATCCGTTTTGGAATTTGTCTTTTGTAATCCATTGTAACATTGTCTTGTCTAACATAGTGTATACTGTACTTGCAATCGTTGGAACAAAGTAAATCCACACTTGTTTCAGCGATTCCTTAAATTCCAGTTCCTTCAAAGGCACTTTTATAATAAACTTTTTCAGAGGAACCCACATGGATAATTGCCCTAACATTCCTAAAAAAGAACTTAAACCAATATATAACAACAAATCATCTCTACTTCTTACAAATATAAAGATAATAACAATTCCCAATATCTTAATTAATGTATTTCTTGTAACAATAATATTAAATCTCTCATATCCTTCATAAAACCATGTAATATCAAGAGCTGCCCCTAAAACAGTAAATGTCATAACAAGATAATAAGAACCATACTCCCTACTGCTTAAAGCCAGAATAAACCAACCCACTAAGCAAATCAAAGTGCTGATAATTGTAATAATTTCAATCTGCCAAAATGCTTTGCTTACCAATTTGGGATTATCCCGAAATCTTGCTATTTCCCGTTGTCCATAAGTTGCCGTACCAAGAGTTGCAAATAAGAAAAAATAACTTTCAATAGATGCTGTATAACTTTGTATACCAATACAATCTGCCCCTAAAACCCGGGATAAGTATGGTGTGGTAATCAATGGTGTAACAAGGGTTAGTATTTGATAAAATGTGTTGTATATATAATTTTTTTTAATACTTTGTTCTTGTGCCATTAACTATCACCTTCTTCCTAAAATAACTGGCTTATATTCACTTTTTAGTTCTTCTCATTTCCTTATATTACCCTTTCTATGTCTCTT
>CAMWUK010000039.1 GCA_947177415.1 uncultured Clostridiaceae bacterium
CCAAGTACCAAAACACCAGTAGAAACCAAGGCACCGGTAGTTACTAAGGCACCAGTAGTTACTAAGGCACCAGAACCAACCAAGGCACCAGAACCAACCAAGGCACCGGTAGTTACTAAGGCACCAGAACCAACAAAAGCACCAGAAGTGCCAAGTCAAGATGATGATGGCACAATTGGATAAAATGATGATAAAGTGGGTAACTGTATATATATGCAGTTGCCCATTCCTATTATGAATGAGAGGAGAGATAAGTATGGGAAAAAGACAAGATAAGGCAGAAAAGTTTTTCCGGGAAGGGTATAACTGTTCACAATCTGTGTTTTTAGCATTTGCAGATATATATGGATTGGATCAGGAACTGGCACTTCGTATATCTAGTTCATTTGGTGCTGGTATGGGAAGAATGAGAGAAGTATGTGGAACGGTATCAGGAATGCTTCTGGTTGCAGGATTAGAATGTGGCACAACCAAAGGGAGAGATCCAGAGGGAAAAAAGGCAAATTATGATACTGTACAGAAATTGGCAGCAGAGTTTAAAAAAAGAAGTGGTGGATCTATTATTTGCAGAGAATTATTAGGATTGGATAAGCAAAAAGATTTTACTGATACAAAACCAGAAGAAAGAACAGAAAGTTACTATAAAAAAAGACCATGTATCCAGCTTATACGTGATGCAGCAGGAATTTTGGAACGGTATCTCAAGCTAGAGGAGGCAACTGTCACCAAAGATAAGCAGTGGGGTGAAAAATAGTTACAGTTCACACCTATGGTGCAAACTGTAACGGAATCCAGCCTATTTATAATTCGCCTTTGGCGAAAGGCTGGATTCTTGGCTGTTCTATGTTTTTGGCACATAGCTTGACAGCAAGTGTCAAGCTTGTGAGTGAACAGTAACGTGCAAAGTACTACCTGTGAACAGTAACGAAAAATATACTTGACAAAAAAAATAAGAATGCATATAATGAGAATCAGCAGAAGTAAGATGTATAATGTGAATGCAAGGATGAGAAGAGTAGGATATGGAATATTTCAGAGAGAAGCATAATTGGTGTGATTGCTTTAATAGGATATATCTGAAGACCACCTCGGAGTAGCTGCAAACCAGCTCGGTGACACCGTTATCGTTAGAATGAAGTGGTCATAGTTTGCCTATGACAAGAAGGGTGGAACCACGATATTTTGTATATTCGTCCCTTCCGGTATTTTGCCGGAAGGGATTTTTTTACTTACTATGAAAGTCCTGACAAACGTCTATATTTGATGCAAGCTTGCTTGCAAAGAAATATAGACATTTGGCTGGCTAAACTGTATGAGTATGTAGGGCGACAGCCCAGAATACGAATACAGTTGGTGATTGCGGGAGTGCGTAGCATGTAGCAATCAACTTTCATTCATGGTGGTGCCTCGCTTGCGAGGCATGAGTGTTTTATACGAAAGTTCGTCCTATAAAGTAAAAACGCTCCGCTTAGGATGTGCACAGATGCGTAAGGAATATTGTTGCAAAAAACATGCAACACGCATCTGGCACGAAAAGTGTGCAATCCCCTCATAAATGAGGGGTTAGGGGAGTTGATGTGGGCTTGCCCACTTTGTTATACATCTGGCTATGGAAAGGAGTTAGTAATGATGAAGATTACTTTAAAAGATGGAACACAAAAAGAATATCAGAATTCTATGTCTGTTTTAGATATTGCCAGTGATATAAGTGAAGGATTGGCAAGAATGGCAACTGCTGGGATAGTAAATGGGCAGGTTGTAGATTTACGTTATGTAGTAGAACATGATTGCGAACTTAGTATTTTAACTTTTCAAGATAAAGAGGGAGCTGCAGCTTACCGCCATACCACTTCCCATGTTCTTGCAGAAGCTGTAAAGAGATTGTATCCAAATGCAAAATTGGCAATTGGACCTTCTATAGATGAAGGATTTTATTATGACTTTGATTGTGAGCCTTTTGATAGAGAAGCTCTTGATAAGATTGAAGCAGAAATGAAAAAAGTAATAAAAGAGGGTGCAAAAATTGAGCGGTTTACTTTGCCGAGAGAAGAGGCAATTGCACTGATGAAAGAAAAGGATGAACCATATAAGGTTGAATTGATTGAGGATTTACCACAAGGAGAAGAAATTTCTTTTTACCGTCAGGGAGAATTTGTTGATTTATGTGCAGGCCCTCACTTGATGAGTACAAAGGGAATTAAAGCATTTAAACTGATATCTTCCTCTGGTGCATACTGGAGAGGTGATGAAAAAAATAAGATGCTTACCCGTATATATGGTACAGCATTTACAAAAAAAGCTGATTTGGATGCTTATATGGAACACTTGGAAGATATTAAAAAGCGTGATCATAATAAACTTGGAAGAGAGATGGAATTATTTACTACAGTTGATGTGATTGGACAGGGATTGCCACTCCTTATGCCTAAGGGTACCAAGATGATACAAACTATGCAAAGATGGATTGAGGATGAAGAAGAAAAGCGTGGTTATGTACGTACCAAGACTCCTCTTATGGCGAAGAGCGATTTGTACCGTATTTCCGGTCACTGGGATCATTATCAGGATTCTATGTTTATTTTAGGAGATGAAGAAAAAGACAAAGAAGTGTTTGCACTTCGTCCAATGACATGTCCTTTCCAATATTATGTATATAAAGCAAGCCAGAAATCTTACAGGGATTTACCACTTCGTTATGGAGAGACATCTACCTTGTTCCGTAAAGAAGAATCAGGAGAGATGCATGGACTGACAAGAGTTCGTCAGTTTACTATCTCAGAAGGTCATTTGATTGTAAGACCAGATCAGATGGATGAGGAATTTAAGGGATGCTTGGATTTGGCAAGACATTGTCTTAGAACACTTGGAGTAGAAGAAGATGTGACTTATCGTTTATCAAAATGGGATCCTAACAATACAGAAAAATACATTGGAACAGCAGAGGTATGGGAAGAGACACAGCAAAGAATCCGAAATGTATTGCATGAATTGGAAATTCCATTCTATGAGGAAGAAGGAGAAGCTGCTTTCTATGGACCTAAAGTAGATATCCAGGCTAAAAATGTATATGGAAAAGAAGATACTATGATTACCATTCAGTGGGATGCTATTTTGGCAGAACAATTTGATATGTATTATGTAGACCAGAATGGAGATAAGGTCCGGCCATATATTATCCATAGAACCAGTATGGGATGTTATGAAAGAACTCTTGCATGGTTAATTGAAAAATATGCAGGATTGTTCCCAACATGGCTTTGTCCGGAACAAGTCCGTGTTTTACCAATTTCTGAAAAATACCACGATTATGCAAAGAAAGTGGAAGAAAAGCTAAAAGAAAACGGAATTCTTTGCACAGTAGATCAACGTTCAGAGAAGATTGGATATAAGATTCGTGAGACAAGACTTGCAAGAGTACCATATATGCTGGTAGTAGGCCAGAAGGAAGAGGAAGAAGGTTTAGTGTCTGTCCGTAGCCGTTATTTAGGAGATGAGGGACAAAAGTCTTTAGATGTCTTTATTGATGAAATATGCAAAGAAATCCGTACAAAAGAGATTCGTAAAGTTGAGGTACAAGAGGAACAAAAAAAATAGTTACTGTTCACACCTATGGTGCTAACAGTAACTGAATCCAGCCTATATAAAATTCGCCTTTGGCGAAAGGCTGGATTCTTGGCTATTTTATGTCCTTGGCACATAGCTTGACAGCAAGTGTCAAGCTTGTGAGTGAACAGTAGCAAAAAATAAAACTATTGACAATATATGATAATTGTGATAGACTGTTATAGTTGTTGAAAAGAACATGATATACAAGCAGAGTATCCACTCTCACCTAAGGACGCAAGAGGCAGTTACTTAGGTTAGATTTCGAATTATTAGAAGGAACGATGATGAGATAATACGTGGATAGTTTATGCTGTCCACGTTTTTTGTTCAATTGGAATTTTTAAAAAGCTGGTTGAATAAAAATGAATGCACACTTATGTATTCTAAAATACGATACCATAATGCTTGTAAGGAGAAAAAGGGATGCCTATTTATAGGTGTAAGTTCTAAGTAATGAAACAATGTGATGGAGGTGCACAACTATTAGCGAATTAATGATTAATGAACAGATTAGAGATAGGGAAGTACGATTGATTGGAGAAGATGGTGAGCAGTTAGGTGTTATGTCTTCGAAAGATGCAATGAAGCTTGCCCGTGAAGCTGATTTGGACTTGGTGAAAATTGCACCAAATGCAAAACCACCAGTTTGCAAGATTGTTGATTATGGCAAGTATCGTTACGAGTTGGCTCGTAAGGAAAAAGAAGCAAAGAAGAAACAAAAAGTTACAGAGGTAAAAGAGATTCGTTTATCTCCCAATATTGATGTGAATGATTTGAATACAAAAGCAAATCAGGCAAGAAAGTTTCTTTCCAAAGGAGATAAAGTAAAGGTTGCATTACGTTTCCGTGGTCGTGAAATGGCACACATGGGAGTAGGCAAACAGATATTGGAAGACTTCTTTAAAAAACTGGAAGATATTGCAGTGATTGAGAAACCTGCAAAGATGGAAGGCAGAAGCATGATTATGTTTCTAGGAGAAAAAAGATAAGGTGCAGAATATGCATAAGACAATTAACAGAATCATTAGAAGATGAAATCTGAAATAGTTGTTTACCATAGTTAAGAAACAAAACCATTAGGTTGGAAAGAACAAGGAGGAAATATTATGCCAAAATTAAAAACAAAAAGAGCAGCAGCAAAGCGTTTTAAAGTAACAGGAACAGGTAAATTAAAAAGAAATAAAGCTTACAAAAGACATATCTTAACTAAAAAATCTGCAAAGGTTAAGAGAAATCTTAGAAAGGCTACCACAGTAGATGCAACTAATGTTAAGACAATGAAGAAAATTTTACCATATTTATAATTTGGTAGAGTCAGTAAGGAGGAACGATAAATGGCAAGAGTAAAAGGCGGAATGAACGCTAAGAAAAAACATAATAGAGTATTAAAATTAGCAAAAGGTTATAGAGGAGCTCGTTCAAAACAGTACAGAGTTGCAAAACAGTCTGTAATGAGAGCGTTAACAGAGTCTTTTGCAGGTAGAAAGCAGAGAAAGAGACAGTTCAGACAATTATGGATTGCCCGTATTAATGCAGCAGCAAGAATGAATGGATTATCATACAGCAAATTTATGTATGGATTAAAATTAGCAGATGTTCAGGTGAACAGAAAAATGTTATCTGAAATGGCTATTAACGATCCAGAAGGGTTTACAGCATTAGTAGAAGTTGCTAAAGGAAAGTTAGCATAGTTAAATACATCTTAACAATCTCCCTCTTTTTAGTAATTATGAGGGAGATTTTGTTATGAAAGTCCAGCTAAATCTTTATATAAGCATATAAAGCTATTATTATAAAAGTATAGATTTGAAGGGTAAGAAAGGAATAATGACACGGATGAAAAAAAAGCCAACAGAGAAACCAAAGGTTTTATTACCAATTAACAAAATTAAATGTAAAAATTCTCTTGACAGCCGATTGAAAATATGATATCTTATACTATGTTAGTGAAATGGTTGCTAATATATTCCTCGATAGCTCAATGGTAGAGCACACGGCTGTTAACCGTGGGGTTGTTGGTTCGAGCCCAACTCGGGGAGTTTTTCTATTCAAAATAGAATATAGAAGATGCGGAGTTGCTGGAATTGGCAGACAGGCATGACTAAGGATCATGTGTCTCTGAGACGTGTGGGTTCAAGTCCCATACTCCGCAGGATATGAAAAGAAATCTGTTTGTCAGATTTCTTTTTTGCTTGTTTTGAATTTAATAAGATAAGATTATTGTTCACACCTGTGATGCTCACAGTAACTAATAAGATTTTTTATATGTTAAAGTAGACTTTTATAAAAAAAGTATAGGATAGTTAGGAATAAAAAAAGAGATAGTGGTTATAATGTGAAATAGAAATTATAATTAGAAATGAAAAGAAAATAAACAATTTAATACTTTTAGCAAGGTATCAAGAACATATTAGTAACAGTTCACCCATGCCATTCATATTTTGCCAGAATATACATCACTAAGAATATTATGAATGAAAATCGATTGCTATGTGCTTCGCACTCCCGCAATCACCAACTGTATTCGTATTTCGGGCTACTGCCCTACATACTCATACAGTTTAGCCAGCCAAATGTCTGCATTTTTTTGTAAGCAAGATTGCACAAAATGCAGACGTTTGTCAGGACTTTTATAGTAAAATATTCATGTATGGCGTTAAGCATATAAAAGTATATGTATAAATTGCACTCTGTGAGCAAGCTCCCTCATGTAATTTATACATATACTTTTATATGACTGAACTGTTACACATATTACAAAAAAATTAAATTTATTTTAAAAAAGTGTTTGACATTGTTAAAAATATATGATATTATAATGTCATAGGAAATGAGTAAGTGCTGTACCAAAGAGTACCCCCCTCTACTTGGTATTTAATAAGCCTTATTCATTGTGTCCCCCCTTAGACCCTATAACCCCTAATACCCCTCATATAATTATGAAGAGAATGTTACATAACAGATTGTTTTGGAATCACTGCATTGCAAAAAATTAGTTATGTAACATTTTTTTTACAAAAATTTTGTATATGAAAACGCAAAAAGGTGGTTAAAAATTCCATTTTATGAATAATTTTACATTTTGACGAAAAATCTCGGTTTTTTTGTGAAAGGATTGGAAAAAACGATACCATATTTTGTATTGTAGAAATGAAAAATATAAGATATAATGTTTTTGGTATGAATAGTTAAGAATTATCTAATGGAGATTTAATTATTCATAAAACAGAAAGATATAGAAAATTTATAAGGAAGAGGTAATAATAAGATGAGAAAAACAAAAATGATATGTACCGCAGGACCATCTCTTGATCATGATGATGAAGTAATGAAACAAATGATGTTAAATGGAATGAACTGTATGAGAACAAACTTCTCTCACGGAGACCATGAAGAGCATAAAGGTCGTATGGACAAGATTAAGAGACTTCGTAAAGAAACTGGTTTAAACATTCCATTTCTTTTGGATACAAAAGGACCAGAAATTCGTTTAAAAACATTTGAAGAAGGTTCTGTTGAGTTGGAAAAAGGGCAGACTTTCACATTTAAGGCTGGAGATATGCCAGGTAACAAAGACTTTGTTTGTCTTTCTTATGATGGTCTTGCAAATGATGTAAAGCCAGGAAATCTTATCTTAATTGATGATGGTAAAGTTGGTTTGGACGTTGTAGAAGTAAAAGGAAGCGATGTAGTCTGTAAAGTACAAAATACTGCAAAGATTTCTGATAAGAAGAGTGTAAACGTTCCTAATGTATCTATTAAATTACCATATCTTACAGAGAAAGATAAGAGTGATATCATTTTTGGTGTTTCTCAGGGAATTGATTTTGTAGCCGCTTCTTTTGTTAGAAAGCCAGAAGATGTAACAGCTATCCGTCAAATCTTAGATGAGAATGGTGGAAAAGATGTTATGATTATTTCTAAGATTGAAAATATGGAAGGTATTGAGAACTTAGATGAAATTATGGATTTATCAGATGGTATTATGGTTGCCCGTGGAGATTTGGGAGTAGAAGTTCCATATCATTTATTACCTTCTTACCAGAAAATGATTATTGATAAATGTTACAGAAAAGGTAAATTAGTTGTAACAGCTACTCAGATGTTAGAGACTATGACAAGCAATCCTCGCCCTACAAGAGCTGAGGTTTCTGATGTGGCAAATGCTATTTATGATAATACATGTTGTACTATGTTGTCAGGTGAAACAGCAAATGGTGACTACTCTGCTGCTGCTGTTAAGACAATGGCTGAAATTGCTCTTAGTACAGAAAAATCTATTGATTATAAAGAATGGTTCCATCAGCATCAGTTACAGCTTGGTAATGATACAACAAACGCAATTGCTAATGCAGCAATTGATGCAGCACATAGCTTAGATGCAAAAGCTATTGTTGTATTAACCAGATCTGGAAAGACAGCATGGAATTTATCAGCATATCGTCCAGCTTGCCCAATTATTGCAGCAACTGTTAGCGAAAGAGGAGCAAGACAGCTTAACTTAGCATGGGGTGTAACTTCCATTAAATCTGAAGAAGTTGATTCTTCTGACAAATTATTTACTTATGCAGTAGAGAAAGCAGTAGAGACAGAAAAATTGGCAGAAGGCGATGTTATAGTAATTGTTGCTGGTGGATCTCTTCAAGAGGGTGCACCTGCCGATATGATTAAAATTAAGAAAATTACAAAAGCAGATTTAAACCAATAATTAAACTCTGTACTTGAAAATAGGTACGGGCACCAAGGTAATGTGTGGTGTCCGTATTTCTTTGTATACGCTACACTAGTAAAATATAAGTAGTAAGCAAGAATTGAGAGGTTTAATATATGTTTGCAAGAAATGGAGGAAAAATAGGTGGCAGATTTAAAGAAAGAAATAGAGAAAAGAAGAACCTTTGCAATTATTTCCCACCCGGATGCCGGAAAAACCACATTGACTGAAAAACTTTTATTATATGGAGGAGCCATCAATCTGGCTGGTTCAGTAAAAGGAAGAAAAACTGCAAAGCATGCGGTGTCAGATTGGATGGAGATTGAAAAAGAGAGAGGAATTTCTGTTACCTCTTCAGTTTTACAGTTCAATTATGATGGATATTGTATTAATATTCTGGATACACCAGGGCATCAGGATTTCTCGGAAGATACTTACCGTACTCTTATGGCGGCAGATTCTGCAGTGATGGTAATTGATGGTTCAAAAGGAGTAGAGGCACAGACTATCAAGCTTTTTAAAGTATGTGTGATGCGTGGTATTCCTATTTTTACTTTTATCAATAAAATGGATCGGGAGGCAAATGATCCTTTTGCGTTGATTGATGAGATTGAAGAAGTTCTTGGTATTCGCACTTGTCCGATAAACTGGCCAATTGGTTCTGGTAAGAATTTTAAAGGTGTTTATGATAGAGAAACAAAGAACATATCCCGGTTTACGGCAGCAAATAATGGGCAAAAGGAAGTAGAAACCGTTCAGGTATCCTTAGGAGATGCCAGTTTAGATGAGTTAATTGGAAAAGAGAATCATGATACATTAGTAGAGGAAATTGAATTATTGGATGGTGCAAGTGATGAACTAGATATGGAGAAAGTAAGCCAGGGACAATTGTCACCAGTTTTTTTTGGATCTGCATTAACAAACTTTGGTGTGCAAACCTTCTTGGAACACTTTCTTGCTATGACAAGCAGTCCATTGCCTAGAAAGACAGAAGAAGGGGAAATAGATGCTTGTAGTGAAGATTTTTCTGCATTTGTATTTAAAATCCAGGCAAATATGAATAAAGCACATAGAGATAGAATTGCTTTTATGCGTATTTGTTCAGGAAAATTTACTGCAGGAATGGAAGTGTACCATACACAGGGAGGAAAGAAGGTTCGTCTGTCCCAGCCACAGCAAATGATGGCACAAGAAAGAAAACATATTGAAGAAGCCTATGCAGGAGATATTATTGGAGTATTTGATCCGGGAATCTTTTCAATTGGAGATACTTTGTGTAAAATTGGTAATAAGATCCAATATGCAGGAATACCAACCTTTGCACCAGAACATTTCGCGAAAGTTCGTCAAGTAGATACTATGAAGAGAAAACAGTTTATCAAAGGGATTGAACAGATTGCACAAGAAGGAGCTATTCAAATATTCCAGGAGTTTAATACAGGAATGGAGGAAATCATTGTAGGAGTAGTAGGTGTGCTACAGTTTGATGTATTAAAATACCGTTTGGAAAATGAATATAATGTGGAAATCCGGATGGAAACGCTGCCTTATGAGCATATTCGCTGGATTGTAAACAAAGAAATAGATGTAAGTGCATTAAGTGTAACTTCTGATACTAAGAAAATTAAAGACTTGAAGGGGAATCCTTTGTTGATTTTTGCACATCCATGGAGTGTCAAAACAGTATTAGAAAGAAACGAAGGGTTAGAACTTAGCGAGTTTGGTAATGTATAATTTTGGATGATGTAATGGTACACAAAAAAAAGAACGTCCACACCTGACGTTCTTTTTTTGTTTTGAAAGGAACCGCAGCTTAGTCCGCTTTCTATTTTGCATATCTCCGTAACACATGAATAGTGATAGGAAATATAATTGATATTCTATATGAATAAATTAAGCAATCTTATTTACAGCTTGTGCTAAACGGGAAATTTTTCTAGATGCATTCTTTTTGTGATATACACCTTTGCTTGCTGCTTTATCAATTTCAACAGTAGCAGCTTTAAGAGCAGCAACAGCAGCTTCTTTGTCCTTTGCAGCAACAGCAGCTTCTACTTTCTTGATAGAAGTTTTCACTTTAGAACGAATTGCTTTATTTCTTGCAGTTTTAGTTTCGATAACTTTAATTCTTTTCTTTGCAGATTTGATATTAGCCAATTTTCTACACCTCCAAATATAATCACTGTTTTCTTGCGTTTTTGCCATTCCTTAACCCAGACACGGACGAGCTAAGGAAACAGACTAATTAATTTTAGTATATATTTTCCATTCTGTCAATACATAATTTTGTCAATCTGTGGAAAAATAAAGAACAGTGTTACTGTTCACACCTACGGTGCAAACAGTAACGGAATCCAGCCTATTTATAATTCGCCTTCGGCGAAAGGCTGGATTCTTGGCTACTCTATGTTCTTGGCACATAGCTTGACAGCAAGTGTCAAGCTTGTGAGTGAACAGTAACAGAACAGTAACGAATAGTAGTATGGCTAAACTACAAAGAACAGATACAGAATATGAATGGTATTTTGAATAATAGGAGGATAAGAATGAAGCGGACGGATTTGGCATTAGAGGAAAAAGAGAGTATAGAAGGAAATAAAGAAATAACAGGAGTGGTTTTAGAAGAGGAAACCATGGAGAATGGAAAAGTGAAAATATCTAAAGTAGAGATTAAAGATAAACATGGAAGTGAAGTAATGCGGAAACCTATAGGCTCTTATATAACTATTGAGACAAAAGATATGGATTTAGATAGTATGAAACAAATTACATGTAGCCAGTTAAAAAAACTTTTTGGAAATGTTAAAAAGGAAAAGATTATGGTGGTAGGACTTGGAAATCGTGAAATTACGCCAGATGCTTTAGGTCCAAAGGTAATCGATCAGCTATTTGTGACAAGACACCTAATCCGGGAATTTGGAAAAGAATTTCAAGAAAGAAATCATTTTTTAGAAATATGTGCATTGGCACCTGGAGTTATGGCACAGACTGGAATGGAAAGCAGGGAAATTTTACAAGGGATTATTAACAATATAATACCAGATGTGGTTATTGTAATTGATGCACTTGCAGCGAGAAACGTAAGCAGGGTTAACCGGACTATACAGATTACAGATACAGGAATCTGCCCAGGGGCAGGAGTGGGAAATAATCGAAAAGCACTGAATAAAGAGACATTGGGAGTGGAAGTAATTGCCATTGGAGTACCGACAGTCGTAGATGCGGAAACGATTGTAGAAGACCGTGTGGAAGAAAGTCTTTTGCAGGCAGGATTTTCAGATGAGGAAGTACAGGTGTTTCTGAAAGAAATCCGGTTCCGTAAAGAGCAGAACATGTTTGTGACAACAAAAGATGTGGACGAAGAAATAAATAAAATGAGTGAAATTATTTCGGAGGCAATTAATCAATTATGCTGTGAAAAAGTATGATTATCTAAGGGTAACTGTTCAGAACCATGAACAGTTACATCTAAGGTACAAATAAGAAAAGGTAATAGCTACTGTTTTGCAATTTACCATTGAACAGTAGCTATTAAAATGAAAGAGATTCATAATTATATTTGGTAGTACATAAAATAAATAGTACACTAATCGTTAACAAAAAAGGAGAGGAGCTTTAATATAGGACAGAACCCATTGAGGTTTGGAACTTGTAACAGCCCGGTTAACATAGGATTTTTACAAGGGGGAAATTTATGATTAGAAACAAAAAAATGTTTATGATGGTAGGTAGTGTAATGGTATTTATGCTATTCATTGGGACAAGGCAAGGAGATTTGTTCTTAGGGGCAAAAGGTGAAGAGGGGGTTATCAAATATGTCTTTAACCAGTTTTTGATGGAAGGTTATGGGAGAAAAGTAAATAAAATAGAAAATAGTAAGTATGGTATATGGATGCCGGAGGACATTCAAAAGAAAGGACAGCTTTTTACATTATGTTATGCCCAAAATCAGATACATGTAGATGAAAAAGATTTGGAGAATATGGAAAAGGAGAATAAACAGGCAATAAAGGAAGAGAATTGGATTGTCCAAGAAGAAAGTGCATTAGAAGAAATGACAAAAGAAAAAGAAGAGAATCAAAAGTTAGAGACTGTTACTGCAGAGGAAAAAGGACAAAAAGTAACAGCAAAGAAAAATGCATTAGTGGAGCAATTAAAGAAAAAAAAGACAGTAAATTTTTTAATAGATAATTTTTACATTGTAGATTCTACTACATGTATAGATAAATCTGTTTTTAAAGTAGAAGAATTTTTGAAAAGAGATTTTTCTATAAAAAAGGTAGATAAGCCACAGATCCTTATCTTTCATACACATGCTGGAACGGAATATTTTGCAGATGGGACATCAAAAAAAGATTCTATTGTTGCAACAGGAACATACCTTGCACAAATATTAGAAGAGAAGTATGGGTATCAGGTAATACATGATGAAACAAAGTTTGATTACATAAATGGAAAGGCGGATCGAAATAAGGCATACTCACAGGCTCTTACAGCAATTACCAAAGTACTGGAGGAGAACCCATCCATACAAGTTATAATTGATTTACATAGAGATGGCGTGAACAGTAATCTTAGACGTGTAACAGAAATTGACGGAAAGCCAACTGCCCAATTTATGATTTTTAATGGATTAAGTAGAAATAAGAATGGAAATATTTCTTATTTATATAATCCGAATTTAGAAGCTAATCTGGCATTTGGATTACAGGTAAAATTAAAGGCAATGGAGTTATACCCTGATTTAACCATCCGCAACTATTTGAAGGGATACCGGTATAATATGCATTTACGGGAACGTTTTTTACTGATTGAACTTGGAAATGAAAATACAACAGTAGAAGAGGCAAGAAATACTATGCCTTGTCTTGCGAAAGTATTAAATGAGGTTCTAAATTGAGGATTTAAGACCGTAAAGCTATGGATAATATGGCAGAAATCCGTTATACTAATAATAACCAAGAATGAAAGGTATGAAAAGAAAATGAGTACATTATTTGATGAAATAAAACCATATATGGACAAAGGAATGGCAGCAAAGGCAGCATTGACTCTTTTAGAGTGGGATCAGGAAACTTCAGCTCCTCCTATGGGAGCCGAATGGACAGCAAAAATAATAGGTGAGTTGTCAAATGTCTACTTGGAATCTATGGTGAATGATGATGTGAAAAAAAAGCTAGAAAAACTTCATAGTGAAAAGGAATTTTCCCAGTTGTTTGGTATAGAGCAGGCGATTGTAAAAGAGTGGAAAAATGTAATAAAACAACTGGAACCTATTCCGCAAAAAGAATATCAGGCATATACAGAATTAGTAGCAAAAGCTGGAAATATATGGGCTAAAGCGAAGGAAAAAGATGATTTTAGTGTGTTTAGTCCATATTTGCAGGAAATTGTAGATTATAAAAGAAAATTTGCCATGTATCGGAAAAAAGCTGGGAAAGATAGAAAAATAGAATTGTATGATATTTTGCTAGAGGATTATGAACCAGGATTTACTATGAAAAAGTTGGATGAATTTTTTGAACAAATCAAAAAAGAATTAGTACCCTTTATTCAAAAGATTGTCAAAAAGAGTAGCAAAAAGAATTACCGTTTACCAAAGGCAAAATATGATATAGAAAAGCAGAGAGAATTTTGTAAATGGCTTGCAGGGTATGTAGGGTTTGATTTTAGCAAGGGGGTATTGGGGGAAAGTGAACATCCTTTTAGTACGAACCTGCATAATCATGATGTTAGAATTAGCAATCATTTTTATGAGGGTAATTTAGAGAGTGCTATATTTTCTATTATACATGAGACAGGACATGCTCTGTATGAATTTGGCATAGATAATGAAATTACAATGACTTTAGTGGGATTTGGAACGTCTATGGGTATGCATGAATCCCAGTCCAGATTTTATGAAAATATTATTGGACGAAGTGAGAAATTTTGGAAACCGATTTATTCGAAGCTGCAAGAGACCTTTCCAGAACAGCTTGAAAATGTTTCCATAAAAGATTTTATTCATGCGATTAATCGTGTAGAGCCAGGAATGATAAGAACAGAAGCCGATGAGTTAACCTATAGCCTGCATGTATTGGTACGCTATGAAGCCGAGAAAATGCTTTTATCGAAGAAAATAGAGGTGGAAGATCTGCCAAAAGTGTGGAATGAAAAATACCAGGAATATTTGGGGATATCGCCAGATAGTGACAAAAATGGTGTGTTACAGGATGTACATTGGGCATGTGGAGATTTTGGATATTTTCCTTCTTATGCATTAGGAACAGCAATTTCTGCACAAATTTACAATAATATGTTGGAAATTATGCCTATAGAAGAGTATTTAGAGAGTGGGAATTTATTACCAATACGTGATTATTTGAAAGAACACATTTATCAATATGGAAAAAGAAAAAATACTAATGAATTATTGAAAGAGATGACAGGAGAAGAATTTAATGCTTCTTATTATATCCAGTATTTAAAGGAAAAATATACAAGACTGTATGATTCTAATGAGGAATAAACGTAACAGTTCAGCTGGGGCTGACCTGTTACGAATAAACACTTTTAATTTAATAATAGAGCAATCTGGCATGGCTAAGTCTTTGAATTGTGTAAAAGCTTAGCCTGTGCTTAAGTGCGTATATAATCTTCAGCTTTGTTATTATGAAAGTGTAGTAAGAAAGTCTTTTAATTTTGCCACAGGGATTTGTCCGGGAGCAGACGATTTCGTAAGAGAACCAAAAGTAATGGCAGAACCAAATGTACCGCCACTTATCCGGCTAATCATACCAAGTTTTCCCATAGACATGGTAACAACCGGAATATGTAAGGAATTTTCTGCCTTTACAGTTGCAGAAAGCAGGGTAACTACATCCTCTGGTGTTTGAGGCATTAGGGCAATTTTTGCAATATCTGCACCTAATTCTTCCATAGCAGTTAACCGGGATAGTATAATGGATTCCTCTAAAGTTTTAGAAAAATCATGATTTGAAAAAATAACTTTTGTTCCTGTATTGTGCAATTGGTTCACCAAAGAAGTTAATTCTTTTGTATCAGAAGTAGAAAAAAGTTCTAAGTCAACCATATCCACAAAATTGCTTTCGGCAAGGGTAAGGTTTAATTCTTTATAGTCAGAAAATGTAATTTCCTGTTCGCCGCCTTCTTTTTTGGAACGAAAGGTAAATAGTAGAGGAATATCAGGAAGAGTGTGACGAATTTCTTCTGCCATATCTATCATAAATTGCAAATTGGTTGCTTCAGGAAAGAAATCACCTCTCCATTCAATTAAGTCAATATCGGTACAGGTTTTGTATTGTGGCAGTTGGCATTTCAATTCTTCCATAGAAGATGCAACAATTGGAACGCATATTTTGGGAATACCATTTCCGATAATGAGATTTTTTATATTTAATGGTTTCATACAAAACTCCTTTCCTAGTAATAAACACATATAATCGCAGATAAAGTAACAAGTTCGGTCCATAGGCTAAACTGTTACCAGATAATATACAATATAGCAAAAAAGGCTTGGAAAAGCAATAAATTTTCTTGACGAAGAGTACGGAAAAGAGGTAAGATAAGGTATATAAAAATAAGGGGGCAAAGATGCTATGCAAGAAAAAAGAAGATCAAAAAGACTTCCGATTACATTAGAATTAGAAATTTCACAGTTATTTAAACAGGATAATGTGAAGGTGGCGAATGTGGATGCACCAATTGAGGTAATTAATATTTCAAGACAAGGAGTAGGATTTAAATCTAAGAGTGTATTGCCACTGGACTATTATTTCAATGCAAAGATGTCTATTGGAGATACAGAAAATGTATTGTATTGTGTGGTAAAAATTATTCGTATTGATGCCGATGGTGAAAATAATATATATGGATGCGAATTTGTAGGAATGGCACCTGTGTTTAATTACATATTTGATGAATATGAGAAGACAATTACAGAATAAGAATAATGCATATAAAAACTGCTATGGAGAGAGAAATCTTTTTATAGCAGTTTTATCAATTAGGAGGAGGTTAATCATATCATAACTGGCTTTTGTAGATGATAGTTTGCAAATATATGTTTACAAAACACTCATGCCTTGTAGACTGTGGCATCTCCATAAATATATAGGAATAAAAATACTTATGGAAAATACTAACAAATAAAGAATAAGTGAGAAAATAAGAGAAAACAGGAGAAAACAAAAGAAAAACAATGAAAAGTAAGTGAATTATTAAAATTTAAAAGTTGATTTTGAGAAGGGAATTGATTAATATAGGTTATAGAAATTAGCACTCAGCTAAAAAGAGTGCTAATAATGTAGAAAATAGTCATAAAATTTAAAGGAGGATATCATTATGAAACTTGTACCATTGGGAGATAAAGTCGTATTAAAACAGTTAGAAGCTGAGGAAACTACAAAATCTGGAATTGTTTTGCCAGGTCAGGCACAGGAAAAGCCACAACAGGCAGAAGTTATTGCAGTAGGACCAGGCGGAGTGGTTGATGGCAAAGAAGTAACTATGCAGGTAAAAGTGGGAGATAAAGTAATTTATTCTAAGTATGCAGGAACGGACGTAAAATTAGAGGATGAGAACTTTATTATCGTAAAACAGAACGATATAGTAGCTGTTGTGGAAGATTAAAACAGACAGAACTATTTGTGAATAGATGAGCAAAAATAGATAATCAAAACATATAGAAAATAGATTAAAAGGAGGATTTTCAATCATGGCAAAGGAAATTAAATTTGGTGCAGACGCAAGAACAGCCTTAGAAGCAGGTGTTAATCAATTAGCAGATACAGTAAAGGTAACATTAGGACCAAAAGGAAGAAATGTAGTCCTTGACAAATCATTTGGAGCACCACTTATCACAAATGATGGTGTTACCATTGCAAAAGAAATAGAATTAGAAGATGCCTTTGAAAATATGGGAGCACAGTTAGTAAAAGAGGTTGCTACTAAGACAAATGATGTGGCTGGAGACGGAACAACAACAGCTACTGTATTGGCACAGGCAATGATTAATGAAGGTATGAAGAACCTTGCAGCAGGAGCAAATCCAATTGTACTTCGTAAAGGTATGAAGAAAGCTACAGATTGTGCAGTAGAAGCAATCAAAGGAATGAGTGCAAAAGTAACAGGAAAAGAACAGATTGCAAAAGTAGCAGCAATTTCCGCAAGTAATGAAGAAGTAGGACAAATGGTTGCAGATGCAATGGAAAAAGTATCCAATGATGGAGTAATTACCATTGAAGAATCTAAGACTATGCTTACAGAATTAGATTTAGTGGAAGGTATGCAGTTTGACCGTGGATATATTTCTGCATATATGGCTACCGATATGGATAAAATGGAAGCTAATCTTGAGAATCCATATATCTTAATTACAGATAAAAAGATTTCAAATATTCAGGAAATTTTACCATTGTTAGAGAGTATTGTACAATCTGGTGCAAAATTACTTATTATTGCAGAAGATGTAGAAGGAGAGGCATTATCTACATTAGTAATCAACAAATTGCGTGGAACTTTCTCCGCAGTAGCTGTAAAAGCACCTGGATATGGTGACAGAAGAAAAGCTATGTTAGAGGATATTGCAATTTTAACAGGTGGTCAGGTGATTTCAGAAGAATTAGGATTAGATTTAAAAGAAACTACATTAGACCAGTTAGGACGTGCAAAATCTGTAAAAGTACAGAAAGAAAATACCATTATTGTAGATGGTGAAGGTGACAAAGAAGCAATTGATGCAAGAGTAGCACAGATTAGAAAACAGATTGAAGAGACTACTTCTGAATTCGATAAAGAAAAATTACAGGAAAGACTTGCTAAATTAGCTGGTGGAGTAGCTGTTATCCGTGTAGGTGCAGCAACTGAGACAGAAATGCAGGAAAGCAAGCTTCGTATGGAAGATGCTCTTGCAGCAACAAAAGCAGCAGTTGAAGAAGGAATTATCGCAGGAGGCGGATCTGCGTATATTCATGCAACAAAAGAGGTTTCTAAATTAGCTGCTACTTTGGAAGGGGATGAAAAGACAGGAGCAAACATTATCTTAAAAGCATTAGAAGCCCCATTGTCTACTATTGCTGCAAATGCTGGATTAGAAGGTGCAGTTATCATCAACCGTGTGAAAGAAGCTGAACCAGGTAATGGTTTTGATGCATATAAGGAAGAATATGTAAATATGGTAGAGGCAGGAATTCTTGATCCTGTGAAGGTAACAAGAAGTGCCTTACAAAATGCAAATAGTGTAGCATCTACTTTACTTACTACAGAATCTGTAGTAGCACAGATTAAAGAAGATATTCCAGCTATGCCTGCAGGAAATCCTGGAATGGGAATGATGTAGAAAGAAGTATTTTGAATAGTTACAAGAAATCATTATTTTAGATGAAAAACTATATATATATAGAAGGAGGGGCTAAAGGCACCTCCTTCTATCTGTTATAGAAAAGAAAACATAACAGTTTCAGGTAGGTCTGCACACTCCGCTGTGCAGACCGTAAAAAAGACTAAAACAGGATTGGAATTGGGCAATTTACATGCGAAGCTTGCCCAATTCCGTAACAGGTCAGCCCCTCGGCTGAACTGTTACAAGAAAACTCTTTTCATTTTAGCAAAAGCATTGTATAATGTGATTATTCATGATCTGCAGTATAAATAATAATTGAGGTATACATAAAAGGCAGAAAAGTTGGATTCTTGGCTGTTCTACGTTTTGGCACATAGCTTGACAGCAAGTATCAAGCTTGTGAGTGAACAGTAACGAAAAGTTTTCATATCAAAGGAGGAATTAGATGGAGTCGTTGTATGCAGAAGTAGTAGTAAAACCCAAACAGTCCCTATCAAAGAAAGTGATTGTAGCTATAGTAGTGATTTTCTTGGCTTTTGTGACAATAAGTGCAGTCTGGGTAGCATTTTTAATGCAAAGTCTGTTTGTTGTATCCTGTTGTGCACCTATGGTTATTGCAATTGGTGCTATAACATGGTATTTTTATAAGAGCAGTAAGATAGAATATGAGTATATTTATTGTGATGATACAATTGATATTGCACGTATCCGGGCGAAAGAAAAGAGAAAGAATATTCTCAAGGTAGAAGTGGAAAATATTGAGTTATTTGCACCAGCAGATGCAAAGGAAATGGAACAATATAATAGTTTATCAGCAGTGGATTATGCCTCAGCCAAGAAAGAGAATCCAATATATGCAATGGTAACTGTGGTAAAAGGGAAAAAAGCCAGAGTTCTTTTAGAGCCTTCTAAGAAAATGTTAGATGGTCTTAGTATAAAGCTTGGAAGAAAATTAATTAGAGGATAGAATATAAAAGCAACAGCATAACGAACTATCATATTGTAATAAAAAGCTTTGTATGGGAATGTTGACAAAATAGGAAATTCAAGTTATACTTGAAAAAATGAAAATTCGAAGGTTTCTTATCAATCAGTTAACAAAAGAAAGTGAGGAAGTTTGTAATGGGAACAATTATTGGTGAAGGAATTACGTTTGATGATGTCTTGTTAGTACCAGCCTTTTCGGAAGTTATTCCGAATCAGATTGATTTATCTACTAATCTGACGAAAACAATCAAATTGAACATTCCAATGATGAGTGCAGGTATGGATACAGTAACAGAACATCGTATGGCGATTGCTATGGCAAGACAGGGCGGTATCGGTGTTATCCATAAGAATATGTCTATTGAAGCACAGGCAGAAGAAGTTGACCGTGTAAAGCGTTCAGAGAATGGAGTAATTACAGATCCATTTTTCTTATCACCAGAACATACTCTTGATGATGCAAATGCATTAATGGCTAAGTTTCGTATTTCCGGAGTGCCAATTACGGAAGGAAAGAAACTAGTTGGTATTATCACTAACCGTGATTTGAAGTTTGAGACCGACTTTAGTAAGAAGATTAAAGAATCTATGACTACAGAAGGATTAGTAACTGCTCCAGAAGGAATTACACTAGATGAAGCGAAAGAGATTTTAGCAAAAGCAAGAAAAGAGAAGCTTCCAATCGTAGATAAAGATGGAAACCTGAAAGGACTTATTACGATTAAGGATATAGAAAAACAGATTAAATATCCATTAGCAGCAAAAGATTCCCAAGGCAGATTACTTTGTGCAGCAGCAGTAGGTATCACTGCAAATGTGATTGAACGTGTGACCGCTTTAGTGAAAGCAAAGGTAGATGCAATTGTATTAGATAGTGCACATGGACATTCTGCAAATGTTCTCCGTTGTGTGAAGATGATTCGTGAACAGTTCCCGGATTTACAGATTATTGCAGGTAATGTGGCAACTGCAGAAGGAACCAAAGCATTAATTGAAGCAGGAGCAAGTGCGGTAAAAGTTGGTATTGGACCAGGCTCTATTTGTACAACCCGTGTGGTTGCAGGTATTGGTGTACCACAGATTACTGCAATTATGAATGCATATAGTGCTGCAAAGGAATATGGTGTACCAATTATTGCGGATGGTGGTATTAAGTACTCTGGAGATATGGCAAAAGCCATTGCGGCAGGAGCAAATGTATGTATGATGGGAAGTATCTTTGCTGGTTGTGATGAAAGTCCAGGAACATTTGAATTGTTCCAAGGAAGAAAATATAAAGTATATCGTGGTATGGGATCGATTGCTGCCATGGAAAATGGTAGTAAGGATCGTTATTTCCAAGAGAATGCTAAGAAATTAGTCCCAGAAGGAGTGGAAGGACGTGTGGCATATAAGGGAACAGTAGAAGATACTGTATTCCAGTTAATTGGAGGACTTCGTTCCGGTATGGGTTATTGTGGAACAGCAAATATAGAATCTTTGAAAGAAAATGGAAAATTTGTTAAGATAACTGCTGCTTCTTTAAAAGAAAGTCATCCACATGATATTCATATTACAAAGGAAGCACCAAACTATAGTGTAAATCAAGAATAATTGAGGATAAAGGAAAAGGACTGTTGCAAGATGTAATTGCCTTACTGTAAATGTGTGGCACTAAGATGCGGCAGTCCTTTTTAGATACAGGAAAGAGGGAGAAAATGGCTAAAGGGGTAAAAAGACAATTAAATGGTGTAGTACGAAAAGTGCTTTTAACGATTTCGATTGGCACCATTTTGATGATTTTAATTTGTATTGTACTTGGCTTATTTGTTAATAAAAATGAAGTAGTAATTAACCAGAAGAAAATAGATCCTGTAGAGAAACCAGAGATTGCAGAGATGCTTCTAACACCCAATAAATATTCCAGACCCCAAACAGAACTTAGTAAGGTGAGAGGCATAGTAGTACATTATACAGCAAATCCAGGAAGTACTGCTGAGGGAAACCGTAATTATTTTGAGAGTTTAAAAGATAAGAAAGCAACATATGCCAGCAGCCATTTTGTTGTTGGGTTAGATGGTGAAATCATACAATGTGTTCCATTAGCAGAGATTGCATATTGTTCTAATCACAGAAATGAGGATACCATATCCATAGAATGTTGTCATCCAGACAAGAGTGGTAAATTTGAGGATGCAACATACGAATCATTGGTAGAATTAGTGGCATGGCTTTGTGGAGAATATAATTTAGATAAGAATCGTATTATACGTCATTATGATGTAACTGGAAAGATATGTCCAAAATATTTCGTAGATCATGAAGACAAATGGGAAGAGTTTAAAAAAGATGTATTTACATATATTGACGAACATCCATTATATGAGGAAGGCAGTAATGAGGAGAAAGAGTAGATAGAGGTCGGTACATCGCCAATGACACCAGCTCAGATTCTTGTGGAGCTGTGACCGAAGATTCATACACTTTGTCCAGAGATTAAATTCTAATTGATTCCTTTTGACAATACACCAGAAAATGCGAGAGAGATTCTGGGGAATTTAGGCAGAATATCGATGTTGTTGTTGGAATATTTGATGAGACGAGGTTAGATTTACCATTCCGGAACTGGAGGAATATTCAGGATATGTGGAATGGGTGGATGTGTGTAAGGAATATTAAAAGAGCAGAAATCGCTATTTATGGGATATTTGATATGACCATAGTGGCGATTTTTTGTTGAATATAAGGATAGTTTCCGAAATGTACTGTCCGTTGTTTGAACATATAATCATAAATTCATAATGTTATATCATACTTCTGGTTTTTGAGGAACAGTGAATATCGGATAAAAAGTGGAAAACTTTAGAGTATTTATGATGTTTTTTTGAAAAAGTTTTTTCCTTTCGTTCCCGAAAAGTAGGTGATTCATTCCATACGCTCCAAAAACGGATTTTTTTTGTCGATATACAAAGTGTAAAAGATGAGTAACTCTTCAGGTAAAAACATGCATTTACTGCGTGTGTCGTAAGAAAAATGAAAGTTGATTGCTACGTGCTACGCACTCTCGCAATCACTAACTGTATTCGTATTCCGTGCTGTCGCCCTACATACTCATACAGTTTAGCCAGCCAAATGTCTATATTTCTTTGCAAGCAGGCTTGCACGAAATATAGACGTTTGTCAGGACTTTCAGCGTAAATTTTACAGTGTTTAAGCCCCTTCGCCAAAGGCGAATTATTATGGGCTTAAACGTAACTGTTCATGGTTCTGAACAGTTATAAAGACGAAAAGAATTTTTAAGCTAGCAGAAACACTGGCTAAGAAATTCTACATTTTCGTCTGAATGCCTTTATAGAATTTGAGGTGATAGATTTTGAATATCGCAGTTGTAGATGATGAAAAAGTGATAATGGAGCAAATCAGTGGGCTGGTCAGAAAGCAGATGCCAGACTGTTATCTGGAATCCTATGCCACCGGAGAGGGACTGCTTGAGGCAGGAGAACGGTTTGATATCGTTTTTCTTGACATACAGATGGATGGCATGGATGGAATTGAGACGGCGAGGAGGCTACGGGAAAGGCAGGATGATATTGTACTGATATTTGTTACAGGTAACAGGGAGTACGTGTTTGATGCTCTCGACCTGTATGCCTTCCATTATCTGTTAAAGCCTGTGAATGAAAATAAATTGAGGGAGGTGCTGGAACGGGCAGCAGGTGAAGTGGTAAAAAAGAAGGAAAAGAGGGGACTCTTTATAAAAAAGAGAAACCTCATGCTTGAACAGGCTGATATTTTGTATATTGAGAGCAGGGCAAAAAAGGTGGAGATCCATACTGCTGGTTCAAAGGACATCATAGAAATCTATGCAACAATGGAAGAGCTGGAGGGGCAGCTTGGGGAAGATTTTTACCGCTGCCACCGGGCGTATATTGTGAACATGGCACATATCACGGAATATGACAATAACAGTATAACCATTACAAATGGCGATAAAATTTATCTGACAAAGAAGAAGTATGGGCATTTTGTAAAGGCATATATGTGGTACCTACAGAATGGGGGGATACCCGGTGTATAAAATGGTAGAACTGTTATATATGGCTGTAGTTCTGTTTCGGGGATACTGCCTGCAGTATTTTTTGGGGAGCTTTTTGGAAAGCAGATGGAAAAGCCGGTGGAATGGTCTGTGTGTGGCAGTTTTGTATGCGGCAGGGCTATATGGAATATCGAGGATATTTAACCAGGTTTTGGGTACGGGATATAACGGTTACAGGGAAGCAGTATGGAAACTGGTATTGTTGCTTTGCATTTTAGTTATCCTTGCCCTGTGCTTTTACAAAGCATTTTGTCTGATTACAGTTTTTCTTGCAGTAGCTTTTCAGGCACTTGCAGATATTAGCAAATATGCCGCTGTTATCCTGCTGGCTAAAATGGGGGATAGCGTGGTTGATGTATGGAACTGGTGTGTAGAGAAAGGGCTTTTCAAGTCAGACAGGGCTCTTATGATGACACTGAATGGCAGTATGCTGGCAGTGCAGATTTTTCAATATCTGGTGATTGCCATGCTGTTATATATATCGCTGCGAAAGATTGTACGGGATTTTAAGGAAAAGGATTATGAAATCCATAGGACAGAGTTGATGTTTCTTCTTATACCGGCAGCAGCAGGGCTGCTTATCTGTGTACTGTTGCGGATTATTATGATCACGCTGGAGGATAATGTCCCCAAAATGCTGTATGACAGATATCCCATACTGGTTATTGTACTTCCGGCAATCCTTTTGTTATCCTTGCTTTCTATTCTGTATGGGGTAAAACTTTTTCAGGATATGATTTACCGAAATAAGGAAAAAAGTGAGAGAGTTATACTGAAAAATCAGGTAAGAAGCATGCAGAAACATCTGGAGGAAATGGAACGTATTTACTCTGAGATACGGGGCATGAAACACGATATGAAAAACACCCTTGCCGTGATTGGGCAGCTTTCCGTGGAGGAAAAGGGGGAGCTGCAGGAATATCTGGCTGATTTGAACCAGACATTTAATCGGCTGGATATGCGTTTTTGCACAGGGAATATGGTAGCGGATACCCTGCTCAACATGAAATACCATGAGGCTGTGCGTTTGATGCCGGCTTTGAAAATGTATACGGATAGGCTGCTATTTCCGCAGGATTTGAAAATCCACAGCTACGATATAGGCATTATTCTTGGAAATGCTGTGGACAATGCAATCTGGGCGTGCAGGAAACTGAAAGAGAAAGAGCCTGAGGCAGATGTTTTTATCCGGTTCGTATCCATACAGAAAGGAAACCTTCTGCTGCTTACGGTGGAGAACAGCTTTGAGGGGAGGCTGGTACGAAAGCCACAGATGGAATTTCCAGTGACAGATAAACCGGATAAGGAAAATCATGGGATGGGGCTTGCAAACATTAAAAATACGGTAGAGAAGTATCATGGGACAATGGATTATATGGTCAAGGGCAGGGTGTTCATTCTGTCCATGATGATGAAAAATGAAAGGGGAAATGAAGATGGATTTTGGAGTGACAGGTAAATTGTGGGAGTATGGCACTGGTAGTCGTACCAGTGCCATGAAAGAAAGGAGGGTAGACGGAGGTTTTGCGGAAATTGCAGCGGCGAAAGTGGCAGAGAAAGTGGCAGATCAGGGGAATATCCCAGGAATGAGCTTCAAGGATATGTGGCAGACGAGGTTTCCGGGAGCATATTATCATACGATGGATGCGTATAAAATTCCGCAAGGTACATGGGAGAGATACGATTTTTCGCATGAGCAGTTTTTTAATGATAATGTAGATGAGTCTGTGTTGGATTGGAAACCAACAGGAGCATAACCTAAATTGACAGATAAATCAGTGCAATCAAGGATAGATACAACACTTGGAAAAAAGCCATTGTTGTACCTTCGGCGTTAGAGGAAAAAATGAAGAATGACCTAGCATTGGCACAAAAAGTAATGGCTAAAGTGGAAAGATTTATAGTGAATGATGAAGCAACGTTGCCACCAGGTAGGATATATTCTTGTATAGTTATATTAGATGAAAATGGAGAAATTGCACATGCGGCTGGTTCAAGTGGAGGAGGTAATATTGTTGGACCAACAGAGGCAGAACAGCGACAGTTTGAGGCAGAGCAGGCGGCAAAAAAGAAACGACGTGAGAAATATGTGGAATTGAATGAGGAAAGTGCCTTGAAACGGAAGATGTTGGAGCAGGAAACAGACAGAAGATATTTTAAGAACAGCATAGCAAAGCAGGTCGCTTTCAAAGAGTATGAAAAGAACATTGTGGAGATATGAGATTAGAGTTAATGTATGTATTCTTCTTGTTTTGAAAAATGAAAGGGGAAATGAAAATGGATTTTGGAGTAATAAGTAAGCCGTGGGAGTATGGTATAGGCAGCCGTACCAGTGCAATGAAAGAAAAGAATGCAGACGGAAGTTTTGCAGAAATTGCGGCGGCAAAAGCAGCAGAGAAGGAGGCTTCATTGAGAAGTGTTAATGAAATGAGGACAACTGGCGTTGGAAACTATATGGGTGAGTCTTATGAGGAACGTATAAGTAAAATAACGGATAAAACGGCAGCAAGTGCTTTTCAGACAGCTTACGCAAAGAAAATGGCAGGTGCTACAGATTGTATTTCAACTATTAGCAGGGCATATAGCACTGGAAAAGTAGGTGCAACGAATTTTGAAGATGCTTTTCCACAATACGATGTCATAACCCATGTGGGAAATGCTAATATTTCTTCCGGCAACTGGCAGAGAAATGACTTTCCTTTTTGGAAGTATTTTGATAAGAATACAAGTGCGGATGCTTTAAATGATTGGAAACCTGAAGGTGCAAATCCATCGCAGATGCGTAGTGACCTGCAAAGGAATTATAACAGTGTAGGTTCTGGACGGATTGCAATCCTTGTACCAGAGAGTTTGCAGCAGAAGATGGATGCAGATCCTGAGTATGCCCAGCAGATAATGGCAAAGCTGCAGGCATGGAAGGAGGATTATGACCGATGGGATAACACAGTGGCAGCATCTTATGGTTATAATGTAGCAGAACATCAGGCAGGAAAAAGCTATGTGTTTGATTTGGATGAAAATGGGGATGTGCGGAACTGTACTGTTACCAGTCCTGGACGGATTACCGTTTCATCATCTGAATTTGTAGAGGCACGTAAAGCAAGAGAAGCAAAGCACGCTGAATATGAGAAATTGGCGGAGGAAAGTGCTTTGAAACGGAAGATGTTGGAGCAAGAGATAGAAGAACGATACTATAAGAGCAACTTGGTAAAACAGATAGTGTTCAATGCGTATGAAAAGAGTATGGTGGAGTTATAAGGAACTTTGTTCCTAGAGAAATAGTAAAAATATGCCTGGACTTATTATTAAGAGGGCATAGCTGGTTCTGATTGACAGAGGAACCGCAACAGAAAGTATTGATTGTAAAGGAGGAAATTTAATATGAGCGTTTTTGGAGTAAATGGAGCTTTGACAGATGCATATCAGTATGCAGCATCTAAGGATGTCAATAAAACAGATACAAATGAGACAAATTTTATAGACCAGTTGCAGGAAACGAGTGCATCAAAGGTAGATGCCTATACGGAATATCTAAAACAGAGATATGGTGCGGGTGTATCTATCCAGAATGTGGGGAAAGACCAAAGAAGTATGGATAATATTGGTGCAGGAACAGCAGGAACCGGAAATGTTGTGATTGCATCGAATATTTTGGAACAGATGGCAAATGATCCAGAGAAAGCAGCCTATTACGAAGGGAAGATACAGAATTATTTTAATTCAGTGCCGAGGTATCAGGCAGAGCTTTCAGTAATGGGGCATGAAATTCATTCCTCTGGTATAGTCATCCATCCGGATGGTACTGTAACACATTATATCAGTGGTGACTTAAAACCAGAAGTAAGGGCAAAGATAGAGGCTAAAATAAAAGCCGAGGATGAAGAAAAAGCAAAGCGGAAAAGGCGGTATCAGGAACTTAGTAGGGAAGCGGCAGAGAAGCGGAAACTGGAAATGGAGATAGCTTACAAGCGACAGAGCATGACAGAATTTATTGCTGATAAGATGCTAGAAACAGACAGGATTACATATGTAGAAACACAAGAGACTATGAGTTCTGCGATTGTGGCTTATGAAATGAGTGCTTTATCCATGCCGGGCATTTTGAAGTAAAAGAAGATAACTGCTTGGACTTATTATAAGGGAGCAGAGGCAGCTCTGAACGACAGAGGAGTTGCGGCAGGAAATTTGATTAGGAAGGAGAAGAATTATTGTGAGTATTTTAGGAGTAAATGGAGCTTTAGCAGGTGTATACCAGTATGCAGACAGGACACAAAAAACAGCTACAAACGGAGCAAGTTTTACAGAACAGTTACAGAAAACGGGTGAGGCGGCAGACACATCAAAAGTGGATACTTACACAGAATATCTCAAGTCAAAGTATGGTAATGTGAGAATTCAGAGTGTTGGGAAAGATTAGCAAAGTCTTGACAGAATCGGAAAGAGCATGAGTGGAAGTGATGTTGTGATTGCACCCAATATTTTGGATTAGATGGCAAATGATTCGGAAAAGGCAGCTTACTATGAGGGCAAGATAGATGATTTCTTTCATGCTACTCCAATGTTGAAGGCATCATTTGTGGCACAGGGGCTTGACTACCAGCCATGTGGTGTAGTCATACATGAGGATGGAAGCGTTACCTATATCGGTGGCTGTGCAGATTCCTCGGAACGTGTGGCGGAAGTAAATGCCATCAATAAAGCAAAACGGGAGAAAGAGGCGGCACAGCGGAAAGCGAGTCTGGAACGTAGTCAGGAAGCGGCAGAGGAACGGAAAGAACAAATGGAGATAGCATATAAAAAGCAAAGCATGGCAGAGACTCTTGCCAACCATACAATAGATACAAGCAGGATTACATATACGGCTACACCAGAGGTTATGAGTTTTGCGGTTGCGGCTTATGAAAATAATATCATGGGAGCAATGTGTATTTTGTAGAAAAACAAATATACCTGGACTTGTTGTAAGGGGGGCATGGGCAGCTCCGAATGACGGAGGGGTGCCATTTTAAGAATATTTGAAGAAATGGAGGATATTAAAATGAGTATTACTAATGTTAATAGTGGTACTGATACATACTATGGAATAAAACAAAGTGTGAAACGCTTTAGCGGCTTGACAATGAATGCCGAAGGGGGATTTACTTTTAAGGAAGAACCATTAGAAGGAGGTTTTGCAAATTTGGTAAATCCGGAGGAGTTCCAAAGAAAGTGGATGGAGCAAAACAACAATCATAAGGTAGATTATTATTTTGGTCATTCGGTGGATGTAGAAAAAGAAGATCAACGAATGGAAGCTTATTTGAAAATGAAATATGCTAATGCGGCAGTTGCAAAGCAAATCTACATGAGCTATCAGTCAGAAAATTATTTATTAAAAGCAGATAATCAAAAACAAAGCCTTACTGTTTATAATACACAAGGAGAATGTTTAGGAGATTTTGAATACTCTGGCATTAAGATTGTGCAGGATAGGGAAACACGAAAGCAGTTTTTGATTTCAAGGCATGGAGATATGAACTATGCTGCATTAGAACTGGACGATGAACTAAACAAAGCCTTGCAGAAGGTCGTGGGTGTTGACACATTGGAAACAGAGGATGGATTGGACTTATTATGAGAGACCAGAGATGGTTCTGACTGACAGAGGAGTCGCAATATAAAAAAATTGACAATAGTGGAGGACTCAAAAATGAGTGTAAATGGAATAGGAGCAACAGGATATCCGGCATTGCAAGGAGTTAGAAAGGCACAGCAGTATCAGAAGAATGGAGTGGCAGGCAAAAGCAGTGGAGTGAGTTTTGCGGAGCTTGTGGCGACAAAGGTAGCGGGACAGTCGGATGTATCGGGAATGAGCTTTAAGGATATGTGGCAGGCGAGGTATCCCGGAGCCTACTACCATGTGCTGGATGGTTCAGTGATATCGCAGGGAGCATGGGACAGGAATGATTTTCCACTTGAAAAATTCTTTCAGGATAATACCGATGCATCTGTATTAAATTGGAAACCAACAGGGGCTGAGCCGCAAGCAACCAGTTCGCAGGTACAGTCATGGTGGAATTCTACTTTAGGGCAGAAGTCGATTATTGTACCGCCGGAATTAGAGGAAAAAATGAAGAATGATCCCGAACTGGCAAAGAAGGTAATGGCTAATGTTGAAAATTTTATTACCACATACACAGCAACTTCTGTCAGACCAGGCAGAGTATGTTCATGGCTGATTTCGCTTGATGAAAATGGAGAAATTGAAAAATATCATGTAATAGGGGGCGGCGGTAATATATCCGGACCGACAGAGGAGCAGCAACGCCAGTTCGAGGCGGAGCAGGCGGCAAAGCGGAAAAGGCGTGAGGAATATGCCTGGCTGAATGAGGAAGCCGCCCTGAAACGCAAGTTGATGGAGCAGGAAGCAGATGCGAGATATTATCAGACCAGCATAAACAAAAAGGCGGTTTTGGCTGCTACTTATGAAAAGAAGATTATGGAGGTAGTGAGCATTGTAAAGTAAAACAGGATATGCCCGGACTTACTATAAGGGGGCATGGGTGGCTCTGAATGACAGAGGAGCCGCCGGATTAAAAATTGATAGCATACACAGAAAGGTTGGTAGTATGGATATTCAGGCAATTTTGCCACAAATCAATAATGCTGTAAATTTATCAAGTAACAGCATAAAGTGCCAAGATGAGTTTGAGAAACTTTTACAGCAGGTGAATGAAAACGCAGATATTGCAGAAATGAAGAAATTTCTGGACGAAAAGTTTAATGTTAATACGGTTGTTGTAGATTACAGTTGTGGAAAAACAGATACAGAGGCAGAAATGTATGATACCGCAATGCTGGAAAAATATGATATGCATGGCGGGAGGAATGTGATTATCTCAAAGAAAGCCTTATTAAGGATGAAAAAGGATAGTGCCTTTAGGCAGAAGGTATATAAGTCAATCAAAGATATACCGTGGTCAAGTAAATTAACTGGTGGTTCTGTTAAAGGAACTGGTGTGTTTATACATGAAGATGGGACAGGAGGCTACTATTTGGAGTTTGATTGGGGAGATGATGAAGAGGAAAAAACAAAATCAAAATCAAAAAACCCCAATGTATTGTACGCTGATAGTTCAGGAATAAAAAATCTAAATACTCCGGCATTTGATGAACTCAACCATATGGGATTTCAGACAGATGTTTTACTTTCTTTGATGGGAGAAAATTTTAATAATAAAAGGAAAATTTATCATACATAAAGGAATATATGAGGTGCTGGTTAACCAGAGACCACATATTATATAAGCTACCTGATTAACCTTTTCATGTGGAGAGTTATGGCAGGACAGAGGTAAGAATGACAAACGGGGATAAACTCCCGCTTTCAAGGTATAAGTATGACGGCTTTGTGCAGGCATACATGGAATACATTTCGGAGGAAAGCCAATGAGTTAGTCAAAGTTTGAAATAGTAAATAACATATTGGAAATATGGAAGATTGTCGTACAAGCCATAATGTTCCTTGGCTTGTGGGCGGCAGTTTTCAGAGGGAAAAAGGAGAAAAGGGGTGAAATGTAGGATGATAGTTTTAGATGTGTTTTCTTGGTTGCCTGCAAAGGAGATAAGCATAGAGGAATTGGAACAGATATTTATAGGGCATCTCAACGGGACATATGAAGGGGAATACAAGGTATTGCTGAAAGTGCCGGATAATGCAGATAAGAACATCCTCAACAGCAGGGCAACGCTGATAGGAGAAGGGAAGGATGTTGCCTGCATTTTGAAAGGCAGAAAAGTTGTTGCTGTTGTGGGATATAGGGGTTCAATTTATACAAGTCCTCCAAAGAATTAATTTCTAAATCTACAATAGTGTTGCTTTTTAAAATCATACTGTTTACCTCCCAGGCAACAGTATATCATTTGTATATTTTTATTTTAGATTTTTTGTACATATTTATTGTACTATTTATATTATGAGTAAAGAGAAATATATTCAGTGAAAAAGGAGGTTTTGAAAATATGGATATACAGGCACTTGGAATATTGAGCAGTATTGCAGCACAAGGCAATACCAATACCATAGTGGATAAAGGAAATAACCTGTCATTTTCCCAAATTTTTTCAGAAATAAAGGGAACAAATCAAATATCTGCAAAGGATATGTTTTCGGCGGCATTTCCTACAAATGATGTAAGTGTAAAAGCCGGAAATTGTGATATATCCAGTGAGATTTGGGA
>CAMWUK010000040.1 GCA_947177415.1 uncultured Clostridiaceae bacterium
CACAAGCTTGACACTTGCTGTCAAGCTATGTGCCAAGAACATAGAACAGTCAAGATAACAGTTCCGGTAGGTCTGCACACTCCGCTGTGCAGACCGTAAAAAAGACTAAAACAGGATTGGAATTGGGCAATTTACATGCGAAGCTTGCCCAATTCCGTAACAGGTCAGTCCCCTGGCTGAACTGTTACCAGCCAAGAATCCAGCCTTTCGCCAAAGGCGAATTACAAATAGGCTGGATTCCGTTACTGTTAGCACCGTAGGTGTGAACAGTAACACTTTACATGCCAGATGCGTGTTGCATGTTTTTTTTGCAACAATATTCCATACGCATCTGTACACATCCTCGTGGAACGTTTTTACTTACTATGAAAGTCCTGACAAACGTCTATATTTCATGCAAGCTTGCTTGCAAAGAAATATAGACATTTGGCTGGCTAAACTGTATGAGTATGTAGGGCGACAGCCCAGAATACGAATACAATTTAGCCAGCCATGCTAATACTCATATCTTATATTAGAGTAATGAGAAGCCTTCTTTATCATTGTTAGATTTTTATACTTTGTTTTCTGTTCATATAAACACATATCACATGTCACATCAATGATAATCCATTTCTTTTTTTCTTTAGAATATAATACATTCCATGCATGATAACTTTTCCCATCAAAATACTTATTTGCAGGATATCCTGTTACCATTTTTGTCTGCACACCAATACTCCTTAGCATAGATGCAGTTAATGCTGAAATATCATAACAGATACCTTTTTTGCTTTTGTAGGTAGTATTAATATTAGGTGTATAGTAACTTAAATTACCACTACTATTCTGGGCAAATTTATTATAGTCATAATGATAATTAGTAACCAGATATTTATAGATTCCTTTTACTTTATTCAACTGACCTTTATATTTCTTTGCTATTTTATTTGCTTTCTTTATAGCTGCATTTTTCTTGTCCCATTTAATCATCTCATTTGAAGTTAAATAAGAATTTTTGTAATCCTTCAGTTGAAGGGATACTTCTTGAGAATCTAACGGGCTATACCGGGTTCCCTCGATATTTTTTAACACAGAAACTGTATAATTTCCATTCCCTAAAGTCATTGGTATTACTGCATTTACATTTTTATCTTGTACAAAATAACGATATTGGATGTTTGTTCCGCTCTTCTCCACAGTTATAGCAATTTTTATCTTATTGTCATTTGCATACTTTACTGTAATTGTACCATTTCGGTTATCTGAAATACCCACACCGTTTTCGGCATGAACTATCACTGTTGGCATCATGAAAACAATAAAGCATAGAAAGAACAATTGCACAAATCTCCTCATTATTCTTCACCTCACATTTTCAAAAGTTGCACCTAAAGTTTATTATGTAATTTAATCCATTCCTTTAAGATTACTATTTTCATAATACTCCTTGTTGATTTTTCTGTCAATCCTTTTTCTTCTTAAAAAATTATGTTGTATTACAGTTTAGCCATACAAAAATAATAGGAAAGTTATTAAGAATCATGTTCCACCAAACGACACCTTACAATAATTCTTCTTGTTCCATTGTCCTCACAAGAAAGCAAGGTCAATGTATCTTCACCTTCTATTTTGTCACATACCCAAAGTTCTGTAGGTTCTACTACAAATTGTTTATATACCTCATATATATATTCTCTATTATATACATCGGTTAATATTACTTTATCTCCATTCTCCAATAAATCAATATTTTTAAAGAATTGGCCATAATAACCACCTCTATGCCCTGCTAAGACACAATTACCTTTTCCACCCATCCCTGCAGTTCCTGTAATATGTCCAATAGCAGCACGAATATTATCTCTTTTGGCACCTTCCACAACAACAAACTCCAAATCTATTTTTTCACAAGATATCTTTCCCAAAATCTGCTGCCTATCTAATATATTTTGCACCTCTTTATTATTCGTCACTTCTGGTTCTTCATTCGAATCCTCATTCGAAAAATCTGCCACTGTATAATCCATCTCTTGTTGTGGTTCTGGTTCCTTGGCCTCTTCCACTGACTGGCTGTTTTCCTCTACAATTTTTGCATATTCTGCTTGTAGATTATCTTGTGTGTCTTTTGTCTTCTTTTGGGCAATCCAAGGAATTAAAATAATGAATATTCCAAGCACAACCAACATTCCTGCTATAATTGCTCCAATTTTTCTTTTCATTCTTTTATCCTCCCTTTTTTATACAAACTCTCTGTAAAACTCTGTTACACTATGGCTTATGGAAAGGAAAAAGCAGCTTAAGAAAGCTGCTTTTTAAATGCTATTTCATACACCCAAAATGCCGGTTCCCGACTTTTGACTCCTAGCCATTGCTAGGTGGGTTACCGCAAAGAAGCTTCTGCCTTCCGCTGCTGTGGCGGCCTGACATAATCTTCAAGATATAAGTCTCCCAATGTCATTCATGTAGGTTCAAAATATCAGGAGTATCGAACATTCCAGGAGTATGTATCTTTGATAATTATATTATAATGTAAACCCTTATTTTTTACAATGTGCAAGATAAACAAAATTCATAAAAAAAGTTGTATATTATCAATCTTCATTTTTCATAATTTCTTCTAAGTTCCCCTTGACTTTTTGAAATATAAAAGTAAATGTGGTACCTTGTCCTTCGATGCTTTCCACCTCTACTTTACCATTATGCTTTTCCACAATGTATTTTGCAATTACAAGCCCAAGCCCTGAACCTTTTGCATTCTGTCTAAGCTTTGATTTGTAAAACTTTTCAAAAATATATGGCAATTCTTCCTCCTTTATTCCAATTCCTTCATCCTGGATGCTCACTCTAATTTCCTCCTCTTGTTCCAAGGTAATCCACACAGTTCCACCTTCATAGGAAAATTTTAAAGCATTATCCAAAATATTTTGAAATAATTGCCGCAGTCTGTCATAATCACCAAACATCATTACCCATTCATTCTTGCAAGAAAACTTTAAGTGAATATTCTTTTTTTCTGCAATATGTTTGTAATTTCTTAAAATGTCACCAAAAATCTGTACTAAATTAATTGGTTCTTTTTCTATCTGAAAATGATGATTCTGTACTTTGGAAAGGGTAAGTAAATCTCCTACCAAACGCTCCATGCTTTGGCATTCTCCCACTATCCTGTTATAGTATTGCTGTTTCTTCTCTTCTTTTGTTACCATGCCATCCGCCAAAGATTCAGCATATCCCCGGATAACAGTAATTGGTGTACGGAGTTCATGAGATACATTTGCAAAAAAATCCAACCTCATCTGCTCTGCCTGACTTCGTTCTATTTCATTTTCCGCTAGCTTCTCTGCTAGTATGTCCATACTTGATGCTAATATTCCAATTTCATTTTTTCCTTTAAAATTGGTACGTTTTTCATAATTTCCTTCTGCCAGCTCCAGAGCAACCTGACGCATTAAAGTAATTGGTTTGGTTATAATCTTTGCAAGAACTAAGGAAACAACCAGAGATAGTAAAATACCAGCAAAAATGCTATATACAATATACATCCGGCTTGTAGAAATCAAATTATCTCTTTCTTCTACATAAGAATTTAAAAGAACAATCTCTACCACATTTCCTCCTGCGTTATATACAGGTGCTGCTACACACATCATTGTTTTCTGGTATATGCCATCATAGCCTGAACTGTATGCAATCTTTCCTTTTTTTGCTTTTTCAATTACCTGTTTGGTACCTTTAGCCAAATCAATATCTGATATATCTGCATTTGTAAATTCTTTGTCCAGAGAATATTTACTATTTGTATTTTCTATAAACCAAATGTCCATTTCTTCACTACTATCCAGACTATCCAGATATTCCATATAATCCAAGCTTCCTTCGGTATCTTTAGCAATAATATAATCCTGCATTTTTTTAGCAATCTGTTCTGCTTGTACTTCTAACGATTTGCGATAGGTGGCAATAATATTATTCCCATACAACCGTAAATAAATCATTCCTGTCACCAACGCAAATATTGATAATACTGCACCAAATGCAATACATACTTGTAAAAACAAGCTATATCGGACTTTCTTTTTTTTATTCCTCTGCAAGCTCAAATTTATATCCCACTCCCCAAATTGTTTTTATTGACCATCCGGGATGTTCTACTTTATCAATTTTTGCACGTAATCGTTTAATGTGGGAATCTACTGTCCGGCTATCCCCAAAATAATCATATCCCCAAAGACTATCTAATAAATTATCTCTGGTAAATACTTTGTTCGGATGCTTTCCAAGAATCCACATAGTCTCGATTTCTTTTTTACTAAGAACAACCTTTTCTCCATGAATGGTAGCAGTATATTCTTCCATATTCACCACTAAATCGCTAATTTTTAATATCTTATCATTACTCACTACAGATTTCTTACTTGGCATACGTCGCAAAACAGCCCGTACTCTCGCCATGACTTCACTGGGACTAAATGGTTTTACCACATAGTCATCTGCACCAATATCCAGCCCCATTACACGTTCAAAATCCTCACCTCTTGCAGTTACCAAAATAATAGGAACATCTGATTGTTTTCTGATTGTCCGGCATACCTCATATCCATCTATTTTAGGCATCATGATATCCAAAAGAACCAGCACAGGAAGATGTTCCTGAAACATTTCCAATGCTTCTTCCCCATCCTTTGCAACGATCGGTTCATATCCTTCTTTTTCAATATAGGCAGACAAAATATCTGTAATATCCTCATTATCATCTGCAATTAAAATTTTATTTTGTAAGGTACTCATTTTGTTCCTCCTTTGCTAATTGTTCATGGTTCTGAACAGTTACTATTTTCTTTGTTTATTATAATGTGGAAATCCTTGAAAAACAAGCTAAAATTGCTATTTTCCTATTTCTTTCTTTTGTACTATTTTTAACATATTCTTGACAAATTCACCTGTTAGCATTCTCTTATAAAATATTATAGTTGCAGTTCTTATTATGGGCAGCCAAATACCCCGCAACAAGCTACGGGGCATGACCTAGCTTCTTTTTAGCAAGTTCGCCTTAAGGGGCAGGGTATTTGACCCTCGCGGCAGTCGCCAAATGCGAGCAAGCTCGCACTTGGCTCGTTGCTTCGCGGGAATAAATTTGACTATTAATAAAAGCAATTATAATTATACAGGCAATGTTATTGTTCATCTATTTATTAATGAACAGTAACTTTAGAATTGTTATAAATAGAAAAGAGGAAATTTATGAATCATGTTATTTCAAAAAAAAATTATATTGCATCTTTTTTAATGATTATGTTGTGCCTTTTTAGCATAAGCAATTCTCTAACTGCATTTGCTAAGGCAAAACAACCAAAACTAAATGTTACTAAAGTAACCATGCTTCAGGATCAGTCTTGTACTGTACAAGTATACCGTTTAAATAAAAACCAAACGGTTTCCTTTTATATTCAAGATGAAAGCATTGCTTACATTACCAAAACAAGCAAAAAATCTTGTACCTTTAAATCAGTAGCTGTCGGCAAAACAAAACTAATTGCTACTATTTATAAAAATAACAAGAAAATAAAAACCCTTAAATGTGCTATCCATGTAACCCCTCCTGCTGTCAGTGTACGTTTTAAGAAAAAAAATTGTCTTCTGGTAGTTGGAGAATCCTTAGCTCTTCGGAAACTTATTAATTTAAAACCTGCAAACACAGCAGAAGTTCCTGTTTTTACTGTGAGTGACAGCAGTTATCTTCGTGTTACACCGAATGGATTTGCCACTGCCATTTCTTCTGGTAAGGTTATTGTTACTGCTACTATTGCTAATGGAAAGAGCGACCAAATTACCATACATATCAAAGAAAAAGAGAAAAATTAAAAAAATAGTTGCAATTTTTTGTATTCTGGTGTATATTTTTTTGGTAAAAAGTCATAGCAGGCAGCTATGACTTTCGGATAAATGAATAAGGAGGTCATATTATGACAAATGAGTCTTTTTGTACGATGTACAATCTGTACTATGAAAAACTCCTTTTCTTCGCAAACACACATTTATCCGATTATTTTTTAGCAGAAGATTTGGTTCAGGATACTTTTTTATTTTTCTATGAGCAGGATACTCTGGAAGATTTCTCCACAAAAAAAGATATCTTTTCCCGATTAACGCAAAAGCTGCAATCCCTTATTCCCATAGAGGATTCAGATTTACCATTGCCAGATAGCACTTCTGGTCAGTTTCAGGATACCAAAACTTCTTTTTTACTCTTGCAGTCTATGACACAGACTGTTCTAAACAAGCAAAGGCATTTATGCTTATACAACTCTTTATTTTCCTTAACAATGAAAGAGAAGAAAATTTTATATTTGCATGTGATAAAAAAGAGGAACGCAAAAGAAATTAGCCATATTATGGCTATGACACATTGTTCTGTCCGAAAACACATGGAACGGATTCGAAAGAAAGTATGTAAGAAATATGCCATACAAATCAAATAATGGTTCAGCCATGCAATTTCTACTTATACCTGTAACTGTTAAGAACATACTCAAGGATTTGCTTGACAAATCCGAGTTTTACAAGATTTTAGCCCTTCGCTTTGCGAATTTTTATGGGCTAAAATCTAGTATCTGTTCAGGTACTGAACAGATACATATACTTTTGCATGGCCGAATTGTTACCAAATTAGAAAGGACTAACACCATGGAAAATTTTATTTACAGTGTGAATGCCACCATTCCTGTTTTTCTTGTTATGGTTATAGGATACCTATTGGGCAACTGTAACATGTTAGATGAACATTTTGCAAAGAAAGCAAATTCTTTTAATTTTAAAGTCACACTTCCCGCCTTGCTTTTTCAAGACATCGCTGCCAGTGATATGCGTAGTAATTTTGATTTACCTTTTGTTTTATTTTGTGCAATCGTTACTTCCATTTGTTTCTGGGGAATCTGGGGAATTAGCAAAATATTTTTAAAAGATGACAGCATCCGGGGAGCATTTGTACAGGGTTCTTTTCGTGGCAGTGCTGCTGTATTTGGAATTGCATTTATTGTTAATATTTATGGGAATTCCGGCATGGCTCCGCTTATGATTCTTGGTGCTGTTCCTCTCTATAATATTTATTCTGTTATTGTGCTTACCTTTGAAAGTAATGAAAAAGAGGATGGTAGTGCATTAAGAGCTGCTATCATCAACATTTGCAAAAATCCAATTATTCTTGCTATTTTGTTTTCTACTATTTTTTCTTTTTTAGGAATTTACGAAAAAACTCCGGAAATTATAACAAAAACAATTGGAAACTTTGCGAAACTTGCATCTCCTCTGGCGTTAGTATGTATCGGTGTGACTTTTGAGGGCAAACAGGCTATTTCAAAACTTCGTCCTACTATTGTTGCCTCATTCCTTAAATTATTGATTCAGCCTGCTATTTTTCTTCCAATTGCCATAAATATGGGTTTTACTGGTGAACGTTTGATTGCTCTTATTATTATGCTTGGCTCACCTACTACCCCTTCTTGTTATATTATGGCGAAAAATATGCATAATGATGGCATGCTCACTTCCAGTATTATTGTAACAACTACCTTACTTTCTTCTGTTACTCTTACTTTTTGGATTTTTGTCATAAAATCCCTCGGTTATTTATAAACAAAAGAATTGTTATTTTAACTAACTTATGCTATAATGTGTAACAGTTTAGTGATGTCAGGTCTTTCTCATTTATGAAAGGATGTTGTAGATGAAACAAAAGGTAAAGGGTATTTTTTCAAAATACAAACATGCATGGATACTTTGCTACTTTTTTCTCTATATGGGCTGGTTTGTCTATCTGGAAGGACGCACTAATGTGGAACATGTTGCCATACATTCCCGGCTTGATGATTTGATTCCCTTTTGTGAATATTTCATCATTCCTTACTTGCTATGGTTTATATATATAGCCGTTGCCATTGCTTATTTTTTACTTACAGATAAGGAAATCTATTATAAGTGTTGTGCCTTTTTATTTATTGGTATGACTATATGTCTGGCTATTTATACCATTTTCCCAAACCAGCAGAATTTAAGACCCTCTCAGTTTTCTAATGAGAATATTTTTATAAACCTTGTACAAATGATATATCATTCTGATACTTGTACTAATGTCTGTCCAAGTATTCATGTTTTTAATTCCATTGGTGTACATATCGCTATTTGGAAAAGTGAACAACTTCGTAGAAAAACATGGCTTCAGATTTGTTCTGGTGTACTTGCCCTTAGTATTTGTCTTTCTACAGTATTTTTGAAACAACATTCTGTAGTAGATGGTATCTGTGGTATACTATTAGCAATTGTTATGTATATTGTTGTTTACAAATTAGATTATAAAAAGCTTTTCCGTCAGGAAAAAGCCTTATTGAATGAAATTAAAGAAGATGTACTTCCTTCCAAAAAAGCGAAGGAAATGTAGTATACTATTTGTAACAGTTCAGGTAGGTCTGCACACTCCGCTGTGCAGACCGTATAAAAGATTAAAGCAGGATTCGAATTGGGCAATTTACATGCGAAGCTTGCCCAATTCCGTAACAGGTCAGCCCCCCGGCTGAACTGTTACTACTATTTTGCAGATAGTTTCGTACTAACCTGTAAATCATAAGAGAATATAGCAAAAAAATAGGAGACACTCTCATATAAAAGAAAGTGCCTCCTATTTTTTAATTAAACCCAAATATCTTCTTAGAAATATGATATCCCCAAACAATAATTCTTCTTTCCGGTCTGGTCTTTCGCTGCATAATCCATCCGAGCATATAACGGTTCATTTCCCGGTACATACGCTCATTTTTTTTCTTTAGGTACTGCCACAACTCTTCTTTTTTGGCTAAACTCTCTGGTGTATTCATTTTAATTAAAAAGACAGAACTGACCGTCATCATCATAACCAAGTATTTTGCCATATATTTTCGAAGCTGCTTACGTCGGATTTTTGTTAAATCATGACTATCTATCATAATTTTTGTTATCTTAATCTGTTGGTCAATTCTTCCCATCATCACTTGCTCATTGACAGACTGGTCTTCCCTTCCTATATAGTAACGATAGAAATCTACATCCAAATAATATAGTTTAGAAACTGCTGGTAAAGGCTGATATACAAAAATGTTATCTACATAAAAAGTGTGCTTTGGAAGCTCTAATCCACAATCCCTTAACAGTTTTGTCCGATAAATCACAGAATGCATCAAAATGTTCTGGCTCGAACGGAAATGTCCAACTTCAGACCATCCAAAAGGACGATCTACTGGCAGACAACTGCGATAATCTATCACCTTTTGCTTCTTCTTTTCTAACTTCTCATACACATAGTTAGAAATAAGCATGTCAATTCTTTCTCCACTTTCTACAAATTCTCTGAGTTTTTCTAAAATTCGGAATAATGCTTGTTCTTCTACCCAATCATCACTATCTACTACTTTAAAATACAATCCAGATGCATGACGAAGCCCTGTATTTACCGCTTCTCCATGTCCTCCATTTTCCTGATTCACAACTCTTACTATAGCAGGATATTTTTTCTCATATTCCTCTGCAATTTCTTTGGTTGTATCAGTGGAACCGTCATTTACAATAATAATCTCAATATCATCTCCAGCAGGCAAAAGGGAATCCACCGCTCTTGCCATATATGCTTCTGAATTATAACATGGAATGGCTACACTTAAAACTTTCATTCTCTTTTCCTTTCTTTTCAAAACCTATTAGGTCTAACTAAAACCTATTATTATATCTAAAATTATACACATCCTTAGTCATTTGATAAAAATTGCAGACATATCATGCCATAAAATATCTCCTAAACGTACTAATTATGGTCTGCAATACAAGATGTGAATAATTGAGATATAGTTATTATTTTACAATGAAACCTTAAAAAATACAAGAAAAAAAAGGAATCTATCTAAGATTCCTTTTTCATCATTTTTTATTTTTTTGTTAAATCTAATACCAAATGTCTTGGAATTCCTTCTACTGGTACCGGAATCAATTCTGCCTGAATCAAAGGTTCAATATAACTTACAAATTCATCTGTTACATAAGTACCTTCTTTATTAATCCATTCTCTTGGTACAAGCTTTTCTACATTAGAAATCTTGTGTACATCATACACATCCGTAGTACACTGGTATGGATCATCAGAAACACGTTTCAGGATAATCATCTTACCATTGTCTCCTTCAAATGCAGCCTTTACTGCTGCTCCTCCTACTGCAAAAGCTTCATTGATGTCTGTTCTGGAAGCTAAATGTGCTGCACAACGCTGCAAGGTTGAAAGTTCAATTGCACGGGTTTTACAGCCAATCTCAGCAGAAATAGTATTTGCCAAGAAAGTAGCTGTTCCAGTAAGCTGTTTGTGTCCAAATGCGTCAACATAATTAGCTGCTGCACCATTCTCACATACATACTTGCCATCTTTTGTCTTGATTCCTTCTGAAATAGCCACAACGACAGTTTTCTGTTTTTTCAACAAATCTTTTACTTTTTTCACAAAAGCCGGAATATCAAAAGAAACCTCTGGCAAGTAAATCAAATCTGGTCCCGGACTGTCTTCTCCTTTTGCTAATGCAGTTGCTCCTGTCAGCCATCCTGCATTACGTCCCATTACTTCAATAATAGTAACAATGTCACTATTATATGCCAATCCAATTGCATCACGGATAACTTCTTTGGTTGCAGTACCAATATATTTTGCTGCACTACCAAATCCAGGTGTATGATCTGTAATTGCTAAATCGTTATCAATGGTCTTTGGCACACCAAGAAACTTTTGTGTATATCCCTTGATAATAGCATAATCACTTAATTTGCGGATGGTATCCATAGAATCATTACCACCAATATAAATAAAACATTCTATATCTAATTTATTCAAAGATTCAAATATCTTCTCATAAATCTCTGTATTTTCATGAATCTCAGGCAATTTAAAACGGCATGAACCCAGATATGCAGATGGTGTTCTCTTTAAAATTTCTACATCAAGTTCTGTCTGAATATACTCAGCCAAATCTACATATTTCCCATCTAAAAATCCCTGAATACCGTGAAGCATACCATAAATCTTCTTCACACCTCTATCTTTTGCGGTCTTTACTACACCTGCCAGACTTGAATTAATTACGGCGGTTGGTCCACCAGACTGTCCTACGATAATGCCTTTCATAACTGTTCCTCCCTTTATTCTGATTTTCTTGTTAATACAAAATTATATTTTGTTTTTCTCCATATAGGTAACTGTTCAGAACCATGAACAGTTACGTTTAAGCCCATAATAATTCGCCTTTGGCGAAAGGGCTTAAACATTACAAAATTCATTTTTTATTACGAAACACGCAGTAAATGCGTGTTTCTACCTGAATAGTTACCCATATAGTTACTATTCATGGTACTTTTTAACAAGTGTTTTTTTCTTTACTTTTTCAATTATAACAAGTTTTCCAACTAAACACAAGAATTTTCTTTCCTCTTCATAAAAATTATACAACTTTTTGACAAATTTCAATTTTATTTCACAAAAAGACAGTTACTGTTCACACCTCAGTGCAAACAGTAACGGAATCCAGCCTATTATAATCCGCCTTTGGCGAAAGGCTGGATTCTTGCCCATTTCACGTTTTTGGCACATAGCTTGACAGCAAGTGTCAAGCTTGTGAGTGAACAGTAACAAGATACATTCTTTTTGCTTGAAAATGTAAATGAGTTGCTTTTTTTTTCTTCTGCAAGTATAGTATATATGAGACAGCATTCTAAGAAAGGAGAACATATCATGTATTTAATTGTAGGACTTGGTAACCCGGGAAACAAATATGCAGGTACCAGACATAATATAGGATTTAGTGCAATCACTTATTTATCTGACCACTTTCGCATTTCCCTTAACCAAAATAAGCATAAAGCAATTTTCGGAACAGGTTATATTGGAAGTGAAAAAGTTATCCTTGCCATGCCCCAGACTTTCATGAACTTAAGCGGGGAAAGTGTACGGCCACTGGCTGATTTTTTTAAAATTCCTCCTTCAAATATCCTTATTATTTTTGATGACATAAGTTTAGATGTGGGGCAGCTTCGTATCCGAAAAAAAGGCAGTGCCGGCGGACATAATGGAATCAAAAGCATTATCCAGCATCTTGGCACAGAAGAATTTCCAAGAATAAAAATTGGTGTGGGTGAAAAGCCACAAGGATGGGATTTGGCAGACCATGTTCTTGCCCGTTTTCCAGAACAACAAGAGGAAGCAGTACGCCAATCTCTTTTGGACGCCACAGATGCTTGTGAAAAAATAATTGAAGACAGCATAGAAGCTGCCATGAATATTTATAACCAAAAGAAACGGGATGCAAGATAACCTGCATCCCATTATTTTATCCAGCTTTGTTGCCTGCATTTGCTATATGGCTATATTTCTTTCTTTGGGCGGTGCATACCAAAATTATGCTCTGTAACAACTGGAGTAATACTCTCTGTTATGGTTCGTTTGTCTGCCTTGCCAAGAAGTGCTTCCCTGTCTCTTCTGGCTTCCATGGCAAATTTTACACTTGCTGGTCCATTGACACAACCACCTTCACAACACATTCCTTCTATAAAATCCTCTGGTAATCTTCCAACCTTTAACTGCATCAATGCTTTCTTACATTCTATAGCACCACTGCATTCCCGTACTTTCACATCCGTAGTCTCTGTTCCATGTTCCTGAAAGGATTGTAAAACTGCCTTGGTAACACCACCTGCGTTAGCAAATCGTTTCCCAAAAATGCTGGCTTCCTGCTGATATTCTTCCATAGGTTCCAAGGTTATATCCTTCGCATCAAACATTGCAACCAGTTCTTCAAAGGTAAGTGCATAGTCTGCATTTCCCTGCCTCCGTTCATTACAAACTTCACTTTTCTTAGCAATACATGGCCCAATAAATACGGTTATGGCTTCTTGGTTCATAGATTTCACCCAACGTGCCATGGCTGCCATTGGTGATACTGTAGTTGACATGTTTTCTGCTAATTCTGGAAAATGCTTCTTTATCATATTTACAAAGGCAGGACAACAGGATGTGGTCATCTTCTTCCCTTCTTTATAGGCTTCTTCCCATTCTTTTGCCTCTGCATCTGCAACCAAATCTCCTCCCATAGCCACTTCAAGGGCATCTGCAAACCCAAGCTCCTTGCATCCTTTTGCAATAGATGCCATGGAAATATCTTTTCCAAACTGACCTTCTCCTGCAGGTGCAAGCAATGCATATACTTTTTTTCCATCACATATTTCGTGAATCACATCTACCATGGAAGAGCGATACCAAATAGCACCAAATGGACAATTCTTAATGCACTGCCCACATCGTATACATTTTTCTTCATCAATCACGACAATATTATGCTCATCCATGGAAATGGCATCCACAGGACAACTTCTTTTACATGGTCGCATCAAATCCACAATTGCATGATAAGGACATTCCTGTGCACATTTGCCACACTCTTTACATTTCTGTGGATCTATGTAAGCACGCTCTCTGTTCATACTAATAGCACCAAAATTACAAGCCTGCTGGCATCGTTTGCTCATACACTTCTGACAGTTATCAGTAACCACAAAACGATTTATTGGACATCCTTCGCACGCAGAAGTTATCACATGAATCGTATTCCGGTTGGTATTCCCTGCTACTGGAGACTTTCCCTCTGCCATACGGATACGTTGACGAATAATCTCTCTTTCTTTATAAATACAACATCGGAACAATGCTTGTGGTCCCGGAATCATTTCATAAGGAAGCTGCTCTTTTACTTCTTCTAAATCTCCTCTATATGCATGTTTTGCCACTTGCAGCAATACTTCATATTTTACATTCTCTATGGTCGAATCCTGTTGCAACATTTGACTCACCTCTTTTGTTATTTTTTTAACAATATAAATTAATTATATAGGAAATTTGTATTTTTTTCAATGATATTAGTGATTTTTTTCTTGTTAGTTTTTACCTGTAGTTACTGTTCACACCTGTGGTGCAAACAGTAACTACACTAGTATGCCGTACCTTTAATATCTGGTAAAATTACGACATTTGTTTTGTGTAAAATACATATTTTTTCTTATTTTCCATTGACAAATCTTGCATAATTTTATAAAATGAGAAAAATAATCATTATCAAATAGGATTTAATCTTATTATTTTTTGGTAAAGATTATACATTAGCATTTTACATATTTTGTAACTATTCAGGTAGAAACACGCATTTACTGCGTGTTTCGTATGAAAAAGTAAATTTTACAATGTTTAAGCCCCTTCGCCGAAGGCGAATAATCATGGGCTTAAACGTAACTGTTCATGGTTCTGAACAGTTACCATATTTTACAGAAAAGGAGATTATATTATGAAGAAATTTGTATGTCAGGTATGTGGTTATGTTTATGAAGGCGAGGCTGCACCAGAAGCTTGTCCACAGTGTAAAGCCCCAGCTTCTAAGTTTACAGAACAGGCAGGAGAAATGACTTGGGCTGCTGAACACGTTGTTGGTGTTGCTCAGGGTGTAAGCCAGGACATTATTGATGATTTAAGAGCAAACTTTAACGGTGAATGTAGCGAAGTTGGTATGTACCTTGCAATGGCAAGAGTTGCTTACAGAGAAGGATATCCTGAAATTGGTGCTTACTGGGAAAAGGCTGCTTTTGAAGAAGCAGAACATGCTGCAAAATTTGCTGAATTATTGGGAGAAGTTATTACTGACAGCACAAAGAAAAACCTTGAAATGCGTATAGAAGCAGAAAATGGTGCTACTGCTGGTAAGACTGACTTGGCTAAGAGAGCAAAAGCTGCTAACTTAGATGCTATTCATGATACTGTACATGAAATGGCCCGTGATGAGGCAAGACATGGTAAAGCATTTCAGGCATTGTATAATAGATATTTTGGGTAAGTCGAAAACGGCTTGAAACAAGGGATTATAACACTTTCAGGGTACATAGGTGATGACTATGTACCCTGATTTTTATAAAATTTCGCTTTTTTCACTATCATATAACACTTTTGAGACTTTTTTAATTATAAAACAAAATGCTAATTTTTCTCTAATCAATTATGCTTTCCAAAGGCCATGCAGATTACAGTAAGCATACACTGACTCCACTTCGTCACCATCACAAAGAGCAAAACATACCTCAGGCTTACCTTCTTTTTGTAATACTTTGCATTGAACACCCTGTTTTGTTTGCAGAGACACCCATTCAATATAATGTTCCTCTTGCATAGGATGTTCCACAGATCCTACAGAAACTTTTACTATATTGCCCTCCACCTTATATTTAGGGACATGTTTTTCCTTGGCACCATCCGTCGTGCCAGGTTTCATTTCCTTAATTTTCTCACCACAACACATCACTGGAACACCGACATCTTTAACCATAGTAACAATATTTCCACAATGCTCACAAATATAAAATTTCTGCTCCATTCCCCATTTCCTCACTTTCCTTTTTCATGTGACATTACTTACTAATTTTACAATATGATTATTCCCATATAAAAGTAGTTTATCCTCTAAAAATCTATAAGTTTATCTGGTTTGCTACCTTACCATAGTCATACATTTTCATGGAAAGAATTTCTGCAATGCTGCTCATATAACTAATAATAAGTTCTATATCCTTATTATCACATTCTCCGAGTTTATTTTCAAGGCGTAATTTTGCTTTATAAACTTGATTATATAACTGGTCACATTCCTTTCCATCTGCAAATTCATTTTGTACCATGATTTCTTGAGAAAGACTCTCAGTGCTTACATTAACATATCCATTCATTATCTGATAAATAATTTCCTTATTCATGTTCATTATTCTCCTTTTTGTCTCATTTTTACAACCGATTTTACTATTTTTTCAAGCTAAAATCAATATGCTAAGTGCAAAAAGTGAGACAAATCGTTCGACAATATTTGACAAGAAAGGAAATTATTATGCCAAAACCAAAAACTTCTTCTGGTAAAAAAAATCTTATCAGCCAACGTCTTGTTGAATTAAGAAAACTTCATAATCTTTCTCAACGTGATTTAGCCCACAAGCTTCAGCTTGCAGGCTATGATATGGATAAAAATGTAATTACCAGAATTGAAACGAATAAAAGATATGTGACTGATATCGAACTACAAGCTTTATGCAAAGTATTCCACATCTCCTATGATTATCTCATTGAAGATAATGAAAATTAATCTGTTAATTCCTATTTACAGCCCTTTATTGATAAGAATCTTTTCAAATTTCTTTTCTGATAAGATCTCATGTGTAACAAATTCCCCCTGATAAAACAAAGAAAATGTTGTAAAAGGTGTAGGTACATTTTGTGCCTGCTCCCTTGTCACAATATGAACTACTTTAAAATCAATATTTCTCTCCTTTGCAATTCTTTCAATAAGTGGTGCATATTTAGCTGTAAATGGACATTGGTTTGTATAATATAATACAAAACCTGTTGTATCTACTAATTTTGAGGATAATGGCTCTTTTAATTCTTCTTTAAATTGTGGTTTTTCACTTTCCTTATCAAAGGGCAAATAAAGCAATTCAAAATATGGATTTATTGTATCTGCTACTTTAAACCCTTTATATCTCATATATTTAGGATCAGATAAAAATGCCATTTTCTTTTTTGTGGATAAAGCAACAAGCCCTTTTTTACCTTTTGCTTTACTGTCTCTGATACATTCTTCCAATAGAAGGTTTGAATATCCTTTTCCTTTAAATTGTCCCGAAACCCATAAACAGTCAATATACATAAAACCATCTGCTATAATTGGTGTCCATGCATATTCTGCTGGAATATATTCCATGAAACACTTTCCTCTGACATTACCTTTTAGAAAAACAAGTCCTTCCTCTATTCTTTCTTTTAACCAGCATTTTTTAGACATTACTTGTATATCTTTATTATTTGCAATAGCACAACATATATGTTCTGTTTCAATGTTTTCCCGTGTTACTCTTACAAGTTCCATAACAACCTCTCCAAATATAATTTTATTCGTATAATATATCAAATCTGTTTTCTTATAAATCTTTATATACAAATTACTCTGCGGCTTCTTTTAACCACCTTTGAAACATTTCATTTTTAGCATTATTTAATCTATATGCCCGATTGGTATTACTATTATCTGGTGGCATTATTTCAGCCAATACAACCATATTATTTCTTTCTTGGTTTTTTGAAAAAATACCTTCTTCATCCAATTTACTCATCACTTTTTCCATAGCATATATCCGGCTATCTATCTCTTTTTCCCATTCCTCATCTGACATATCTGACATATCAGGACAATTCTCCAGCATTTCTGTAACCTCATGAAAAGAATCATATTCCCAAGCATAATATGGCGAATCTGCATAGGACCACTCAATATCATATTTTAGTTCTTCATCACCATTACACTCTCTTTCTAAAGCTTCATGAGACCACGCTGAAATAACTGGAGTTAATCCATCCCCAGTTATAGTTAAAGTACAATAATAAAATTGTTCATTTATATCAAACAATTTCTCAAATGCGGTTTTAGATGCTTTATACAATTTTTCAAAAAATTCTTTTTCAACAGTATTATTCATACAATTTGCCTCCATCTATCTTATAATTTTTATATGTTTCAATTACACAATAATGCATTTTACTTTTCTTATCATAGTTAATACCAACTAACAAAAGATTCCCTGAATATTCCTCCAATGCTTTTACATACTGCTTATTCTTTATCTGCTCAATTGCTCCCTTTTCAGACTGGTTCCATTTCAATTCCACAATCAGTGCCGGTTTGTTGGTATGTCTTCTTGGTAGAAATACAATATCTGCAAAGCCTTTCCCAGAAGGCAGTTCCCGCACTAAAGTATAATCCTTCTGTGCACTGAAATAAGCAAGTGTAATGACACAACTTAATGAATTTTCATTATTGTAAGACAATATAGATGTATTATCTGTATGGACTGCATCAATTCTTCTTGCAACGGCTTCTGCATCCTTATTAACAGTAGCTTCTAATAGTTCTTCTGAATGTACAAGTATCTGTGATAAATGTTCCCAGGCTTTTGTTCCCTCCACTGCATTTCTAAATTCTTCCCGTACTTCCATATTGGGAATAAAAACTTCCTGTGACCGTTCATCATAAGCCAGATAGCCAAGATGTATTAACAATGTAAGCACTTCGTCTTTACTTGTATAATCTGTCATATCATTTTGAAACCATCTTGCATTCACTTTACATTTTGCTCCTCCAAGCATAGAAATAATAGCATCTTTCAAACCATCAAAATTCATATCTATATAAACTCTTAATGCCTCGTATGTCTCTGTACTAGTCCAGTAACTCTGAAATTCTTTCTCTGTCATTGCATCTACAATAGATTTAGGATTATATACATGCTTTATTCTTTTGAAAGAATACCCATCATACCAACATCTTGTCTCCTCAAAATCCATACCATATTTATTACATAATCCCTTTACTTCCTGTTCTGTAAATCCTACAAACTCTGCCAGACGTTTAGGATCCGTCATGGAATATTCATAAAAAATATTGAGTGCTGAGTGTGTGCCATACTTCTTAATAGGCAAAATTCCTGTCATATATGCAAGTTTTACATAAGTCCGATCTTTAAATAAGTCCTTTAAAAAATCCAAATATACCTTTTGTGCCTGTTTATTTTCTTTTGCCTCACGGAAGATACAATCCCATTCATCTATAATAATAACAAAACCCTTCTTCTCACGCACATCCTTTGCAAATATAGAAGTAAGTGCTACAGATAACTGTTTCTCTCCTTTTGGAATCCATTCCCCATATACTTCCTTTAATTCTTCCAGAACGGTCTTTTGCAAATATTCCACCAGATTGTCAGCATGTCCGGCACCACTTAAAAACTGCTGCATATTAAAAAACAGTACATCATATTGATTCAAATGTTCTTCATAAGATTCATCCTGTGCAATCTTTAATTTATCAAACAAATCTTTGGAATCACATTCCCTTGTATAATATGCAGAAAGCATATTTGCAGCCATCGACTTTCCAAAGCGGCGTGGTCTGCTGACACAAATATATTCTTGTTCTGTGTCTATTACATCACTGACATAAGCAATCAATTCAGATTTATCTACATATATTTTTGAACGCAAGGCTCTTTTAAATGCATAATTCCCTGGGTTCAGATAAATTCCCATATAGCTTTCCACTCCTTCTTCACACAATCCGCTATTTATATAACAGTTCAGCCATGCAAATATGAATAGCATGGCTGAACTGTTACCTATTTGTTATAATTCAGTATATCATGGGCAGTTATCTTATTCAAGGATATATTCATTGATGGATAGTGTAAATTTACCTTCGGGTTTTATGAATGACAATCTACCCAGACATTTTATCAGACCAGAACTATTGTTCTGTATTTTACTATACAACATTTTTTCTATTCATACAAGATGGATTTTCATTTTTGGGCAGACTTCTCCCCTATAACTGAAATATGTTTTTATAATCCCCAGATATGTGTAGCAAAATATATGATTTTTTTGCTTTGTAACGAAAGACTGTGTGAAATGCTTTCCATATATTTTCCCAGTTCCCCATGACGTTTTTTCTCTGACTGGAGAATCTGCGAACTGCTCAAAATATCCTTCTCCAGCCTGGCGGTCTCCTGAAATTCTTTTTTCTGGTAACTCACCAGCTCCAGCATGTCTCCGCCATTATAATAATACGCCCTCAGTTCTGCCATTTTTTCTGCTCCCTGCCTGCTCCATCCCATCGGTCTTGAACTCATTCTTTCGGAAAGTATATGGCTGACATGGCTCTCTGTACTGCTTCCCACAACCCCGTTTTTTCGTTTTAGGCGGAGTTTTGCCGCACTCCAGTTTGAAAGTATGTATTCTGCTGCTTCGTCCACTTTCTGCAGGTTTCTCCATTTTGGCATTTCTTTTTTCTGTTTTTCTACAAACTCTCGGAAATCTGCTTTTGTTTTCCTGCGGATTATTTCATGGAATTCTTCCAGAATGGGTTCCCTGTCCTTCTTTTTCTTATGGGAAACCAGCTTCTGGAGATATTTTTCCAGATGGAATCCATCCAGCACATGCGTAATCCCCTGGATCCTTTTCCTTCCTGCTTTGATCCAGTTTCCACCGTCTGAGTTCAGATAGATTTTTTTTACATGATCCAGATCATAATTCCGTTCAAGATAACTGTAAATTTCATCCCAGAACATCTGGTTTTCTTCCCTGTTATGTACCCCGCAGAAATAGTGCGGGTTAACCAGGATCCTTCGTCCACTTTTAGGATTTTCCCTTTCTTTCCCTTCATAGACATAAACCAGTTTTGCGAGAAGCCCGTTATTTTTTATGCCGTTTTCCGCTTTTTCAATATCCCCTTTCTTTTCACGGAACTGAAGTGCCACATGGTCTTCATCTGCATCTAAATACAGATAGTCTGCCTGCTTTTTCTTCTCCGGCATGTCATTATCCGGCGGAAAACGCAGTGCATGTATCTTATTTTTGACCGTCTGGTGGCTTACCTCTGTTGTCAGGCTTGTATGCTCTGCACCACGCTGGTAAGAAGTCTGCACAGCCTCTTTAAGCATCTCTGCCTCGGCATCTTTTGTTAACCGCTGCTTAGGTGCGAGTCCAAGAATACGGTCTAACAGGCAGGCATATTCTTTTGTTTCCTTGTTCTGGAACAATGTTTTTTGGAATGTCACATCCCCCAATGGTTTTGTGCTTATGTGCTTCCACGACCCAATTTTTCTTGCCGACAGAGCTTTCTGCCAGCATCTGATCCATCATTTCCAGTACTTCCGTGATCATTTCCCGTCCAAGCTTATGAAGTTCTTCCGTAATTCCATAAACATACTCTGCCATATTCAGGGGATTTTTTAAAAAATCATTTTCCAACTTTTCAAATTTTTTGATGCAATTTTCTTCAAAATAAGTTATACTTTTTATCATAAGAGACACCTTCCAGTGTGTATTTTTTATTCAATTCAATCATAGCACAAAGTGGTGTCCTTTTGTTATATTTTTAAAAATCCGAACAAAATTTTACACTATCATTTCGTAAGCAATGAATAACCTACCGTTCTTATGCATCACCTTTTTATGAGATAATCCTATTACATAGAGTAAATGTTCTACGGCTCTGTCATGTTGACTTAAGAGCATCTCACCCTCAAATGTGTTTTAGAGTGAGAGTATTTTACTCCAAAGTACATCAGGAATGAAGTTGACATACTCAAATGGATCATCAAGAAAACTTATCCGAGAAGGATCGTAACTGGCTGAACATAATTCAAGAATGCAGAGCCATAGATTGTTTTCTCATTCTTGAATCGATCCGCTTCAGATGAAGCTACGTGCATTGATACCGCTACGATATGCTTGCAAATAACCTTCCTGCCATTAGCCATAGGACAATCACAGTTAGACTTTTTGGGATGCTCCATATCCAAATGAACATGATAAACATCACCTACATTACCTGTCACAGTTCCTTCGTATGTTCCGTCTGCCTTTGGCTCACAGGAATTAACTTTATTCTGTTTGTAATATTCCATACCTCGCCAAACTGATTTACTGCTGGCCATGTCAATTAACGCCATGTAACATTTCTCCTTTAAATTTTTCCACCTTCCGAATTCAAATCAATGAATTCGAAAGTCGTCTAATAGTACAGCAGCCTTCTCATTTCTTATTTCTGTCAATGCTAATAGTATGTCCTCATACGCATTAATCAGCTTCTCATCCTTTTTTATTTCATCGCTATAGAATATAAAGGATTTCAAGATAATCATATCAACTATCACTTGTGAATCTTTTATCTCTTTTGCAAACTGTTCTTTGTTATTTCTAATAGCTTTTGTAAAGCACGAACTAATAGATATCAAAATTTCTGGTAAGAGCTCACTAATATTGAGTAAATATACTGTGTATAGTACATCGATCAAATGATTGGAGCCATACATTTCAATTTGTACATTCAAAAAACACTTATCTTTATAACTATATTCTGCCTTTACTTTGTTTACATCCCATCTGCTATATCTTCCTTTACAAAGGAACAATCTCTTTTCAAGAATATTTCTTACATAGTCCTCTGGAATATTATTTATATAAGTTTCAAGAATTCGAATCTTCTTCTCAATGTCATCTCTCTTACCCTTCTCCCTAAATCCATCAACATATGCTGCCAAAAAGCCACTAAGAACATCTTCATAAAAATCCACTGTATCTCTAGTAAATATCGAAAAGTCAGTTTCTTTAAACAGAATATCATAAACAGCTTCTGGATTTCGTCCTGTCATATTTAATTCTCTTTGAAAATAAGAAACTACTTTATGTTCTTGAAATGTGTCAATTATTTTATGAGCACGCATTTTTTTACAGTTTTTATGCCATATTTCAATCATACATTGCACAATCGAATTAATAACTATGACAAATTTCTCATCTTCTGTATCCAATCCACAACATGCAGTATTACAGAGAAGGTCAATATCATAATTACTGATATCAAACTCAGAAAGATCAACACCCTTACCATCATACAAATATTCTTGAATTATCTGAGACTTCTTATTTTCATATTCATTCCCATTGTTTTCTCGCATCCAATGATCCACGCCACGTAATTTAGGAACCATATTAGGAATGAATTCATACTCAGCATCATTACGATTTTCTTTTATATATGCTGCATTAAACTTCTGGTGATTCATCTCATCTTCTGCAAGCATAATAATTGTATTAAAAATCCTACTTGCATAATTCCCATTTTTTTCCAGAAAATAATTTGTTAATTCTGCTAATTGGCTAATTAATCCTGAATTTTCATCATTAACAATACTTTCTAACATCATTATCAAAATCTGCTGCTTAAGATCGTTATTTATATCTTTATTCAATTGTTCCCACAATGCAATTACCATATTAACTTCAGCAACATAAGATTGATTTAAAAATATTTTCTTTACACGCTTAATCCATTCCTCGACTAGTTTATTTCGCTGTTCATCCGTAATATCTGGCATTATCAATGCAGACACAATAAATGTAACAAGTACTTTCTCGAACTGCATTTCAATACGATAATCACCTTTCATCTTTTCACAAAGAGTATCAATCACTGTAATAATTTGGTCAGCATTAGCTTTTTTCTCATTTATATCCTCTATCAGATGATTTATAGTTTTATTCAAATGCAATATTGGTTCGTTTGCATCTTCATTGTTCTTAACAATCTTTTGAGCTTCTCCCTTGATCTGTGGTTCAACCATTATTGTCTTTTCATCTATTTCTGTCACTGTGGCGTCGCGGAAATCCATTTTTTGAATCTGTAAGTTCTCATTAGGAAAAGTTTTTTCATCGTATATAGAATACAAATAATCCAAGATAACGTGACATCTATTTTTTATCCCTTCGTCTCCATAAAGATATGAATTAGAAAAATATTGTTGCAAATTATATGTGCACTTTTCATCTTTTTCATATCGCCATGTTATTTCTGGCACCCCCATCGCTATCATCATCTGCTTTTCTAATAGTTCTTTTGTGGGATCAGAAATAAATTCACCACTACGGGAGATATCATAAAAAATTAGAATCATGTTAGAGGCTAATTCTAACGCATACCCTGGTATTTCTTTTTGAAAATTCATTCCAATTGCCTCAATAATAGATAGAAGCAATATATTGTTTGCCTTTTCATATATAATTTTCTTAACATATTCTGCCAAGCCCTTAATATATGCACTGTCAGAAGAATTTCTCATAGTATTAATAACTGTCTTCTTTATTACAAAAACAATGTCTGTCAATACTATCGGAAGGTTATGTTTCATGATATCTGCCATCCACAACCACCCATTACCCCAATACACTCTTTTCTTGTTTTCTTCTGGAAAATAAATTTCTATATTTGTTATCTCATCTGGCTTTTTCTCTGCAAATGTCTGTACTGCTTTATTAACAAATGATATTGCCCACTCAAGACCTTTTACGAAGTCACAGCTCATAACATACCAGATAAAAGCGTTATTATATACGCCGTTTTCATTATTGTCAAAGTGGTCTGCATTGTCAGATAGACCATAAGCTCCTACATTATTATAGTCATATCCATCATACGCAAAATGCTTTCTTGACACTCTTTGTCCCCATAATGTTTCCGCTGATCGACATGCCAATTCTGGTAATTCCATAGCAAATGAAATAGAACATTTTTTCACAACTGCCTTTAGAATCTCTTCAGCAACACTGTCCCTTCTACTAGTTCCAGAGCAATATTCTGCTATCATATTTTCAACGAATTCTTTCAGCCATGACTTAGATGCTCTTGCCATTTTTGCAACTATAAGGAAAAGCTGTACAATCTCTTCATCATGTTGATAATATGATTTTTCCTCTTTACTCTTTTCTATTAGCTCGTCAATATATCCAATTATTATTTTGCATGCTTTTTCTTCAGTATCCGTAGTTTTATAAAAACAATTTGCATAATCATCACACAGCTTAATAATAGAAGCTCGATTATTATCTAGACTTATGCGTTCTTCAAAAACTATACCAATTAAATTTTCACGTGCAGCTCCTATCGGTGTTACATTCATTATTAATACAGGTGAATGATTAATTTTCGCCTCAAATGCATATAAATTTGTTATATCTAATAAATCTTCAACCACTGTTTCATCAAGCAACTCCTGAAATTCCTTGAAAAACAATCCACAGTATTTTGATTTTACTATCCCAATTTCTGTTTGCTTTTTCCATTTTGCCTCAATACTATTATCCGTTAACAGTGTATATACAAATTTCTGGCGAGCCTCCTGTACAAACAGTTTATTAGATATCCAAATCTGGTATCTCCTATATATGCAACGTCCGATTTTCTCTATTTCATCAAAAAAAACATTATACGATCCATAACATGCATCAAACGCCTTATCTATATATCGTTCAAAACAAATATCTTCAAAAATATCATATTTCAAACGTATCTTATTCCTGCTTTCGACAATAATTCCTTCTGATTTCAATGCTTCTAGAATATCGCTATCTACAATATCACTATCAACACCAACAACAAAACGACTAGCACGTTCAAAAACAATACGCTCAACAGTTTTTCTAACATCACTTTGTAAGACACCATATTTTTTGCACTTGTCTTTTAAACAGATGATTCTTTCCCATATGAGATTTATAAAATTATTCTCGTCGTTAATATTTTCTTATACAAATCCTCCCGATACAATTAAATTGAGATAAAATGGCACACATAATAAATCCGAATATTTTTTATTCTGCTGCAAGGATAAAATAATGGGATAACTTTTAGCAACCTTATCAATCTCATTTTTCGCCAAATCCGGAATCTCGTATGTTTTGATTCTATATTTTGTATTAATCTTCATAAACGCAGAACTATCAGTAGTTCTACACGAAGTAATAATATATACATTGTTGTATTTATCTGCAAGCCTATATATCTCCTGCAATAACGGAAATGCATTGTCACCACAATCAGCAATAAATTCAATAGCATCAATAAAAATATACAGCGGTTTATTTTCTAACCACAGGATTGCATCCTCTATATCGCAATCCCACAATTCGTTTACTTTCTTTCCAGTGGACAAATTCTCTGCTCTCGTTACTAATACGTATTCTTTTCCCTTTAATAGTTTTTTGCATACAACTGATTTACCCGAACCAGCATTTCCCTGTATCGATACTAATTTTTCTCGTTCTGCCTGTATCGTTTCTATAATTTCTGACCTGTCAATTTCATATTCACCATTAATAAGCTCTTCAATATTTTCAAGTTCAATTTCTTTACTTATTTCAATCGCACGCAAAAACTTCTTAATGTTTTCCTTACGAGGTTGTTCTTCTATCACCCCCAGCTTATCCATTATCTTGGAAAAATCCGATGATAGTGTATTATGTAGTGTTCTTTCGCCGCTCGACATAAGGGACTTCGTATACTCATTATATGCGTATAAAATATTCTCAATAATCTGAGTCATTTGCTTCTTTTCCTCATACCCTATACGCGGCTCTCTATTCTGCTCAAAAAAGCCCCGAATGATTTCTTGGATTTCTTCCTCTGAAAAAATATGATCATTATACTTATCCCCCATATCAGTTTTAAATCTATCAAGGCAAGCCTGAACTAAAGGATCATCTGAATCCCAATTATTAATGTCAATCTCTTTTCTCTTTAATTTGTCTTTTACAATTAATACCCAGCTTCTTCCTGCCTCTTCTAAAGTGACAAAAGAGCTAAGCAATCCAATTGCTGTCACCAATTCCATTTACTAATCACCTTCTCATATCTTTTCAACAAAAAGTTAATCCCTTCATCTGGAAGAATCTATGGATTACCTTTTATAAACACTCTCTAAGACATAATTTTATTATACTTAATATAATTAATCTGCTATATCGTGGCTATTTATCCTATATGATCTTTTTTGCCATTTTTCTATTGATTCGTCTACTACTAAGCTTTATCCATATCTCTTTTAACATACTTACTTCTATATCAGACAGCCCTAATCCCTGTTTCAGCAATATATCATCGCTATAACTCAAAGCCTCTTCAATCTTATTTTCACGCATACATATATCAAGATATGCGATATCTAATTTTTCAGCATTTGTCATCGGTATCCGCAATTTTCTTACTTCTCCTGGCTCAAAAGTCATTACACCTCCACCATAGCTTCGCCCTGTAATCTCACATTGTGCAAATGTGAATGAATTTATAAAAGCTGCTACAACATGATTTCCATTGACTCCATCTAAAAACCTGATTTTATGCAATGTGTCAGTATTCGTAGCTGATGTATAATTAACAACAATCTTGGGTACTCTATTAATCTGTCTTAACATAAAAGCATTTGGTTTCCATGATTGAGGAACAATATACCATCTGTTTCTTATGCGACATTTATATCCTTTATGGTATTCCTCTTTTTCTCCCGATTGTATATATTTCTTTTCAGCCTCTGATAGTTCAGCAAAATCGACATTATCTGGCGTGAATAAATATACCTTTTTACCAGCATTTGATACTTCTTCAAAGTCCTTGTCTGAAAAAGTAATTCCTGATAGTTGCTCAGCTCTTCCGACAATTGGCTGAACTTTACTTTGGAGATCACGTTCTTCTACAGATTCTTTATCCATCACAAAAAACTTATTCTGTCCACTAACAACCCCCACATTTGTTTCAAATAAATCAGTTGTTAAACATAATCTTTCATCATTTTCAAGTCTTCGAAGTAAGTTAAGCTCCTCTGTAGACAAATAGTATTTCACCCATTTTTCAGTTGAATGGTCAAGTTCTTTTGTTTCTGTAGCATCTAAATCTATTTTTTTACTTATTAGTTCAGAAGCGTCTTCTAACTCAACAACCTCGATGCCTTTCTTATTTGATTTTTTCTCACCCAAAAGGATTACAACTTCCTCCTGTGTACCTTCAAACAAAAGTTTCTTAAAAGTAATAATTGTAAGATGCTCAAATTTTTCTGTTAAGTATTTACGTGTAGCTGCAGCATAATCTACTTGAAACAGTTCTGCTGGAATAACCATACCAAGTTTTCCGTTTTCATTAAGGCACTCTGTACTTAATATCAAAAAAGGAATCCATATATTAGTTAATCTATTTAACTTTATTCCTATTTCTTCTGATAATTCAAATGCTAAATTACGATATTTTTCTTCAAAATTTTGGTACCGTATAAATGGTGGATTTCCTAAAACAACATCAAATGTTTTTTTACCACGTATATTATCCTTGTAGTAGCCAAAAAAATCAGAAGTCTCTATTGTAGCACCATAAGCTCTTGCCTTTTCAGCTTCTCCATCATATAATTCTATTCCAAGAATTTTATTCGATTTTTCTTTTGCAGAAATTCCAAGTTCATCCATTCTTTGCGAAATTGCATATATAAAATTTCCAGCACCACAACTAGGTTCTAAAACAGTCTCCGTTCCATTTGAAATAGCCCACCTAGTTATATAATTTGTAATCAACGGAGGGGTATAATATCCTCCACGCATCTTATCAAAATCCTCAGAACTCATCTATATTGACACCTTTCTGTTGTTCTACTCCATACAAATTATCTATTATTGTATTAATCTCATCTTGTATATTTTCTATTGCTCTTGAAATAGTATCCTTTTCTCGTTGGTTGGTTGCTGATGTCTTTCGCGAAGACAGAGCCATCATCAAATTAACCTTTTCAACAATTTCATCGTGTAATTTTTTCTCACTCGAATTATCAAAATCAATTCTATATATTGGTAATTCTGCAACAAACTGTTTACCATGCGAATAATATCCGCCTCTAAAGAAGCTTGCTTTGCTCTTAACAATTTCTTCTAAAAGCCAATGATTCATTAAAGCTTGCACATAAAAAATTGATTCTTTAACATCCGACTTCATCTCAAGTCCATAAAAGGGACCATTTCCACCACCAGTAAAAGAAATCATTTCATCATCAAACACGTAGTTTGCATCCAATGAAAGAACTGGCCATATCAAATGACTTCCTTCAAGAAATCGTTTTATGCTTTGGCTTCTTCCATACGCATACCATGTATTTTCCGCTCTTGTTGGCATATTTCGTTTATCCAAAATATCCTTAAAAGCAAGTAAATATTCATATGCGTAAGGATACTCACTTTTCATTTTTTCTATCGAAAACAGCTCTACTTTATTACCGTTTTTCTGATATGGATAAATTATATATGTGTTAGCAACTATTTTCTCATACTTAATCAATTGGGTATCATAAACACTCTTTCGTAAAATAGACTTCTCAACTTTTCGTTCTACTCCATTCACATCTGTGAAATAAAGATAATTTTCATCTGATGTTTCTTCTTTTACGATATATATTTTATCTGCACTTGTTTGTAACCCCACAAATATATCTGCAAGATTTTTTAATGAATCTACTTTATCCCCCAATGCTACTAATTGATTCATTATGGAACTACTAAGAAATGACCATGGTTTTTCTGTAATGTAATCTGCAGGATAAATACTTCCCGCACACTTTCTATCTGAAAGGAATTTACCCAAATCATCCACAAATGAAATATCAAATTCATTTTTTCCTTCTTTAGAAAGCAAAATTATCGCAGTATAAGTACTTCTATTTTTAAATACTTGATTAGTACCAAAATGAACGATGCTACTTACATACTTATTTTCAGAAAGTAACCTTCTTAATTTATCGCCTGACTTAGTTACCATAAATTTATGCGGAACAATATACCCTAGATATCCATTATCTTTAAGCAAGTTTATTCCTTTTTCGATAAACAATTGATATTTATCCAAAAGATCAGCGTCGCCAACAACAAATCCTGAATCCGAGCTTCTATAAAAAGCATACTCTTCAGGCGAATATCTTACCATGTTCTGCACTCTTATATATGGTGGGTTTCCAACTATTGCATCAAATTTGCCACTAAACTCTTTTTCCCAGTCAAACATCTTAATTTTGTACAATAATTCAATATAGTGATAAATATTCTTATTGAATACAGCAAACTGATTTCCAACAAGACTATTACCATTTTTAATATTCGAATCTAAATTAGGTAAAATATGATTTTGTGTTTCACGAGTATACGCTGTCACTTCCTCTATAGAAACGCCTTCCAAAACTTTTAACAACAAACTAAATTTTGTTACCTCGACAGCAAGCGGATCAATATCTACTCCCCATATATTCTTTACCAATATTCGTCGTCGTATTTTATAGGACAAATTGTATTGAGAACTGCCAGGTAATGAATAAATATCTCCTCGCCTTATAGCATTATCTTTATCATAATGTAAGTAATAATTTATATAAAAATTTACGATGTATTCAAAAGACGAAAGCAAAAAATTTCCTGAACCACAGCATATATCTGCTATACGTATATCTTTAACATCATCTATGTTTTTCCCATTAAACAGTGGATCTAATGTTTTTTCAACAATAATGTCTGTAACATTTTTAGGAGTATTTACTGCCCCTTGTGAATCAACTGCCTCTGGTTTTTCGACACAATAAACGCCTTTCGTTTCATCATATTCCAGAGTTTCATCCAAGAATAATTCATATATCTGACCAATAATATATGGATCAACAACACTAAATTCATACGAGTTATTTGGGTAGTATAAATCCATAAATATATCTATTAAAACATTATCATCAACAAGAATCGCATCCTCTTCCAGTAATTCAAACAAACCAGAATCATATTTTGCATCCGCTGTCTCAAACACCTTTTTCAACTCATCAAAACTACTTACATGTTTTAATGTTTCATAATCTTCAAAACTTCTATCCTCGCATATTCTTAAAAAAATAATCCTATTAAGAATTCTCTGAACAGCAATATTCAATGTATTTATATTAATTGCTGGATTATTTTTCATTATGCTGTTTCCAAATACTAATCTCCATTCCTTAATCTGCCTTAAAAAGTATTCATCAAACGGTTCTCTTCTATAAGGTCCTGAAAGCAACGCGAACTTCTTTTCAAATTCTCCTGTGATAACAGCTTCTTTTGAAAGCATTCCATATATTTCATTAAACTTTTCAACATATTCTGTATAATTATAATGTGCAATAAGAGCTACACCTATATCATCACCTTCAACTGGTCTTACACTACAATCATAAATATACAAATCTGAAAAATTTGTGAGAACAGAAATTTTTAGATTACCACTCCATCCGTATCTTCTTAGCTGAAAAGCTGGAAGAATGTCTGATGTAATATCCACGGCTGGTTTCTTCGTCTCTAAATAAAACAATAATTCTGTACCTATTCTAAATGCGTAATCTGGTTTTTTATTTTTATTTTTCCCACCTTCTTCAACAGTTACATTAGCCTCATGCGTAACCTCTCTCAAATGTTGAGGCAGACCATTTTCATTAAGCACATCCCAACCTAATAATTGAAAAAAGAAATTCACAAAATCAACTCTAACCTGAGTTTCATTATATGACTTCTGTTTATATTGTTCTAAATTAGCACTATATAGATCAACTTTATTTTGCAAAAGTCTGATCTTTTCTTCCTGACTATGGTTTATTATTTCTGAAAAATCTGCATTCATATAAAATCTGCCTCCTTCTTGACATAATCCCAGTGCACAATAATTTATACCTGTATTCGATACCCTGACATAATTTTCTCATAACAAGTGTCCCAAAATCAGGACTTCACGTATTTTCCCGACTTAATTCTTTTATCAACAGGTTTTTGTGCATCTGCTGGAATTGTCCATGATCGCCCCAATTTTATAACCCCCGGAATCATTCCTTCATTGCATATAGTTTAAAGTCTTCGCTCTGACAATCCCCACTTTGTTACAGCTTCTTTTACAGTCATAAATTCCATAAATTTTCTCTCCTTTTTTGTACTATAAAGCGACAAAATACTCCTCTTATATTATAAGCGGTCAAACGCCGAATATCAATCTGTTTCGACATAAAAGATAGTGTAAATTTACCTTCGGATTTTATGGATGACAATCTCCCCAGATATTTTATCATACCAGAACTATTGTTCTGTATTTTACTATACAACATTTTTTCTATTCATACAAGA
>CAMWUK010000041.1 GCA_947177415.1 uncultured Clostridiaceae bacterium
AAAATCCTCATGTGGACATCAGTCCAATAAAAGTGAGTATACAAATTGCATAAATAAACTTATTTATGCAATTTGTATATCACTTTTGCAGGTTCTGAATAGTTACATATTCTGAAATATATTCCATGCATCACTTTCTAAATAATCTTTTTTTGTTCCAAAGAAAGAATTATCTTTTTCTAAATGAAGAATATGACTGGCATAAGTAACTGCAGCATGAATATCATGAGACACCATAATAATCGAAATTCCTTCTTTATTAAGTTTCTGTATCAGTTGATAAAACTCTACAGTTACTTTTGGGTCAAGACCTGTCACTGGTTCATCTAAAAGAAGAAGTTTTGAAGTGGCACAAAGAGCCCTTGCAAGTAACACTCTTTGTTGCTGCCCTCCAGACAAATCACGGTAACACTTCTTCCTCAAATCCCAGATATCCATTCTATCCATATTCTCTTTCGCCAATTTTTTTTCTTGTTTTCCATAAAACGGTTTTCTTCCACATTTTGACAATGTCCCAGAAAGCACAATTTCCCAAACCGATGCCGGAAAATCCTTCTGTACAATGGTCTGTTGCGGCAAATACCCTATCTCATGTGCCTCTAATCCTTCTCCATTCTCCAATTCTCCTTCCAAGGGACGAATAAGCTGTAATAAAGTTTTCATCAGGGTACTTTTCCCCGCTCCATTTTCCCCTACAATACAAAGATAATCTCCCTTTTCCACAGAAAAGGAAATATGTTCTGCTACAATTTCTCCTTCATATCCTAATGTCATATCCCTGCAACTAATATATGCCATTTTCCCATCTCTCCTTTTGCTGTAAATAATTAACTACACTGTTCACATAAACCCACTAAAATAGATCCACTACATTCCAAAATAAATTTATGCTCCTTTTGCAAATGCATAGAAATTTCTTTCATAAAACTGCATTCCAAATGAAATATTTTCCCACATTTTCTACATTTCATGTGGATATGATCCTGACAATTTCCATGGGGCTTCACATATTGGTATTTACAACTTTCATCCCCAGCAGTCTTATGTTTCATAAGAATACCGCTTTCCATTAGTTTATCTAAGTTACGGTAAATGGTTGTCAGGTTCACTTGTATATCTTGATTCTGTAAATATTCATGAACATCATAAGCACTAAAGCTGTTCTCTTGATTATCTTCTAAATATGCCATGATGCTGTCTTTACATCTTGTCCTGTATGTTTTTTGCACAAAAATTCTTCCTTTCCTTCTAATTTCCATAACTGTTCAGAACCATGAACAGTTACGTTTAAGCCCATAATAATTCGCCTTCGGCGAAGGGCTTAAACACTACAAAATTTACCCTGAAAGTCCTGACAAACGGCTATATTTCGTACAAGCTTGCTTGCAAAGAAATATAGACATTTGGCTGGCTAAACTGTATGAGTATGTAGGGCGGCAGCCCGAAATACGAATACAGTTGGTGATTGCGGGAGTGCGTAGCACGTAGCAATCAACTTTCATTTTTCTCAGGTCACACGCAAAGTAAATGCGTGTTTCTACCTGAATAGTTACTAGTGTCCTTCGATATTATCTTCAAAGGGTGCCGGTTCACAGAGAAAAACCAAATAACAATGACTGGTATCTTCTGGAATATCTAAATATTCATAGTAATATGGAGTATACCCATCTTCTTTACGATCCTGCTCCATCTCATCTATTCTTTTCACATAAAATGACCATTCATCTAAATCATATCTTCCGCTTAATTTATCTTGGATAACTGCAAACTCCTCATCTGTCTGAAACACAAATACCGTAAGCATATCTACATGATTTCCTGTTCCTGATGTATTTCCTGTTTCTGAATAAACATCCATAATTTTAACATCTGAAAATTCCTGTTTAAGAGTCTTTTTCAATTCACTTTTTTGAAATAGTGTAGCACTATGATTTACCACCATTCCAAATATTTCAAAAGCAATAATGCCGAAAATAAGCAGAAAAAAGACAAAAAATATACTACGAATAATATATTTTATCTTCTTCATTTATACACCTCACAAAAATATTATATTTCATCTTTAATTTTCAATTTTTTACACGAAATGGATAATATATGCCATCATTTTTATTTCCTGCCTTCTTATTCTAAGGCTGGTGTCCATATGAACTGCTTCTTGAACAAATTGATTCTCTGTCATTTTAATTCCTTTCATTCATGATTTTATACTAAGGACAACTTTTCCTTTAATATAAAATTATCGCTTCACAATTGCAAATCATTTGCATTTTATATTAGTATAGTGTGGAAAGAAATAGATGTCAAGCAGAATTCGGAATAAAGATAGTGTAACTTGTTACTGTTCACACCTCATAAATCTCATCTTCATTTACTTTAATTTCTATGCAACATTGTCAAGTGATGAATTGAATTTTACGCACAAAAAAAGCAGGGACTTTCTCGAATCCCTGCTCTCTTAAATATTATTTCCAAATTACCCAATCCTAAATTCCTCTGCCTCTTCGTCTGTAAGCGGTCTGCCCAATTCCTTTGAAAGTTCAATTATTCGCCGCCACTCATACCTTTTACCGTCAGACGGCTCCGTTAATCTGCTGTCTTTCGCATAATAAGCAATGTCATGTGTATAATCTGTTGTTTTTTCAGCCATCGCCAACATACTACCACCTACTTTCTCATATATTTGTCTAATAATATCTGTGCAGCATTTTCATCAATATACATTCTCCTATCACGAAATACCCCTGCATTTAGCTTTTCTTTATAGTATTCCACTAAGTCACTTTTTGATGTAAATGCTACAAAACCATCGCACCCTGCATCAAGACTTACCTGACAGGCAATTGCAAATAAATGTGCACCGACTCCCTCATATATTCCTTCATGACCATAATTATGTGGTGCAGTTTCCACAATGTCCACATCTGCAACTCCACCATCAACCTTTACAGAAATTCTTCCCTGAACCGTATTATCATCTTTCAAAAACAACTCATATATATGATACCCGTTTTTTTCTGTAATACTCCAATTAAATTTCCACCCTTTATAATCTTTCAGTCTGATTGGCGTTTCACGCATCCGATATTACGTTTCCACTTCTTCTTCGGTTCTTGTATCTATCAGGCAGTCCGTAATTCTGTCAATTAAAGTATCAACTTCCATCTTTTATGTATCTCCTTCTTTTTCTTAAATTTTATCATATTTTCCTGCAAAATGCCACTAAAAACGTGCCTTTAATAAGGACAGTGTAACTGTAATGTTACTGTTTGCACCTATGGTTCAAACAGTAACACTGTAACAATTCGTTACTGTTCAGAACCCTGAATCGTTACATTAACTTTTATTTTCTTAGATATTATATCAATGCCAAGTTTACTTGTCAGCACTTTTGCAAAGTTTTCTTTGCAAAAAGTGCTTATATATTTTTATTTTATAAAACATTTATTAAAGCAACTTTTTGAATACTTTAGTAAAATTAAAGTAAAGAAGTTATTATAAATCAAAAAAGCTATTTTTTGTTGTAATTTATCTCTCTAAAAACTGAGTATATTATTGAAAGGAGGTTTTCTAAGACATATGCCGACAAATTTTTTAAAGAGGAGGTGAGATATTTGGAGGATAATAAGATAATTCAATTATATTTTAATCGTTCTGAACAGGCAATTGTTGAAACAGAAAGAAAATATAAGAGTATGCTATTCTCAATATCCTATCGCATTTTAAAAAATAAAATGGATGTAGAAGAATGTTTGAATGATGCATATTTAACAGCCTGGAAAACGATTCCCCCACAGAATCCTAATCCATTAACAACATATCTAATTCGTATTGTACGAAATATTTCTATAAACAAATATTATAAAAATTCAGCAACGAAAAGAAATAATTATTATGATTTGACATTAGACGAATTGGAAGATTGTTTTTCAGATGTAGAATCTGTAGAGGAAAAATATGAGGCAAAAGAATTGGCATCTGCCATTAGTTTATTTTTGGACAAAATAGACAAAAAAAGCAGATTATTATTTGTTAGGAGATATTATTTTGCTGATTCTATGGAAGACCTTGCAAAAAAATTTTCATTGACTGAAAATAATGTTTCTGTACGACTTTATAGGATTAGAAAAAAATTGAAAAACTATTTAAAAAAGGGAGGATACAACATATGAAAAAAGAAAAAATATCAAAGGTAATAGGAGAAATTGCAGAACATCATATCGAAGAAGCAGCAAACTATGAAGACAAATCATACACTCTTTTTGCTCATTGGAACACGCTTCAAAAGGCTGTAGCATGTATCACTTTGATAGTCATTAGCTTAATTGGAAGCACAGGTATAGCTTTTGCTGCGAACGAGGATTTTAGAAATGTTGTTATTAACCTATTTGGTTTTACAAAAGAAGAAAAAAATGAAATTGAAAACGGACATTTGACTAGTAAATTAGATAAAACAGATACACTGCTAACATTTTTAGACAAATTTAATGCTAAAGATATGGGAAATGGGAAAAAGGTGAAATTTGATGCTGGATATGACTATACTTTTTTGAAAGACAATGATGAGAATGTCAATACAGTTGTTGTCTGTGAATCTGACAAATACAGGTTATTAGTCACTATGAAACAGGAAAGCATTGCAGAAGGAGTCATGGGTTGGTATGTGGCATCCTATCAAATGATTTCATCAAAACAGGCAGAAGAATTGATTCGGTCAGCTTCCCAAATTCTTAAAATAGGCGAGGAAGATGAAACGGTTAAGGTTAATCCTAATGTTATAACAGCAGATAAACTACATGGAAAAATTTATAATGCATCGTATAATGCACTGCACTATGATGAAAAAATTATTATTTCCCTCACTGAAAAAGAAACACAGGATATGAAAAAAATATTTGATGCCTACAAGAATGATGAGAACGAGTATGGTGATGGCACACTTAACAAATTTATTGTAAAGTTTGATGATGCTAATTATATGATGACAGAAGGTGGATCTATAGCAGGTAGAAAAGGAAATAAAAGTATTGCCTTTCAACTGACAAAGGAAGATTTGGAAAAGGTTATGTCCTTATTTCAAAAGTATGAAATTCCTAATTAGTTATTTTGTTGCACATAATGGTTCAGTCCTTATTCATAATGGAGGACTGTCACAGCTTTACTGTAACAGTCCTCCAAAAAAATTAAATAGGAACAAAATTATGCCTGTGTCATCTTACAAGGTAGGCTTTTTTATTTTCTCTTGTTCCTCTGACATCCTATCATATTCTTTCTTTTATGACAACTCCCAGATGTCATTACAAGAATATTAAGGTAAAAGCAAAAGAAAAAGCCCCAACTCAACAGTTCACACTGTCAAACTAGGACCTTTGCGTGCGCCTCCAGGGGTTCGAACCCTGGACACCCTGATTAAGAGTCAGGTGCTCTACCAACTGAGCTAGAGGTGCTTGTCTTACTGACAGATTATATTATATACAATTTGCCAAAAAAATGCAACCCCTTTTTTTATATTTTTTTATTGACTTGAAAAGTACTGACAAACAGCTACATTTCTTTTACTCTTTCATACACTTTGCAATCAATTCTCCCATACTAAAGGTAAGGTTTCCTTTTTCCTTAAATAATTCAATGATATACTGCATTGCCTTTTTGCATTTCTTCTCATCTTTTGTTACACGGAATATCTCTGCTGTATTTCTGGAATCACAAAGGGCATCATGCTGGCTTCCTTGAAATTTCGCACCTACTGCTCCCACTGCACATTCCAATGAAATATTCTTCTTAATGCCAACTAATTCTCCAAACTCCTTCTGTAAATCTCTCCATGAGTTCAAGAAGGATTGATATCGCTCTTCCTCTAACTTCTTTAACCGGATTTCTTTTTTTATTTGTTGTGCATCGTTTGTACTCCATGTATATATTATGCAGTCCTGTCCACACCAATCTACAAAATCTGTCCACATTTCCACAAAAGATGTACCTTTTTCCACATCTTTATCTTGAATTCCTGTCAAATTACGAATATTTTGCTCAATTCTTTTGTTATATTCCGGCTTTATATACTTTTTATAAGAATTCACTTCAACCATGTTTTCATCCAGCATGACCGCACCAATTTCGATCACTTCCGTTTTGCATATTTTTCTCTCTTGCTTATAACTTTTAGCTATAGGATTCATCTCCAAATCTATGAAAATATACCGCATACCATTCCCCCTAATTTCTTCTGTTATTGATTCTGTATCTTTTATGTCTATCCATTAAATTCAGCAATTCCCCACCATTGCTGCCTTAATGCCAATTTATATTATAAAGTTTGTTCAATTATTCTATAAGCATTCATACTTTACCAATTTTATTTTTTCACTACTTTTATCGTAACACATTTGTAAATCAAATTCTATCTTTATTTTAAAAATCACATTAACACTATTTGAATAGTTTGGATTTTTTAGAGCAACTATCCATAATCTTACAGAAAACTATTGCAACTGCAGTACTAATAAAAGTCGCCACCAGTCCGGGTCCAAGAATTGCCGCCGGATTTACACTGCCATATTGGCTACGGTAGGCAATCACATTAATAGGAATCAACTGAAGGGAAGAAACATTAATAATTAAAAAAGTACACATCGCCCGGCTTGCCGTTCCTTTTGGCACAGTGGGATTTTCTTCCTCAAGTTTTGCCAGTTCCCCCATTGCCTTTAATCCCATAGGTGTGGCTGCCCAACCAAGCCCCATAATATTTGCAATCATATTTGATGCCATATATTCCCGTGCTACATGGTCTTTGGGAACTCCCGGAAAGAGCCAGCCTAATATTTTTTCCAGTTTCCTTGTTAAGTAACCTATGATACCTGCCTCTTTTGCCACCTCCATAAGTCCCGTCCAAAATGCCATAATACCTAACATAGTAATACAAAGGGAAACGGCATCCTTCGCTCCATCAATGACTGATGTATTTATAGATGCCGTTTCCCCAGTTATCACACTTACTATAATTCCTATTACAATCATAAATCCCCAAATATAGTGAATCATGTCTCTAACTCCTAGGCTATCTTTGTTTAATATATGAAAAAATATCCAAAAATAGAACATTTTTCGTTACACTTAGATTTCTTTTAAAAGTGCCAACCTTTTTTGAAACATTTTATATTCACTTTTTCTATTTACAAACCATTCTTCCTTTATCTCTCGTTTTTGGTTTAATCCCACTTGCTTCACTGCTTGTATGGCAGCCTGTTTTTGTGTCATAATCTCCGGCAAAACGGTCTGGCAGTTAGAACCCTCTAAATTATCATATCTATGAAATGCTTGATTAAAATCCATAAGAGGATGTAATCTAATTGGCTGGTTCGTAGCATTATCTACCAAAAAGCCCCAATTCCCCCAATGTCTGTCTGTATTTCCCACTAAATAGTCTAAAATATTCATCATATAATAGGCATAGCTATCTAATTTCAAAATGTAATCCAAAGGATTTATTTCTTGATTCACAGCATAAATTTCAAATTGTTCCCTAGAAACGATGCTGTATTCTTTTGATGTAAAAATATCACTTACAGATACCTGCTGTCCCTCATAATAATCTTTGTGATAAACCACCTGTTCGCAAGAAAAGCATTGACAGATGCAACTAGCTAGCAGTTCATTTTGCACTGCATTTTCCCCACCATCTTTTAATAAACAAAATCCCTTTTCCACTCTTATCCAAGCCTTTGGAAAACATCCATTGGTGGATAAATCTTGTGCCAATTCTTTATTTTCTATAGTCATTTGTTTTCCCCACAATGATACATCCACAAATGCATTACTAAGGTGATTGTCAAATAAGTTCACTTCTGTAAAGGTAATCTTTTCTCCCTGTTCTCTCACCCAATAAATATCAACCAAAGAAAGGCAGTGATAAGAAAGAGCAATCTTCGCTCTGTCTCTGTCTGTGGTTGCCTGTGTTACACCTATACTATTTAAAATTTCTTTGGCATATTGCCGATCCAATGTCAAAACTCTGGTAGCACACCAATAATAAAAATTCATCATATTATTCATCCGGCTGTCCATATCTTTTTCTTCTTCTAAATACAAATGGTAAGGCAGAAAAGCCGGGTTTTCTATTCTACACTCACCATTTGTATTAAGTCTTGCAACAATACTTTCTCCATGCATAATTTCGTAAACCACATTCTTTTCCTCCTTCTATTTTTACAATTGACAATTGATATAAAGATAAAGTGTATTACCTGTATCCATTTATATTATATCGTAATTGTATCACTAAAAAAAGAGAAACTACGTCCTATATCACAAACCACTGCTATCCCGGCTAATTAATGTAACAGTTCAGCCAGAGGGGCTGACCTGTTACTAATTAATTTCTTTTTTGCTCTTTTTATCTTTACTAACCACAACCGCAACTGCAAACAGAAGTAATGATGACGCTGCCATAGTGGCAAACGCCACATTCATTCCATACATAGATGCATCATCTCCAAGTTGTTTTACCTTATAGGAAGTTGCTACTGTCATGACTGCTACAAATACTGCAGAACCGATAGCACCACTTATGGTCCTGAGGGAAGTAAGTAATGCTGTAGCATGGGATGTTTTTCTTGCATCAATACTGCCGGCACCCCAAGTTACTAATGGCATCATAAGACATCCTATTGCTACAGAACGAACCACATTAAAGACAGCGGCAAACCATACACTAGTATCCTGTGTAATAAAATACATACAAAGATTACTCACTATCAAACACACAGAACCACTGAACAGTAATATTTTAATTCCCAGTTTATCAAATAATTTTCCTGCAAAGGGACTTATAATCGCCATAGCAAGAGAACCAGGTAATGCTACTAATCCTGAGGTTGTTGCAGAAAGTCCCTTCACCTGTTGTACATAAAGAGGCAGCAAAATTGAAGACCCCATCATAATAAAGTACAACAACATACTTCCAATAACACTTATAGCATAGTTCCTGTTTGATAAAATACGTACATCTAAAAATGGTTCTTTCAACTGCATTTGTTTTCTTACAAACAACACAGAACCTACTATACCAAGTATCAATGGAATGTAAGTCTGCATTCCTATAAGCCCATAATTTCCTATATTTCCGATTCCTAAAGTTACTCCACCGAAAGCAATTGCACTAAGTACAAAAGAACTAATGTCAAATTTAACTGCCTCATTATCTAATACATTACCAAGAACAGCAATGGCATACACAAGACCAATTACCATAATTACCGCAGCTGCCACAAAAATCATTCTCCACCCTACTTGGTCTACCATGATTCCTGCAATGGTAGGTGCAATAACAGGTGCTGCTCCTACGGACAAACCATACCATCCCATAGCACTTCCCTTTTTCTCAGAAGGAAAAATGGATAATGTAATTACCTGTGCCATAGAAGTAAGAATACCATTTCCTGATGCTTGGACTATACGACCAATCATCATAATTGGAAAAGTTGGTGCCATACAACAAATCATCAAACCTACTATGAAAATTATGATTGCCGAGCAATACAACTTTTTGGTTGGAAAACGGTTAATTAAAAATGCGGTTAGCGGCATCATAATCGCCATTGCCAAAGAGTACCCACTGGTAAGCCACTGACCCATCGTAATAGAAATGTTTAAATCCTTTACAATCGGAGGTAATGCGGTAGTTAAGGCAGTAGCTAGCATCGAGCTGGCAATAGTGGCAATCATAATGTTTATAAATACCAGCATTCGTTTTTTAGGGTCTTTAATTACATTCTTATCCATGTCTTTTTGCATGTTCTTCCTTCTCCTGTTCTATGTAATATTTTTTTATTTTATTTAATATACTGCCAAACTGTTCTTTCTCTTCTTTACTTAAAGGGTGCAGCATATAAGAATATAACTTCTCTTTGTCTTTTAAATTCTGTTTTGCACATTCTCTCCCCTTATCGGTCAGATACACCAAAAAAGTCCGCTTATCATCTTTACTTTTTTCTCTTCGGATCATTTCCTGACTTTCCAAACGGGCAATAGTTTCACTTAGAGAAGTTGCACGGATATTTAAAATCTTTGCCAGCTCCTTTTGTGTTCTTCCATCCTTTATAAATAACAATTGCAGACAACGATACTGTCCAATCATTAAGTTAGAATTTTTCTTACTTTTTTGCATTGCAAATCGTTGGCTTAGTTTTATCACTTCAAAAAAGGATAAAATAATTTGCTCATTTTTATCTTCCATAAAGTCTCCTTCCTATTTAAAGAGGTACCTCGCAATATTATCATAAAAAAAAGAGGATGTCAAATTTCTCTTCTGCTAAATTAAAATGGGATGTAAAATTAATTGCAAAGAATTATACAATTAACTTTACATCCCTTGGTAAATCCATCCTTGAATTACTTAATCTTATTTCCCATTTTCTATTACTTTCTCTGCATCAATCCTGTTTTCATCATTGTCCTCTTTAGTCCCATAAGCATGATATTTCACCTGCACAATGCTTCCAGGTTTAATGAAACATTTCTCAGCATTAGGCTTTTCCTCATGATATACAAATTTCTCACCATTTGCATATATTACTTCTACATCATTATCAAATCCAACTTTGATTAATTCGTTTTCCTCAAAAATATCTTTCTGATCCGTTTTCACTACATAACCTATAAACCCCGTTGGCAGCCATGTATCTACTTTTAGTGTAGTTGTATTTTCTTCTTTTGTACGAATACCTGTGTATATTAATTGTTTCCCTTCATGACTCTCACTAAATTTAAATTTATAAACAAAAAACATTATTATAGCTAAGATACATATTCCTGTTATTCCTAATATATAATTCATTTTTTTTGTGGTATCAAGTTTTGTTGTTTTGTTTTTATTATCCATTTTTTCTCCTCCATACCTTTTAAATAATAATCCTGACTAAAACAGTTTAAATCGTTATATTACAAATGTCAAGTCATAAAATCATAGTTATGTGTTAAACGGTATTTTCATAAATCAATATTCAATAAAATTTATTTAATTATACAGTACTTTTATTATACTAATGCTGTTAAATATCAATAAATTTTACAAAAAATAAATTTATTACTTTCTTTGTATAAATTTTATCACCATCGCCATTCCTGTTTGCTTTTCACTACATAACCAGAAAAACCTATTAGTATCCATTCATCTACTTTTATACAATCAGTATATTCTTTTTCTGAAACAATAACTTCACATGATTCTCTTCCCTCTACATGACTCTCTTCGCCTTCGGCAAAGGGCTTAGAACAATCAAAATTTACTTTTTCTTACGAAACATGCGGTAAATGTGTGTTTCTACCTGAATAGTTACAGAAAAGTACAAAAAAACTACATAAAAAGTACATAAATATATGTTAAGCTATATTACAAGATTACTGTTGTAATATATAGACCACAAATTAAGAAAGGATTGATTTTATGAAAAAAAATATAGTGCCAGTGCTTCTATTATCCATGACCTTGTCAGCTATTTCTCCAGTAGTAGATACACAAGCAGCCTCAAATCTTACTCTGTCAAAAAGTAAGATTACCTTGACATCTGGAACCAGCACAACGGTAAACGCAAACAAAACAGTAAAATGGAAATCTTCTAACCCAAAAATAGCCACAGTAAAAAAATTGTCTGCAAAGAAGGCAAAGATCTCTGCAAAAAAAGTGGGGACTTGTAAGATTACAGCGACATATAAAAAGAAAAAGAAAACAATTCTTGTTACGGTAAAGAAACCATCCAATTCTCAAATAACAGCAACTAAAACTCCAAAACCACAGGTTAGTGTAAATCCTACACTGCAGCCTGTTGCAGCTCCTACATACCAGCCTGTTACAACTTCTTCCGCTTCAAGTACAGATGTAGTATCCGGCACCCAAGCTCCTTCTACTGAAAACCCGGTTTCTACACCAGTTTCTACAGCCACACCAAATAGCCCAGTACAAATTAGTGGAATCTCAACGAAGCTGATTAGTACGGACAATGAAAAAGTGACTTTTTCTATAACGAATGAATCAGGGTATGAGGCAATGTTCGGACGTGATTTTTCTTTGGAAAAATCAGAAAACGGACAATGGGTTTATGTAAAACCTACCATTCCAATTGCCTTTCCTTCAATTGCATTGATGCTGCAAAATGGAAAAACTTATACAGATTCCTTTTATCTTAATGCTTATGCCCCTTTAGAATCTGGAACCTATCGTATAGTAAAAGTGATCTATGTTAATGCACCAATTCAAGATGGCACCAATAAGACACCAAGTGTTACTACCTATACAGAATTTACCTTAAATGAAAATATTACACAGCAGCCTGCCCCAACCACATCAACAGTCACTGCATCTCCTAGTGCAGAACCTGTTGTAAGTACCCAGAAGCCTGCTGTCACAGCAAGTACAGCACCCATTTCTGCTACTCCTACAGCTATTGCAGAACCACAAATAACTCCTGCCATACCAGCCACACAGCCAACAAAAGAACCCTCTTTGACTCCTACAGAAGCAATTGTAACTCTTGTCCCATCTTCAGCACAGCCCACAGAACCGCCTGTGACAACTGCACCTGTTATTACTTCTGCCCCTTCAAGTGTTGTTTCTAGTGGTGGTGTCAGTGCAATTATAGAAGGCTATAATAATGGTAAACTTACCTTTGTTCTTACTAATAATTTAGATCATGGTCATGATATACAATGGAAAGATACTTTGAGGATCCAGAAAGAAGTAAATGGTGAATGGCAAGATGTAGAACAAACCCGGTTTGAAAATAAAATGCCTGCAATACACACCTTATCTTATGGCGAAAGCCAGACTTATACAGAAAATATTGCAGATTATTTCGACTTAGAATCAGGAAATTACCGTATGGAAAGAATATTTTATGCTGATACCTGTAAATGTGCCGTAGTACTTGATCTGCCTTTTGAAATCCGGGAATAATACGAAAATAAATAACATTTTATAAAGCATCCAAGAATCCAGTCTATTTAGATTCGCCTTCAGCAAATCTAAATAGACTGGATTTTGTGACTGTTTGTACCAACGTTTTGAACAATAACTATTCACATTCTCCCCTTTGGCAATATAATTCTTATTCTCGTTCCAAGATTTGTCCGGGATAAGATCTCAAAATATCCTTGATGTTTATCCACAATCCATTTTGCAATGGACAGTCCCAATCCTGTTCCTTTATATTTTCGTGCATCATCAGACCGGTAAAACCGTTCAAACATGTGGGCAATATCTGCCTCCTCCATACCAATCCCAGTATCTTGCACCTGCAAATAAAAATCTCCTTTTTCTGTTCTTCCCACAGATAGTATAATTTCATCCTGAAGTTTTGTGTATTTTGCTGCATTATCTACCAGAATGCGGACTGCCTGTTTTAGCATCATGGTATCAGCCAAGGCAACCATATCCTCTTCGGGAACTTTGTAACGGTAAACATGTTCTTCATCAATTAACAAAGATTCTTCATAGATTTCCTGCATACAATCTTTTAAGGAAGTCCTGATAAACTCCAACTGCGTTTTTCCACTGTCTCCTCTTGCCAGAAAAAGCAATTGCTCTACCAGATGTTTCATGTGTCCAGATTCTCTCTGTAGGGCAGCAATAGATTCTGTTAGTACCTTTTCATCCTCCACACCCCATCTGGCAAGCATATTGACATACCCTTCAATTACTGCAATTGGTGTACGGAGTTCATGGGAAGCATCATTAACAAACCTTGCCTGCTGACGGTATACATCCTGCATACGTATTAACAGATTATTCATTGCCACCTCAATTCCCGCTAAATCCTTATCTCCAAAAGAAAGCTGTTTATCCTCCTCTGGCTGAATATTGGTAATCGCTTCTTCAATAATCTGATATTTATCTTCACTAAAAGACATTCGGTTTAGGGCATCTGCTTTTAGGGCAAGTTCATTAATAGGATTTAAAATACGCCGGATTTTTTTTTCTTCTTTATGATAAGAAAAAAGAATAGACAGAATTTGTGATATCAATAAAAACATTACAATAAAACTGATTACCTGTATCCCATCATAAAGCCGTAAACGCAGTAAATATTTCCCAGTTTCCTCCTGCACATAATAGACCCATTCCTTCCAATGTCCTTCTCTTTCAATTCCTCTATCATAAAAAAAGGAAATCTCTCCTATACAAGTGATTTCCTGAATTAAAATCCATCCCAAAAAAAGCAGGAACATAAACAGGATATCCATTTTAAAAAAAGTTCCTATTTGCTTTCTCAAAAAATTCCAATGCAATTTCCGCACAATGGAAGTCATTTTCTTTGTCTGGGTCATATTTTCTTTTCCTGCCATATATTCCTCCTAAACACTTCCGATATAATGTAACAGTTTAGCCGGGCTGACCTGTTACGTTATAACTACTTTTTAATGACATACCCTACACCACGCACAGTCTGAATCATTTTCACACCATAAACTTCGTCGATTTTTGAACGCAGATAGCGGACATACACATCCACTACATTCGTTTCTCCTATGTAATTAAATCCACATACCCGTTCCAGTAAGGTATCTCTTGACAGGACAATGTCTTGATTTTCCAAGAGTGTTTTTAGCATTTGAAATTCCCGGTTAGTTAAAACAATTTCTTCTCCAGCATAACAAACTTGATGTTTTTGTTCAGACAAAGTAAGTTCATTCCAGACAAGCAGTCCCTCTTGTTCTGTTTCTACTTCTTTTACAACTGGATTTCCATGTAATTTCAATGCTACACGTATTCTAGCCAGAAGTTCTTCAATGGCAAATGGTTTGGTAATATAATCCACTGCACCAGCATCCAGACCTGCAACCTTATCCATAACTGCATCCCTTGCAGTAAGTAAAATAACTGGTGTAGGCTTTTCTTGTTGTAACCGCCTCATAACTTCCAGCCCATTCAAACCAGGAAGCATAATATCCAGCAATATAAGAGCAAAGTTCTCTTCCAAAGCAATACGAAGTGCATCTCTTCCATTATCCGCCCGTACTACCTGATACCCTTCATGAATCAGCTCCAACTCAATAAAACGAGCCAATCCCTCATCATCTTCTACCACTAGAATATTTGCTTCCATATTTATTCCCTCCTGCTTTGCTAAAACGCTTCGCAACTGTTCAGAACCATGAACAGTTACGTTTAAGCCCGTATTAATTCGCTTTCGGCGAAGGGGCTTAAACATTACAAAATTTCATTTTTCTTACAAAACACGCAGTAAATGCGTGTTTCTACCTGAATAGTTACAATGCTTCTTACAATTTATTATACTCATCTTTTACTTTATCTGCAAATGTGCTGGCTTTTTCCATAGCATCATTCACTCCAGACAAATCTGCCTTTCCACAAAAGGAATAATGACACTCAAGAAATAAAGAAACAAGCATAATAATTGCCAATGTATGCCACGCAAATAATAATGCAACTACAAATACCCACACTGGCACTTTAATGATTTCTTCTCCTTTTCGGCTGACACGTAAATAATTTTCTTTACCCGCTTTCCACATTTTCCCAAATAGACGATTCATCTTACTACCAAATCCCTCCTGATAAGAATATTCTGTATTTCTTCTTACTGTTTCTGGTACAGATACATATTGTGGCTGTCCGTCAAAATTGGTGGAGTAACTCTCCTGTCCTGGACTTGCAACTTTTCCAAGTTTCTCCAGATACACCATTGCCTCCAGCATATCCCAATCACATGCCTCTAATGCCTGTTTTGCTTCCTCATAACTTACACTTGCTCTCTGTCTTAATTTTTCAACCTTTTCAAAATGTTCCATATCTCTTCACCTTATCCTTTCCTGATATACAATAACATCTTCTTCCTTATTACATATACCAATATACAGGATTTTTCTTAAATGCACTTTTAAGAAAGATTAAATTTAGATTAAATTAAAATTTAATTTCCTTTTATTTTCATGCTGGACAAATAGCCTGTTTTTTTTGTTAGCAACTTCTTGTAAACCTTCTTTTTCTTCTTTGGTACATTAAATACTGCCTTCTTATTTATATTTTTCCATGATGAATTTCCAATTTTCTCCATATAATTCCCTGCAAAGATAATGGATTTTAATTTTTTATCTCCTGCAAATCCATTTGCACCAATTGTAGTAACATACCTGCCTATTGTTAGTTTTTCCAGTTTCTTATACCCTTGAAATGCTTTATCTCCAATAGTAGTTACTGTCATACTTTTGCCACCAAGAGACACCTTATCAGGAATGGTAATGGATGTTTTTTGTTTATTCGTTGCACCAATCACAGTTACTTTATTATCAGAAGTGACCTTGTATTTATAACCAGATTTTGTATAAGTTCTTCCTTTTTGAATCTGAATAACATAATCCAATACTTTAATATCTTTATAATTCTCACTTCCCATTACAAAAACTTTATGTGTTCCCACATCTGTGAAATTTCCTTGATAAGATATTGTATAAGCATCTGATGGTATTTCTAATGGCATTTCAACTTTTGGTTTCTGTTGTTTTCCTGTCCAGTTTGCATTGTCTGCAGCCAAATGAATTTTCATATCTTTGAGAGATTTTGCTGATACATTTGCAACCACACTAAAATAGGAAGTTTTTCCCTCTCTGGTAATTGCAATATAAATAATCTTACTGTCAGAAACATCTGTCACTTTAGGTACAGAACGGGACCATGAGGAAGCATCTTCACTATAAACAACCGTATCACTGCTATTTACACCAGATAGCCTCAAAGCTGCATGTTCCTGTCCATCATATTCTCCATTATACCCCTGAACAGTAATCGAAGCATTGGAAGTATTCTTTCTTTCACTGGCTGCTACTACAATTTCACTTTGTTCACCTTCATAATCTGTTCCCTTGTATGTATAGTATGCCAAAATTTTATAATGATATAACGTGCTTTCTTCTACATTGTTGTCTACATAACTATTGTCTGTAACTTTTGCCAAGAGTGTCCATTCATTGGAACCTTGTTGCTGACGGTATACATAATATCCACTTACATTCTTCAACATATCCCAAAGTAAACCAATGGAATCTGTAGTCGTTGCTGTCTGTATATTTTTTACTTTCTTTGGTGTAACAATTACAGTTGTTTTTGCCAAAAGTTCCGTATCATCTGTAGTAGTCATGGTAATTGTTGCTGCCCCCACTTGCTTTCCACTTACCACAGCATAATCCATTCCCATTACAGCCTGTTCTTTTGTATTTCTTTTTACTGTTGCAACTAATTCATTGTCTGAGTTCCATGTAAGTGTTGTAATGGATACTTCTTCTGGACCTACTTTTGCAGAAATTTCTTTTGTATTTCCGTCTGCTATTGTGTATATTTCTTTTGTTGGTGTTACCGTCTCTGCCAAAACACCTACAGGTATAGTAATCTTATAATGTCCATTGTTATATCCTACAAAATAGCAGTCATCCTCTTTATAACATGGTGTAATGGTATAATCATAAGTTTTTCCAGCTTCTATATCATTATCTTCTATCGTATATATACCAGAACCATCTGCTTTAACATACTCTAAATTGTGAAATTCCATAGTCTGGGTCTTCCGCACCATATAGCCAGTGATAGAACCTTGTTCTAATAGCTCTTTCTCATCCTCAAAACCATGAAAAGATATAGTTGACTTGACGGCACTTGCCGTAACCGTCACATTTTCTTCTGTAGAAGGTACTATTTTTTCCGTAACAACTCCAACAGGAATCTCCAGTTTTTTTCTCCAAGCATCGTTTATAGTATAGCTTAGTTTTGTCACTCCATAATTCAAGCCTTTTATAGAAACTGTATGTTTTCCATTCTCTATTCCCTTAATTTCCTCAATAACAGCGGTATTGTTGTTGGCTGTTTCAAAGGAAACTTTCAAATTGCTGTAATTTGCTGTACTTGGACTATAAGTAAATGTAAAATTCTCTGTTTTTCCTTTTGATATAGAGATACATTCTGTACTGCTCCATAAATCAGTTACTGGAATATAGGATAATGTTTTGACTGCCTCTTTCGTATCTTCTCCTTCGTACACAACCCGGACTCCAGTTTCCCATCCTGCATTATAAGCCCGCACACAAAACGTATAGCTTGTATTTGCAGCAAGATTTTTTACATCATAACTTGTATTTGTTACTGGATTGCCATTATTTAATTTTTTCCAGTCATACGCAGAAGTATCCCACTGGTAAACATAATAACCATCTGCTCCTTTCATATCCTTCCAACTTAAAATCACTCTATCATTAGTATATTCTCTCACATTTAAACCTGATACCTTGGGGTAACGCACATAAATCCTACAACTTCCTTTACATGCCATATCCATGGAATAAGCAGATATTGTTACTTTTCCACTTCCTACAATTTTTACCAGCCCATTGTTGTCAACGGTTGCCACTGTCTCATCGCTGGATTCCCATTTTTTAATTCCAGTATTTGTTGCATTATCCGGTATATAGGACTTTACAAATAATTGTTTTGTAGTTCCTATATCACTGTGTTTAAATTCTAAAAGAGAATCTTTCAATTCGATTTTCTTTACCGTAAGTGCAGACACTTTTACCTGTATACGCTCTTTCATATCCGGGTTTTCCATTGATGTTCCTACAATAGTGGTAATTCCATCTGCTACTGCTGTTATCATACCATTTTTATCTACTGTGGCAATCTTTTCATCCAATGACTGCCAAAAGATCTCCTGATTTGCTCCTTCTGGTAACATCTCATATTCCATATAATACTTTAATCCCGGTTGTAACTCAATTTCGGATTTATGAAAATATAATTCTTTTGCAGTTTTTTTCACAAAATGAATATCACATTTTCCATATACACCACTACCATCTAATGGTACTGCATACACACATACATCACCATAAAGCTTTCTAGTCACTTTACCTTGTTCGGAAACAACAGCCATGGATTCTACTGATGTATACCAGCGAACATCTTTTCCCGAAATCACTTTTTCTTCTTTTACTTTTCCATCTTTGCCAGTTGTGACTGCAACATATTCCACATCCTCTAAATCCACACTTTCCTCTGTTACAACCAAATCTGTTGTTTCTTTTCCATTATATAAAATTTTTACAGAACTACACAGTTCTTCTGCCAAATCCTCCTTGGGAGCCAGCTCTATATTTCCTGAATAGAAAAATACCCCCTCCGATTTTGGTATTTCTATTCCTTGAAAAATATTATTTTTTACAGTAACTTTACCATAATTTCCAGATCTTTGACGAAAAATATCGTTCTTAAAATAACTGCCATACAAATCCTCATATTTCACAGAACCGCTAAATTCGCTGGAAAGATATCTTGTATTCGGCATATAGAACTTGTTATTTGACATCTCTAAAGATTTTAAATCACCATTTAACATAATGAGGGATTGATAGATAGCTAATTTATCTGCTCTCTGGTAATCATAAATTTCATTATAATTAAATTTATAAATTCCCTTTGCATCACCGCCATAGTCTGCAATTTGTTTTTTATTGACTCCAACCGTTCCCAATCCCTTATATAAGTAAATTTTATTTCCAGTACAGTTTGCATTAGATGACAGCTTACTCATATTTTCCAAAAATATAATTTCATTTCCATGTATTTCTGTTCCCATAACACCAAATGCCAGCTCTACATCAGAAAAAATCCGATTATCCTTTAAGGTTAGGTTTCCACCAGTTAAATTCCCTTTTCCATATCCATAATCACTTGTCAAAAAAAATTGATTTTTTTTGATAAGAATATTATTGGCATCTGTATTACCAGAATCAAAAATCATTGACCAGGTTTTATAGGTACATTTTACTTCTATTATATTATCTTCTATGACACAATCTTTTACATTACCAAAGGTCATAAATTTAGAATCTGTCTCACAAATAAAATGATTCCCTGCGACCCGGATATCCTCCACATTTTGGGAATCTGCATAAGCAATGGTAAAGCACATAGTTCTTGTTCCTATAATTTCTGGATATTTCAGTTGCACAGAATGGATGGTATTATTAATAAAATTCACATGCTTTACAAAAGCATTTTCATCATCTTTACTAAAGAAACCAAATTGTTCATCTCTGGCATTTCCATAGAAATCACAATTCATAATAGTAATGTTTTCTTCTCCTGCTGCCCAGATATCCAAAATTCCCAGATTGGCACCACGGTAAGTTCCACTCATTTGTTCCATCTTACAGTCATCTACTGTTACATAACGGTTTCCGGTATAACAACAGAAATTAGAATACTGTTTATCCTCAAAATAATAGGAAGAATAACTCCCTTGTGGAACAATTAAATTCACCTGATATACATATACATTCTGACTATAAAGGATTACAAACTGACGCATATAATGATACAAGTCCACTTCTCTTGCTTCTATTTTGAACTTTCCAAAAAATACATGATTAGCTCCCCAGTTTTCAAAAAAGAATTCCGAATACCCCTCTTCATCCCGATAGTCATTATCTGTAAAAAGAATAGTCTCGTCCCCTTCTCCAACCAAATTTAGATTGCTATAGCCAACATGTATCATATTTCCACATTTATATTCACCAGATGGCATATAAACTAATCCTCTATCATACTTGCCTTTTGTAGAATTATTATCATTTACAAAAATACCAACACACTTTATGGCATTATTAATAGCATCCTGCTCCTCTGTTTTACCATCACCTGTTGCACCAAATTGCAGTACGCTGGCAACAGCCCATTTTGTTCCTTCTTCATCTGTATAAGAATCTATTTGTATATTGGCATACAGACCATTGACAAGCTCCACTCCTCCTGTCTCCATTTTCTCTGCAATTAAATAACAGGCTGCCCCACCATCATCTGGTCTGTAGTAGCCCTCTGTTCGTACTAATTTACCGGCTTTTAGTTTTGTATCCTCTTGCATCTTTGCCACTGTAGCATAGCTCCCTGTGGCTTCTGTGCAGCTTCCATAAGAAAAATCTTTTAAAAATGTGTAATCCATATCTTTATACTTTTCTGTGTCTGCAATTGCCACTGTACTATCTATTGCAACAGGCTTTACATCGGTATCCTTCTGATTTACTGCTGCTTGTAACTTTCCTCCCTGATAAAACATAGCTAGCATACAAATTCCTGTTATTAGATATGCTTTTAATGTTTTTCTAAATTGTCTCACATTTTCATCTCCTACAAATTCCGATTTTCTTAACCATTGTAACATAGTTTCCCTCATATCTCTACCATTTTATATAGAAACAACACATGTCCTGTAACAGTTCAGCCGGGGGCTGACCTGTTACGGAATTGGGCAAGCTCCGCATTATAAATTGCCCAATTCCAATCGTGTTTTAGTTTTTTTACGGTCTTGCACAGCGGAGTGTGCAAGACCTACCTGAACTGTTACCATGTCCTTTCTATATATATAAGTATAAAACAAAACGGAACAGTTGCCTGTTCCGCACTAATTTATATCCCCACTATATATCACTTTTCCTGTTCTAACAAAAATACCAATTCAATGCTTCAGGAAACTAATTTTTATTATGTCTATCCTGCCATAGTTGCATCATCAATACCTGTTTCAATATTGCCACTTACAATAATCACATGTCCCCAGAACATATTGTCATCATCATAATAAATTGTAAAATGTCCACCAATAGACACACATACCTCGCTAATCACCATACGTTTAGCAAATTCTTCTTCCGTAATTTCTTCAGCACTATCATCTTCATCTCTAGCCCAGTCACTGGCACACTCTGCCAATTCTGCTGCGGCATATATTCTAGCCTTTTCATCCCATTCCTTGCATTTATCCATAAGCTTCTTCAATGTGTCCTGTGCATCATTTGCAGTCTCTGTACCTTTTTCGTCCACATCCAAGTTAATCTGGCAAGACTCCCCATTCCAGCTTCCATCTCCTGAAAACATTCCAAGAGACTTGTCCAATACTAACTCTTCACAACCCTCTGGCCGGATTACTACAGGTTTGAGGTATTCTTCCAAAATCACATCCAGTCTCTCCTCATGACAAGATCTTTCAAGAACCTCTTTCACCCAAAGATATTTGCCTCTTTTTACTTCTTCTCCATATGAATTCGAAAATGGTAATGATTCCTGCACCTTTAGACGATAAATCGTTTTTCCCTGCAAATTGAATATTTTTTCAGTGGTATTACATTCTTTCTCTGTTAACTGCCACTCAAGATAGCATTTGTCTTCTATTAAGTCTCCTGTTGCAACATCTACAAAAGCCAAAACCGTTACCGATGCCTCATAAAGTTTCTTCTTCCCCCATCTTGATGCACTTGTACCTCCTTCTGTAAGTACAAGAACTTCCTTTTGTATGGTATCAAATCTTTGCATAAATCTTTCTTTTTCTTGACTCATAATTTTCCTCCTTATATTCTATCACTATATGGTAATGATTTAATATATTTCTCCATATACTCAAAATCAGGTTTTCCATTTATATCTGACGGCAATTTTATAATTGTCTCTTTCATTTTCTCCATTGTCCACTTTCTTCCATACCCAAATCTATATTTATTTGCCTTTATAACTGTAATTATAAACATAGCTATATATTGGTTAAGTGTCCAAAAATCTTTTGCATATAAAACATTTACATCATCAGATGCCCAAAATGGTTCTTTTTGGTAGAATGCTTCACCAACACTACCATTGTAATTAACAGTTATACAATTAGGCTGCCAATAATAATCTGTAAAAATTTTCTCTCTCACTCCATTGTTATTGCTTATTGCTCCTAAAAAATTCGTATTTCCGGCAACCATATCACTTTTGGTAAGACGTTTACCTTTCGAAAAAACAAATAAATGATCTAATAAAAACCCGCTCCATTTTTCAGTGTTTACTTCTAATTTTTTATATTTTATATTACTCTTTGCACCTTCAAATATCTTAACATTTTTAAAAACAAATAGCCCTCAGGAACATTCGTTCTATTATATTTTATATCATGTACTTGCAGATGTCAAGGTTCAATGTATCCTTAAGATAGTGTAAATTTACCGTTACTGTTTGCACCGTAGGTGTGAACAGTAACAATTTACCATTACTGTTCACAAGTAGTACTATGTACTTGTTGCAAAGTACGTAAGAATAAGTAGTGTAAGAGAAGAATCCAGCTCCCCATGCTGTACCTGCCCATTACATTCATGCTAATATGACTTTTCAGGGAAACGACTATTTCTGAAAACCCGAACAAAATTTTACACTATTAGTTATAAGTTTACAAATATAAATTTAATGGTATTTTATCATTTTCCTTTTCCATCCCATAAGAATAATACATCAGAAAAAGGATGGCAGTTCAAAACGCTACCATCCTTTTCTATTTCACACTATCATAGTTACAGTGTTACTTCCACCATACTGTAACTCAGTTTTTCTTTCTTCTTTTATGCAATTTTCGTACTACTTTAGTAGGAAACGCATTATACACACTGTCCAACATTCCAAGATGTGTGTGTTCTTCTAAATACTGTATTCTCCGCTCCTGTTTACATATATATTGCACCATAAGCATCATAAAATCTTTATATAATTCGTCACTTGGAAATTTCAAATGAGGTAATTCTTCTAAAGGTTTCCGAAACAATATACCATCTTCTCTACCCAAATATTCCCTTGCCACTCTTTCATTACTCTTTATATACTGATTCATAAATGCGTTTTGCTCTTCATAAGAAAAAAGGCTTGTCTTACCACTTGGACACAGTTCCTCTTTCGCCTCATCAGCTTTCATAATATATTCTACAAGGAAATTTGGCATCTTGCGATACTCTGGCACACTATTTACAATCCTTTTTATCTCAATAAAGTTTCCTCGCATTCTTTGATTCGCACTAGCATCCAATTTTTTAAAATTATCATTCAATTCAATCCCAAGAGTACTAGTGTAATCTGAAATTAAATTGTTCTGTGAACCTCCAAACTGTCCTGCTTCATATACACGCACAATTACATTTTCTTTTCCTACAGCTTCTGCAATTTGATTTAATTTTCTGTAGTAGTTCAAAGGAAAATAAGAATACTGTTTTTCATTTATAAATTCTGCAAATGTAATATACCAACGCTGGTCTGATTTCACATTCTGATTCCAAAGAGATTGTACAAGTTCGTCCTGTCTTCTTAGATAAACTAAAATCTTTACCTGACATCCAATACTTTCAAATTCTTCTTTCATCTCTGCCCAAAAATTTTTTCTCTTAGAATGGTGCCAAATTAGTTCTTCTGACAAAACAATATTCTCATAGTTTTGTGCTGTTTCAGCCACAATCTCATAGCCCTTTTTTCTTACTTCCCACTCCTCGCTTTTTTTCTTATTTCCATCCTCATTAGCAGACCGATAGATCAAAAAACTCGCATTACGATTGTATGTATTCTTTCCTAATACTGGTATTTGAGGATAACAATATCCCTGCTTATTTAATTCAACTGCATTTCTTCTCATAAATAACTGTAACGAAGTCGTTCCAGTTTTCATTGTTCCAATACATAAATAAACGGTAGCTATCTCTATCACCTCACATCTTTATTTAAATCGTAACTGTTCAGAACCATGAACAGTAATGTTTAAGCCCATAAAAATTCGCCTTCGGCGAAGGGGCTTAAACATTACAAAAGTTACTTTTTCTCAGGTCACACGCAAAGTAAATGCATGTTTCTACCTAAATAGTTACTTTAAATCTATAAATAAAGTATCTACTTCTTGTGGCATTTTTATGAATAATGTGTCCATATTTTATGTCATTTAGGATGTATCGGTTAAGAGCATATTTTCATGACACTACATCTTTTTATGGGCTACTACAACGAGTATACTGTTCCCTTATGTTTCCGTACATCATCCACCCTATAAAACCGTTCAAACAGTAACTATTTTTCTCTTCGCATAACTCCGAATATCTTCATTTGAATCCCATAAACATTCCATTAGAATATTCTTTGTAATCATACGCCTTCTTCCCATTTCTATCAATATGTTTTCACGACAGCAGGAGCATTGTGTATTCTCATACATATACAACAAAAGTTCTTTCGGCGGATTCTTAATTGCTCTATTTTTAAACATATCAAGAACAGAAAAAAACACATCATGCCAATCTTCGTCCCCATGATAGACAATGGGCACACTTTTAACCATATCTACAAAAATCTTCTTGTCTTCTTTCTGATAATTATTGGCAATCATGCATATCACATCCTCTCTATGATTCTTGTCATGCAGCATTGTATATGCATATTCCCTTACTTTTTCATGGTGTATGTAGTGTAATGCCTCGAAAGCCTGATTGCTTAATGTCTCATGTTCTGATTTTGTATCATGAATAACCACCTCTGGGTCTAACAAAAATGCACATACAGAATTTGTAAAAACCTGAAGCAGTCTGGCTCTTAACATAGGATTTTTTTCTTCCTTATACATTTTGGCAAGCTTTTGCAATTCTTCTATTTTATTTTTCCTTATAAAAATTCTTCCAGAAAGCAGATAAATAATTCTGTTACTCTTATCTCGTTCTTTTATTAATCCATTTTTTAAGTATTCATATACTTCTGTGGCATTTTGCGGATACTGCTGTCTATGGTTCGTCCTATTACATTCCATTTCTTCCTTATACTCTTCCTTGTATGCAATATATGTCTCTACTGGTTGGGACTCTTTTGCTTTTTCTTTTCCTATTTTATTAATATTTCTTTTTCCATACAAACATTCGCAATGATCATCAAACGATGAAAAGGCATTATTCCAATTTTGGAATACAGGGCTGTACAGATATAGATTTCCCATATCCTCAATAATTTTCAAATAGACTTCCCCCGCTTTTTCCTTCTCTAATCCTGTAAGTGCAATACATAACTCTTGAAAAGGTTCTTTTATAAAAAAAACACTATCACTTGTCCTTTTTCTTTCATATAAAATCTGATAGATCTTCTGATATCCTCTCCAGAGTGCATCCACCGCAAGCTGGCTGCCATCTATAGCAAAATAGACCAGTAAATTGCTAATATAAGCAAGTTCCCAACCAGTACCAGACTTTAGAATGCTTTTTTCATAATGATAAATTATTTTCTTAAGAAAAGATAATTTATCTTCAAACCGTTTTATCATTTCATAGGTATACCAGCTACGTATTCCTTCACACTGGGCATCATAAGAAAAATTATGGGTACATCCCCATAAAACAATATCATAATATTTTTCTATATTTTCACTTTGATCTAATGCTCTGATACAGCGTCCTAATCCACACTGCATTGCCTTTTTAAATTCCTTTTTTGTCACTTTTTTACTCCTTTGCCAATATACTTTCTGTTTGTTCCTCCACTTCTGGCCCTATTTTTGTATAGTAACTGATTTAATTGCCATAGCCACATTTTTTCATAAAACTTAATATTTTTTCTTCTATCCTCATTATATTAGCCTGTACACACATTGGCAATACATTCCATTACTTTTTTATGGCAACTTATGTATCCATAATGGCAACTTATGTTCTATGTTCTTGTTTTTAAAAAAAAATTGTGGCAGACTAGAAACAGTTCAGGTAGGTCTGCACACTCCGCTGTGCAGACCGTAAAAAAGACTAAAACAGGATAGGAATTGGGCAATTTTCATGCGTAGCTTGCCCAATTCCATAACAGTTCAGCCCCCTGGCTGAACTGTTATGCAGACTACTATGCAAGGAGGTGTTTTATTTGAAAATTACAGTTCATGCAGATGAAAAATCAGAGGAAACTGAAATAATTATTTGTTGTAAAAAAATGACTCCAGCCATTGAAAATATAATTGCCACTCTACAAATGATAAACCAGCAGATGCCAGTCACCAAAGATGGTGTGAACTATCTACTGGGTGTAAATCAAATTTCGTATATTGAAGCACTGGAACGTAAGACATTTGTATATACCGAAGAATCTATATACGAATCCAAACTAAAATTATATGAAATGGAAGAACGGCTTTGCCATAGTGGATTTCTTAGGGTTAGTAAGTCTTGTCTTGTTCATTTGAAATTTATTCAATCCATTAAAAATGACATAGAGAGAAAGTTACGTCTGACTATGAAAAATGGAGAACAAATTATGGTTTCCAGACAGTATGCAGATAGCGTCAAGAAAAGATTGGGGGTTATTTAAATGATTAAAAAAAATATACTATTTGATTTTCTCACACAGCTTATGGTTATCTGGGGAATTACCATGTTAAGCCTCTGTTTCTTTTGTATCTTTTTTGGCGAAAGTGCAAAGGGTTATTCTTCCATTTTTACATTAGGAAGTAAAGGCATTTCCATTGCAACATTTATTCAATTTTTTTGTCTGGCAGTTATACTTGCTAGTTTAAGAACCCTATTTTTTACAGACCTTCTAATAAAAAAATTAAATATTGCCGGAAGAAGTGTATGTATGTTTGCATGTATTATTTTTTCAATTGGAATTTTTGCTTATATTTTTGAATGGTTTCCAGTAAATCAAGTGAAACCATGGATTATGTTTTTTATTTGTTTTTTTATTTGTGCAACCATTAGCGTGATAGTATCTGTATTAAAGGAGAAAAGTGATAATAAAAAAATGCATGAAGCATTAGAACGGTTAAAAGGAGAAGATTTTCATGAATAAAGCAATAATCATAAAAGATTTAAGTCATTTTTTTGGTGAAGTGGAAGTTTTGTCCCACTTAGATTTATCTGTGGATAAAGGAGAACTTTTAGGACTTCTTGGTCCATCTGGTGCGGGAAAAACAACTTTAATTCATATTTTAACAGGCCAGCTAAAATTCACAAAAGGCAACTGCTGTATTTTAGGAAAATCACCATTAAATATGGCAGGTGAGGACTATAAACAAATTGGAATTATGATGGATAACTTAGGATTATATGAAAGAATGAGTTGTTATGATAATTTAAAATTTTACCAAATGCTTGATGGAAAGAGGAAAGAAAATATTGAACCTGTATTGAAAAAGGTAGGTCTATGGGAAGCCAGAAAAACGCAAATAATGCATTTATCCAAAGGAATGAAGAACCGCTTAGCTTTTGCAAGAGCAATTTTACGCCAGCCTAAGATTTTATTTCTTGATGAACCAACAAGTGGGTTAGATCCTACTACTGTTACCGCCATTCATCAGATGATACTTGAAGAAAAGCACCGTGGAACTACAATATTTTTAACTACACACAATATGCACGAGTCAGAAAAACTTTGTGATAAAATTGCACTTTTAAATAATGGAAAAATAGTGGAATACGGTAACCCTAACGATATTTGCAGACGTTATAATTATAAAAAGAAAATCAATATCCATTTAAAAAATGGTCAGGATATTGTATTCGATCATACCAGAGAAATTTGGGAAGTAATTAAGACATATTTTATAAATGATGAAGTTGAGACTATACATTCCACAGAGCCAAATTTAGAAAATATATTTATGGAATTAACAGGAAGGAAGTTTGATATATGACAAATCACATTAAGGCAATTTTATGGAAACAATTAAAAGATACTATAAAGAACAAAAACATTTTTATCCAGTTTGTTATGTTTCCTTGCTTAACTATCCTTATGGAAAACACCATTCACATTGAAAATATGCCAGAACATTTTTTTACAAATCTATTTGCCATAATGTATACAGGAATGGCTCCTCTCACAAGTGCAACAGCAGTTATTGCTGAAGAAAAGGAAAAAAACACCTTATGTGTACTACAGTTATGCAATGTAAAAGCATTCGAATATTTAATTGGAAATGCAATCTATATTATATCTATATGTATGATAGGTTCTTTTGTAATGGGTTTAACAGGTGGTTATGCTGGTACGGCTTTACTGAAATTTATGCTTATCATGTTTTTGGGACATTGCTGTTCTTTTCTTTTGGGTGCAGCAATTGGTGTAATGAGTAAAAACCAGATGACAGCCACTTCTATAGGTGTGCCAGTAATGATGATTCTTTCTTTTTTGCCTATGCTCTCTACGTTTAATGAAACAATAAAGAAATTTTCAAAGTTTATCTTTTCTGAACAGTTATATATTCTTGTAAATAATTTAACAGAAAATATTACAACAGAAACCGGATTTATATTGACCTGTAATTTCGTATTGATAATAATATTCTTCTTAATAACATATAAAAATGTATCCTTAGAGAGTTAACTTCAAAGTTAACTCTCTAAGGATAATGTGCTATCATTCTTATTATGCAAAACTGTTTGTATGTAACAGTTCAGCCAAGAGGCTGTCCTGTTACGGCTCACTGCAAGCTAACGCATGCAAATTGCTGTGAGCCACACTTAATTTACACTTTCATACGTCCCTGCACAGCAAGGTGTGCAGGGACTACCTGAACTATTACGTTTGTATCACATATCTCCATAATGTAAAACTGTGAGGAATTGTAACTGTTCATGGTTCTGAACAGTTATGAGGAATTTATTTTATCTGCTCATCCTTTACATATAAATGATAACCATTGGTATTAATATTTGAAGTATCTCCATGAAAACCAGTAATATAACTGTCACCTGTCAGTGTCCATGTGGAGTCGTTATCCAACATAACCTCTACCTCTCCGCCTGTTCCATCAGGATTAATGCTTCCCTTATAATTGGTCCCATTTGACATGGAAAGTTTTAAGGAAGAAATGTTGTCTACCAAAATATTACCTTCTATTTTCTGTGAATCCGCTGTCAAAGTCACATCGCCGCCATTAGAGCCTTCTGTTCCCCAACCTCTGGAAGATGAATTTCCCTCCACACGCAGAAATATATCATTTGCCAGTGTCAGTTTAACATTTTTTAAGCTAATCGTACAATCTGTATTCGTGATATAAAACAAATCTCCTGCCTTGGAGGTAATGCTGCCACCCTCTGCATCAAAATCAGCTTCCCCAACTGCAGCATCACCTGACATACTCTGATAAATCATAATACAATGAATATTCTCATCGGAATCTCCATTATAGGTATTGTTCATATTACCTGTGATATCACAATTCTTTAAAGATACTGAATTTTTACCTTCTACCACAACACCTTCACTGGCATTGGCAAGGAGGGTAGCTTCCTCCACACTAATATCAGCAGTACAGTAAATAGCAGGGCTTCCTGTTCCATTGGTTACGTATTTTCCCTTGACTACTTTCACCGTCCCACCACCACGGTCACTCCGGATGGCAGCCGCAGAATTTCCCTCTGTCTGCACATCCAGATTGGCTGCATTCATAGTGGCACCACCAGTTGTCTGAATTCCACCAGAATTATTTTGGGTTGTACGGATTGTGGCATCTGAAATATTCACCGTAGTACCCTCTCCATAGCTAAATACCGCATTTCCATTTACTGCATTTGTCTGGAATGTACCTCCTTCGATGGTAGTTGTTGAACCATTTAGCACCAGTAGTCCTGCATTCTGCCCATAAAAATCACCATTCTCTGTATTAGATGAATTTCCTTTGTTTTTCTTAACAGTTATATTTTTCAAAGTAGCATCTGTTCCGTCCACACGCAAAGCATTTTCGTCATCCCCATCAGAGGTATAGTTTTCTCCATTCACGGTCTTTTCTTCTGTAATCGTATTCGCAGAAGTACCATTTGTTACCTCATCACTGCCACCAAAACCTTTTCCCGCCTGAAGGTTTTTAATCAATACTTTTACCGGCTGGTTTTCACTGTCAAACGTTATCTCCAATACACTATTCTTTACAATATCTTCTACAGCTGCTTCTTCACTTCCCTGTTGAAATTCCTGTATAATCTGAGTGGAATCTGTTATTGTAAAAGTAATGGATTCACCATTTGCTGTAAAATGGCTTCCTCCTGGTTTGCCAAAAGGAGGCTCACCATTTTCTTTCAAATCCCCTGATGGGACATTTTTATCTGAACCACTGGAATTTCCGTTCCCCTTTTTTTCCGGTGGTACACCTCCATCTGGAGCTTTACCATCTGCTTCATCTGATGGCATTCCATCTGGTGGTGTGCCTCCATCCGGTGCCTTGCCATCCGCTCCACCTGACGGCATTCCGTCTGGCGGTGTGCCTCCCGATATATCCTTCTGATGAGAAATTAATTCACCCACGTCCGCTGTAATTGTTGTTCCATCAACTTTTGTAACCTGAACTATTTTCGTGGTATCTTCTAATGTTGTTTTCTGATTTCCATCTGTACATCCTACTAATAAAGAAACTGTCAAAGCCATTGTAACACTAAAAGTCATAAGTTTTTTTCTTAACATAATAATCTCTCCCTTCTAATCACATTTTCTTAAATAACTATTTCTAATATACTTTTATCCTGCGATTAAAATGTGATTAAAATGTTAAAATATTGTGTTTTGATTATTCCATTAAAAGCCTTGAATTAGCAGACTATTTCCTAATAGATTTCTATATATTCACTCTTTTTAGGTAGAACCTTGCACTCTGCTGCAAGGTTCG
>CAMWUK010000042.1 GCA_947177415.1 uncultured Clostridiaceae bacterium
CCTTCACATTATATTGATCTAATATACTCAAAATTTCCTCTGTATTTTGGCTTGGACCATCATCAAAGGTCAGATAAACTTTCTTTCCCTTGATTTTTGTTTGATCAGCTTCTCTTTCCTTTTTAGGATTTGCTGTTTCTTTCACGGTTTTATTAGGAGAAGCAGATACTGTATTTTTTTTCGGAGCAGCACGTATAACAAGATCATCATCTTTTTGTTCACCAACTGTTACTGTTTGCTCATTCATCCCTGTCGTTTTCATAAACCTTGTCATACCATAAATCAAAGGTATCAATAAAAAAAATGCTACAATGATAATAATTGTTTTTTGAGATCCTCTTCTTTTTCTATGTTTATTTGGCCGTTTTCTTACAGCATTTCTCTTACCGTTCATATATAATCATTCCTTTCTATTCAAGAATGTCATCTGCATTCTTATGTATTCTTTCTTCTTTTGTCTCTGTACAATATGCTCCTATAACACTTTCATAAATGAAATAACTATAATATACTACTGTTGTGTATCATTTTTGTATCATTACAATGCTTACACCCCTTTCTAATCTGGCTTTCACATAAAATATTATAACGATTCAGCAGCCTCTACACAATATCTAATTTTTCATGTAACTGTTCAGAACCATAAATAGTTACTTTTTCATACAGAATCTTTGCCTGCTTATAACTCGGATTTCTTTTTAAGGTTTCTAATAATATCCCTTCTGCCTTATCTAATTCGTTTTCTTTGATTAAAGCTTTTGCATATATAAAAGAAACTTTATCACTTTTTGGATTTGTGTTATAAGCTAAGGTAAGAAACTGTCTTGCCATATCTTTCTGGTTTATACCATTATAACATTCATACAATTTTTCGTATGTTTTACAATGTATCTGTATTTTTAATGATATTATAAGATATTTTATGGCATTTTGGTACTCTTTCTTACTTAGATACTCATCTCCTAATCTATAGTAATAATAATTGTCCTTTTCACTACTTTGGTTATCATCATTCATCCAATACCCCCTTACAATTTCTATACCATTTATAGGCATTTTCAAATGTGTCTATTTTTGACACAGAAATCATGTCACTTTCCTGATTACGAATTTCCCGTTCAATCAATTTATTATTTTTGTAGCTATCTATTTTATAACTATCGCTATTATTTTTTTCATTAAGGTAACATAATATGTAACCAATATATAACACAAGAAATGTCTCTTCATCTTGTTTATCATCTATTAAGGTTTCTATCAATTCTTCTGTATTTCCTGCAAAAATATTACAATATGTTAAAGAATCTTCCATCCAATCTGCCGGATATAAAAATGTCTTTTCCGGCTTTATTTTTTCATGATACTCCCATGCACTTTCTTGTAAGTTTTCTTTTTGCAGAATACATTTCCAACACATATCTAATAAACTACGATATTCCTTTTCTCTATTCCAGTTTTTATTATTGGACAAGAGACAATATGTTTTAAATTCTCGTTCTAATCCCATAAGTGCCAATTTTCTTTTGTCCCATTTGTCAAAAATACTCAATTTGTTATATAATTGCTCTTTATATTGCTCTTCAAAATTCATACAATAAAATCCTTATACCATTGGTGTTGCAATTCTTCCCATCTTTCATAGTCGAAGCAATTAATTTTTTCATCATAATCATTGACTAGTGTTGAATTACATAAATCAAGATAATAGTCTATTGTTATTTTAGGAATTTGTTGATTGTGCAAATAACTTTCTAAAACAAGTGGAAAAATCTTTTCCAGTTCTTTCACATCACAAAAACTTTTATGCTTCAAAAACCACCTTAACAAATATTGCAGCCTTGCCTGTGTAAGCAAAAGGATTGCTTCCATCTCTTTTATGTCCAGTTTCACTTCTGAAAAAATTTTCTTTAAATCATTTTCCAATAAATGCATCATTTCATACATATACTCTACATTACTAAAATCTACTTCTTGGTTCATGGATTTTTTTATCAAATGATCCAGTAAATGTAGTTTCTCTTGTAACTGTTCAGAACATACTCGAGGATTTGCTTGACAAATCCGAGTTTTACAAGATTTTAGCCCTTCGCTTTGCGAATTTATATGGGCTAAAATCTCGTATCTGTTCAGGTACTGAACAGATACTTTCTCTTTCTTATTGTTTTCCATTAGTTTTTCTCCATTACTGTGCATTAGTGTACCATTTGTATTTTCTATACAGATTTCTTTAAGTGTTATCATATTTTCTTCCTTTTGTTACATGTATATCAATCAAATAGTGGTCTTCATCTCTCGAATCATTTCCGACTTCTAAAACTTTCTTGGATTCCATATCCACAAGTATAAAATTTTTATCTTTATGAATCCACATACTTTTCACTGCCTCATAAACATTATTAATTTTGATTGTTGCCCATATAGGACTTCTCTCCCATAAAACATACTCTTTTCCCTCATGAAGCTGAAATTTCTCTATAATCCATGCATAAATCTGTTCTTGTGGAGCATCTGTTGAAATTTTATAATCTGCAGGTATATCAGATGAAAAATGTGTTGCCCGGTATTCAGAAAAAACTTCTTCTAATGCCGGTTTGGTATCCTCTTCAAATATTTCAAGAACTTCAAGCCCTTGCCCATTTATATATTTCAATCTGTTTTTGGCATTCTGCATTGCCTTTTTTCTTTCTAAAAGTATTCTTTTTTCTTCAGTCATAACTTTTAAGCCTTTCTTATGTTGTAACTGTTCAGTACCTAAATAGTTACCTTATGTGTAACTGTTCAGAACCATGAACAGTTCCGTTCTAAGCCCATGAAAATTCGCCTTCAGCGAGGGGCTTAGAACAATCAAAATTTACTTTTTCTTACGAAACACGCAGTAAATGCGTGTTTCTACCTTAATAGTTACAAAACACCCATGCCTCGCACTGTGGCACCATCATAAATATATTCGCATGGGTGTTTCGTAAACGAGGATGCACACAAGTGAAAAAACAGCACTTGGTGCCCTACGAACCTTGCAGCTGAGTGCAAGGTTCTACCTAAAAAGAGTGAATATATAGAAATTGTCTTACTATTAATCCGCTCTTTTCCCCAACAAAATATTCACCTACAAGAGTTCTGTATTCGCTGGATAAAACATATGTTATCTTTCTTTTGTCAAGAAATTCATAACAACTCTTTTCTTCATTATATATATCCACGACATTTTTTACAAGCAAATTATGCTAAAATCCCTTCCAATCTGCACCGTATAGTTACTGTTCACAGGTAGTACTTTGCACTTGCTGCAAAGTACGTAAGAACAAGTAGTGGTAGTGAAGAATCCAGTCTTTCGCCAAAGGCGAATTATAAATAGGCTGGATTCCGTTACCGTTTGCACCGTAGGTGTGAACTGTAACACCGTATAAATATTACAAGTAAATTGTTATGAAAAATTACTCTGCCAGCGACAACAGTAACACTGGTGTCGCTGGCAGAGCTAATCTTCCTTATATGCAAACCAGATTAAGGTTTTATGGTGTATATTGATATATATATATATAATTTGTTCCGTTTTTTGTGTTCCTAGCTTCAATGACATATCCATATTCGCCATTCCAATAATGACTATTTTCCTCTACGCCTTCCGGCAGATTCCGATCGAAATACCAGGCTTCCATGGTTTTTAGATCCATCAGACACAGACGGGCTGTATCAAAGGAATCTTTGCCAGCGGGAGTGGAAATACTCAGCACAGTACCCTCATTGTTTATAAAAAAATCAATGTTCTGGTTCATAGGAATACCTTCTAGTTCGGTCATTGTACCATGGTCTTGCAGGTTTATAAGACAAACCTTATCATTGGCATAGTATACCAGATATCCATAGCCAATTGATTTCCAATAGCGGGCAGATGGATGGCTGCTGTCCCACCAAGAATAGTCTGCTGTATCCGTAAACACAACCATTGACTCACCAGTTTTTGTATTGTAAAGATAACCGTTGCCGCTTTCTTCCGTGCCAGTGACATAGAATAGAGTATCGTTTCCTACAGAAAACCATGTAACACAGTTATCTGTTGGCGGTTTTGCGACAGAGGCATTTTTTGCGGTAACAGTACCTGTGTTCAAATCAATGGTGATTTCCTGCAAATCTTCATAACTATTTCCTGCCATGGCTGTGGCTGTGGTTAGGTCATCATGAATGGAAAGTTCCGTAATACAGAGCCAATCAGACAAATCTACCAAAGCCAGAGGATCGGATACTTCACCCGTTTTCAGATTCAACAGGAACGGATACTGATAACCGGTCTGCTGTGCATCCAATAAGAAACAGACTTCAATGATGTCCTCTTTTCCTGCCAGTGCCTGATAAACAAACTGTCCATCGTAGGTACCACTGATATCAAAACGGTGTCCGATTTCTGTTTGATCAATAAGGACATCCGAGCCATACTGTTTCCAGTTTACGGTAAATTCCATAGCAGGAAGCATCAGATTGTGATATTTTTTTGTATTTCCTCCATAAGTCATGATTCCAGGTAATGTGCCAAGCTGCACCTCAGCATCCAAGGTGTGTGCCTTTAGGACGATTTCTTCTAAATTGCCGTCAGTGACACGATAATAAGCTGTTTTACCATCTGCTGTCTGTGTCAGAAAAAGTGGTGTACCAGAGGGTGCTTCTGCTAAGGTCAGGTAACTGGAGCTGCTGGCATAAGAAGCAGTAAAATGAGAGTCCAGAGTAATATCCTGTAGCAGTGTAAGATTGCCAACAGTCTGCTGGGTAATGTTTCCGCTCAGCTTACCAGAAGCACTGCTTGTTGGTTGGGAGAAGTCTGTGGCAGAGACCGATTCCTCTGATTTCAAATCACTGATTGGAATTGTTTCAGTGATTCCAGAAGAAAAAAAGCGGACAATGGCAGTACGCAGTCTGGGGCTGGCAGCAAAAATAGTAGTGCTGCCAACGGTAAATATGAGCAGAACCATAACAGCAATTCTCCAAGCTGGTGTATGCAATAAATAAGTCCAAAATCCGTGAAAAGAATGCTTTCTTTGGGCTTGGTTTTTCTTTTCCATGACAGGTGACAGTGGGAGCGGTTTTTCTGGTTCTGGCATAAGCTCTGCAGCTTGCCGCAACTTTTTTTCTATATCTTTGTAATGATTAAATGTAGTCATAGGCAATCCTTTCTTAATACTAAAATTTCTTTTACGGTTGCAGCCGGCTGTACAGCTTTTTCAGAGAACGTGCATAACGTTTTCGGCTGGTGTCGGCACTTTGCCCGATGATTTGACCTATTTCATGCCAAGGCAGATTTGCCAGAATACGCAGGCAGATGATTTCTTTTTCCGGCTGGGACAAATCTTTTATCAAGTCAAGAAACATAAGATTTGACTGTTCATCGGTATCCAGCGAAACAAAAGCATCTGGAGAAATGGCTTCCCCATTAACAATCTCACGGCTCCGCCTACGCAGGATATCATAAGTCATATTCCGGGCTATCGTGACAATCCATGCGGTTTCGCTGATATCATCATGATAAGCCCAAGCCTTCTCCTGAACACGCAGAAATGTTTCCTGGGTAATATCTTCTGCCAGATACGAATCACCAGTCATTGACAGAACCAGGCGGTAAACTTTGGTTTTCTGCTGTTCATATAGCAGTTCCAGAGCATGGAGATCGCCCCGGGCAATTTGGGGTAACAGTTTCATATCAATCCTCCTTTGTCAAAAACAGGCATGACCACCTGTACGTAGTCAAATCCTTTGAAACATAGTTCTATATGATCCTTTCATTTATATAAACGTTTCTGAGGGGCAAAAACGGACAATGACTTTGAAAAATGGTATGCAAAATAAAGCCAGATTCCTCTCTATCATTAATGATTGTTTCCAAGCACACAAAAAAAGCTGACACCATACATTGAAATATCAGCATTTTTACAACTTTTTTACATTAAATAATTTCCCCCATTTTCTGAAACATTTTATAAATCTTATCTCCACTATCTGACAAAACCCGTACCAAAATTCCATTCTGGCAACGACTGACTCTGGTAAGACAGTCTTTTGCATTTATTTTTGTTAGCCTTTCTACTATTCCCTCATAATTCCCAACTGTATAAATATATAGTATACCCTTGTGAGTATAGTTTTCCCACATTCCCATAGCAGAATAAGAAAACTCATCTGGTACAAGTATGTTTTGCTGTCTGGTCTCCTTTTGTACAAAATATCTTTTCATAACTTTGGGAAGTGTAGGTAAGATAACTTCCTTCTCCAACCAGCAATTCCATTGTCTGCAAAATTATCATCACTAAACATAATATGCTTAGAACCAATAGTTTGAACATCCTCTGCTGGTATGGACAACATTACAATAGAGCTATTCACCACTTTTTTTCATTTGGGGTTGTATCAGCTTAATGTACAAAACATTATCACTCCTGTCTGCGAATTAAGTAACCTTTACAGTTAGTAGAAAGACAACAAGCAACGATTATTTCTCACTTTGTATTAACTTATAATATTTTTCTGGTTCTTTCTCAAAAATATCCATTCCTTCAACATTGTATGTCTCCACCAAATATCTCCTTGCATTATTTATTTTTCCTAATTATATGTAAAAAATGTAACTATCCAGAACTATGGACAGTTACTGGAAAATTTAAATCTTCTTACGAAACACGCAGTAAATGCGTGTTTCTACCTGAATAGTTATAAAATAATAATTTCATTTAATGATGCTGCAATCATTTTTTCTGCCAAAACTTCTGGATTCTCATCTGTCATAATATAGCCCATAACATCCATTATGGGAAGACTTTTATGCAATAGCTCAACATAATATTCTGTCTTATTGTCCTCTCCATTTATAAAACTCTCCTTTATTATTTTTATGAATGTAGCAATTTCCTCTTTTTCTAAATCCCTGATACAAGGTGGTTCTGGTGTTAATGCAACTTGTGCCAATATATCTAAATCCGTCCATTCCCAATATTCTGCAAACTCTTCTGCACTATGTTGTTTATTTGTAATGGAATTCAGTTTCTCCAATTCTTTACTATGATCTTTCATATTCTCTGCAATTGCATCAATTAATTCTTTTACTTCTTCTATCTTACTAAAATCAATGATAGGAAATTCTAATTCTGTTCTCATTTTGTATCTCCCATAATATTCTTTATATAACACATTACCTTTCTTACAATAGTATCATATCTTTTTTAATATTCTCCGTTATATTCCATATAACCCATAACTTCCACGTACTCTATATGATAAGGCATATATACACTTTTACTTTCAGGTGAGATATTTTCTAATAATTCTATAGCTGCATCTATCATTTCATCTGTAGAAAAAACAGATTTACACAAATATCCACTTAAAAGAGCTGAATCACCTTTATATTTTAGACAAAGAAAACCATATCCTGAATCAACCATAACATAATCATGAATTTCCTCTTCTTTTTGTTCCTTAGAATCATCATAAAATCGTAATATTACATCTTTTCCATTTTTAAATATGTCTACTTCACATGAAAAATCTTCATATATAAATCTATTTGCCATGACACCCCTTCTCCCTTAAAATATGCTGATAACTTTATACTTAAAATGTATCTGTTCAAAACCATGAACAGTTACGTTTAAGCCCATGAATATTCGCCTTTGGCGAAGGGGCTTAAACATTTTAAATTTTACTTTTTCTTACGAAACACGCAGTAAATGCGTGTTTCTACTTGAATAGTTCCTTAAAACTACTTTGTAAAATACATACTCTTCCACTAATTACAGTCTGCTCGTTTTTGTCAACCATTCAGCCATACAGTTCCTATTATTTGCCTTATTATTTCTCATATACAAAATCTCATTTTCATTTAATTCTTCATTAATGCTATCAGTAATTAAAACACATGTCATACCTGCCGGCATAAAATCAAACTCTGCATCATAAGCATGAAATCCCTTCACCTCTACAAGTGTACCTTTGGAAGTATTAAGAATATTATCTATCTTTAGATCCTCAAGTACTCTTCCGCTAATTACCATCTGACCGCTCCCCAAAACAATATGGTTGCGTTTCATATAATCAATTAATTCTTCAAAATTTTCATTTATTTCTTTGCCACTGTATGCATACTGATATATATCAAACGCCGGACACTCATCATCATTCCAATCATCATTTACCCACTTTATCCAGTATTCCGGCATATCATCCCAATCCTCATTATCCTCATCCATCCACTTTATCCAGTATTCTGCCATTTGTGCAATGCGTTTACTCTCCGACTTACATTGTGATTCAAAGAATTGTAAAACCTCCTCCTTCTCTCCAAGCCATATTCCAAAATTCTCAAATGCTTTATATAATGTCTCATTGTCCCATGAAGGATTATTCAATACTATGACTTCTTCAATTCCCTTCACGATTCTATCCTCACACTCTTCTGGCATACATGTTAAACAATCTAGTATACGCCAATAAGTCGAATTATTAATTTTTTTTATTTTTAATATTTCAAAAAAATAATCTAAGTATAAAGCCGACGGATGAACAACTGCTGCTGTTTCCCAATACCCTTCATCCTCCCAATCTTGGTTTTCAATAGCAGATTTAAAATATTCAGCAATCTCACCTTCAGGATTAGCCACCTCACCCAATTTATCCATAAATTTATGATTTAATCTGTCATATTCTGATACCATACTCCTTTTCCCCAAATATTTTAGTTGTGGTTTATATATTTTTATTATGTCACTGTAACTGTTCAGAACCATGAACAGTTACGTTCTAAGTCCATGAAAATTCGCCTTCGGCGAAGGGCTTAGAACTATCAAAATTTACTTTTTCTTACGAAACACGCAGTAAATGCGTGTTTCTACCTAAATAGTTACATGTCACTTACACAATTCAATATAATCTCAAAACACTGACTTAAGTTCCTATAAAAGTCTTCATAATCCTGTGTTTCAGACAATCCGGAAACCTGTCCATCCCCAGCTTCTATAATTCTCCATGAGCCATCTTCCAGTTCTGCATAGTCAATAGTATAAAAACAGCCGGGTAATGCCTTATATTTCTCTAATAATTCTTGTGGTGGTGCAGGAGTATATGTACTCTGTCCCGAATTCTGACTGACTGTTGCAATTTCATGATTGATATAATAAACACGGTATTCATTTGTCTTTGTTTCATAGTGCTTTAATGCTAAAAATTCTTTGATGCATATTCCACCTGTAAATAAATCACCACGATATTGATAAAATACTTCCATCCACTTATTAAATTCCTGTTGTGTGATTGTATGATCAAAATATTTTGGAAATTCTGTTCCTTTTACTGATTTCACATAATCTTTTACCATGAATTTTGAAAAGTTGTTTTTTATCTCATCAATAGGAACCGTTGTACCCTTTGGATAAATAAACATCTTAGCAGTATCCTCCTCTACCAACGGATATATATTAGGAAAAACATGAAATAATTGATATTCATCAGGTGAGGTAATCAATTTTATATTCCTTGCAAGTAATTCTTCATAAAACTGCTTATACTGCTCCGGTTTCATCATCCAGCCACGGTATGCGGCATTCATAAGGGTCTCTGGTTTTTCACTAAGTATCAGTTTTCCCTCATTAAACCATTTTTCATAACCAAAAATGATAGTTTTGTACAAGCCTGTACGTTCCACTGCATCATATTCACTTTGTAAATCTTCATCTACTTTTTTACTATGAAAAAAGCTAGATGGAAATAATATTATATCTAACATTTTTTCACCCCATTTCATGTTTATAAAGTCAAGAATATATTATATCATTACAGGCAATACATCCAAATACAGATAAATAAATGTCATGTTTTCTACATTTTGGATACCCTGTCTTAATTGGATCAGAATCTGTTGCAGCGTTTAACCATTCCATCCCCGCTATACTGTCAATGTCATCAAGTTGTAATTGCAGAAACATTCTTTTTAATTCTTTCACTCCGTCTTCTATAATTTCTATATTAGGTTCGTAATTTAATGTATGCCAACCAATTTTATTCATCACATTTTCTAATACCTGTATCATAAACTCTTTTTGTTTCTGAAAATATTCTTTCTTCCATGGCATTTCTGTAATGTCACAACATACTGTGCCTATTCCTACAACACTTTGATCCTTTTCCATTAACCAAACAATTAGATTTTTTTCAAAATCAGTTTGAGCCAGCTTTGATCCACTTAAACCAATAACAGTCATTAAAACACTCATACAACCATTGCTGCAATAACAGTCCATACTTTTTTTATCGTATGTAATACAATTTCCCACATTTATCACCTCTCCACCACAAATTTTATATCAAACCGTATCTCTTTTAATAACTGTTTAGGTAACAATTCTTCTGTTTCTTTTAAAATCCTATTAATCTTCTTCTCCTGCTGTTTTGATATTGTTCCATACATATCTCTTTGTAGAATTGCTCTCCAAAGCCAATCCTGATATGCTTCAAATTCATTTCTTGTATATAAATCTAACAGATAGGGAAGCCGATTCCATGAATTTTCCTGTATCAAAAGCAGCATCGCATATTTTCCCACATGCGGATACTCATATTGCCTGCAATACTGATACAATTTTTCTGCTCCATAATGAATGTTATTACATCGGATGGCATAATAAGCTGCCTTGGAAACTGCTGGTTCTCTGCTTGCTAAATATTCTAAATAAATATTATATCCATCCATTTTTATTGTTTTTGACAATGCTATTAAAGTAGCACTGACTACTTTAGGAACAGATGATTTTAAAAATGGCAGCAACTGCTTTCCCTCTTCTTTTCCACCATTTTCTCCAATACCTACAATAGCAGCAACAGGATTTTGATCTTTTAAATGTTCCATATAAAAACTTAAAATATGAATATCAGAATGATGTCTGATAATATAAGCTGCCAACTCCCTAACACCTTTGCTTTTGTCCAGTAACATCAATTCTAAATTGTCCCAATAATCTTTGGTAACCGCATATTTATATTCCATTGCTTTTCTTCTTACAATACTGTTTTTATTTTTTAAGTATCCATCCAGTTGTTCCTGTGAGCAATGATAATATTGTAAGATTCCTACAATCAAAACCTGTTTACAAAAACTATGCTTTTCATGTTCTAATAAATAATTGATATCAGAAAGATTCCATACCTTCTTTTCCAATGATAGTTTATATATTTTTCTTCGTATTGGGAATTCAAAATACCTGATTTTATCTAAGGACAAATCTGGTAAAGCCTTTTCCATTTTTTCATCAAACATTTCTAATAATACTTTTTTGTTTCCATAATCAATTCTGCCTGAATGGCTTAGTTTCTCCATATATGGTACAGCTAGAAACAATTCCTCTACAGAACAATTTTCTATCTTTTTTAATGCCAGTATGAACATAGCATCACGAATCTGTATTACCCAATCATTCACCCTTAACAATATGTATCCTAATGTATTTGAATAATTGTATAATTCTTTTGAACAGCTTTCCCGAAAATATCCATTGGGATGAAAACTACCAACAATAAGAGCATATATGTAATCCTTTTCCGAATCAAACCAAGATTTTTTCTTTGTGATATCAATTGTGCTCCATGCAATACTCCATTCCAGCGAACTATACTCCCGAAATCTTTCACTTAAAGTAATTATGTATTTTGCCGTCTTTCCTTCTAAATGATCCTTAAGTGCAACCCCGGCTTTCTTAACTATTTCGCTGTTTTCTGAAGAAAAAGCCTCATACACAATCTTTAAATAAGATTTATCACCACTTTCTAATTTTTCTATCGCATTATAAATCTTATTTTCAAATTCCATGCTATAATACTTACTATTATTATACATTCTTTATATCCTCTTTTAAACTCTCATTCGTAACTGTTGAGAACCATGAACAGTTACATTTAAACCCACGCTTCTTTTGTTAAAACATATTTGTTACTTCTTTTTCATAAACATTTTTTGTATTTTCATCAAATAATACCCATACTACTTCTTCTATTTTGTCTGAATTTTCTTCCAAAAATTTTTTCACTGTAGAAACTGCGATTTTTGCTGCCTTCTCAACTGGAAATCTATAGATACCTGTTGATATAGAAGGAAACGCAATGGTTCTTATATGATGCTGTACTGCTAATGCCAACGAATTTTTATAGCAGTCTACCAGCTTCTCTTCTTCATGCAACTTTCCGCCATTCCATACGGGACCAACTGTGTGAATCACATAATCACATGGCAGATTATAAGCCTTTGTAATCTTTGCTTGTCCTGTCTTGCAGCCATGCAGTTCCCTGCATTCTTCTAATAATTCAGGTCCTGCTGCCCGATGGATGGCTCCATCTACTCCACCGCCACCTAACAAACTTGAATTTGCTGCATTCACAATTGCTTCCACTGTACTAATTTTTGTTATATCACCTAGTATTGTTTTTATCATTTTCGTCTCCTTTCAGATAATTCCTTAATATAGGTAATTGCGAAACTCTCATTATCTTAAATTATTTTGTGCAGATTTACATATCATAAGCAAGGTGCTTTCGAGACCGTCGGTACTTAGGTGCTGTTTTTTAGCACCTTATGTACCGTTACGGTTGAGAGCAGTGAAAACGTGCCTTGCGTTGATATGTGAACTTTGCACAAAAACTCATAGAGTAAATTGAGTTTCGCAAATACCTAAATTCCTTAATATATCCATTCATCTTCTACCACTGGTATAAATGGTGATAAAAACGGGTCATTACATTGCTTCACTTCTCCTTTTGCTAACACAAAAACCTGAAACTCATTTTGCCTTCCACTATTATCCTCATCATCATGTAAATAAATTAATCCATAACTGCCTTTTGCAACCTGTCCAATCGTTTTATATAGTTGAAATATCTCCCCTACCTCACAATTCTTATGATTTGCAAATAAGGTAAATTCCATATAATATTCGCCATTAAGCACCTTTATTTGTGGATGGAACCATAATTGTTTATTCAATTCTTCTTTAATATGGCTAACTACTATATGTATGTTTTCTTCCTCTGTTTCTGTTGCCTGATAGTGTTCCCGAATGGTAATCCAGCCATGTAATTCTATCATTTTTCTCCCTCCAATTTCCCTTGTGTATTCTGAACTTAGATTTTGTGCAAACACAACCAAATAGTTATTTATTCATAACACGTAACTGTTCAGAACCATGAACAGTTACGTTTAAGCCCATAATAATTCGCCTTCGGCGAAGGGGCTTAAACACTGTAAAATTTAAATCTTCTTACGAAACACGCAAGTAAATGCGTGTTTCTACCTGAATAGTTACCATAACACTTTCATAGAAAGTTGTAACCATAAAATTTATTGTCCTCTGATAAAAAAATCAACTTAGAACATAACAAACTGCATTCTTTGGGAATAATCGTTTCATCACCTATTGTAAAGATAATTTTTCGCTTATTTATCAATTTATGTTTCTCCCAATCAAAACAATCATAAAGATAGAAATTACAATAATCGTTATATCCACCCTGAAATATAAATTGATTCTGCGTCCTATTCACTGCAAATCCAGGGCTTCCATATATATCTACATCAAAAACAAAATCTGCATGAGAATCATTATCCATCTCTTTCCTATAATTTGTTCTGACAAGTTCAAACTCATTATAATAATAAAAATAAAGGATATTTTTATCGCCTCTGCATATAGCATAACAATCACATATACAATATTTAGTATTATGCCATACTGATTGTCCCTGTTCATTCCAAACGATTATCCCTGATTCCCCTATTGGATTATTCCAACCACGATTTCCAAAAATACCTTCATCAAAAAAACTAGTAATAATCTCTTTATCTTGTGTAGTAATACAATCTTCTATTCCATCTCCCAAACAAAATTCCCTTATCTTTGTGCCTTCTTGGTCAACTACTAATGCATTTTTTTCTGGTCCATCAGAATAGTTCCAACATCTTCTCTGCAATAAAAGAAATCCATCATCAAATGGTCGCAAAAAATGACAATTGAGCTGTAATATTCCCAGTGGATAGCTTTGTATATCTATCAGGCACATATTATCCCAATCAACACATATAACAACAGCAGTATAAAAATATGCCTTTGTATTTTCTATATGGTCATAAATACGTTTTGGTGATAATCTGGAAAATAATAAATATACGCAGTCATCATATCCAACAGAAAAATCAATTAGATCCCAATCTCTTAATGAATGTTCATCTAATAATTTGTCTAAATCTATAATTTCAAATAAATTTATTTTTTCTACATTGTCCATAATCTTTCTCACCGATTTTGCTTTTCTATGATTCTAAGTACCTGTTCCACACTGATAGGTTCATATCCATTCACATCTACTCCTACATTATATGTATTTTTACCTAATACTTTTGTCCGCTCTATAGATTTCTCATTATTGTGGATGTGTCCATATAAATGAATACTATCCTTACCATAACTTTCCCATTCTAAAATTGGATAATGAAATAATATAAATTTTCTCTTTTGATATTTTAAAACATGATAGTCCTTTATCCAGACAACATCATCTGTATAAGCAGCAAAGTGTTTTGTAAATTTATCATGATTTCCACGTATCAGATACTTTTTTCCATTTAAAGCAGAAAAATACCTATGTGCGGTATCTGCATCTTCCATTGTAAAATCACCTAAAATATACACTTCATCATTGCTATTCACTTTCTGATTCCAATTCTGGATTAATACACTATCCATGTGATCCACAGAGCGAAACGGTCTGTTACAATGTGCAATAATATTGCGATGCCCAAAATGCAAATCAGATGTAAAATAAATCATATTCACTTTCCTCTCTTTCTTTTCAATTATTTAGGTAATTGTCTCTATCACCTAAATGATACATGCAGCTTTATCTTCTTCTAAATATTGTTCTTTTTAACGATTGTTTTGAATTTTGTAATTTATCACATTTTCTCCACCGCATCCCCAAAGCTTTTACCCATGTTCCATCATACGATTCTGGAATTTTATCAAATCCTGTATCATAGAAATATATCATCAGGTCTTTTATAAAAACACTTGCATCAAATAAATCACCCAAATAATTTTCTCCTGGAGGAACCAAATGCAATACCTTTACCGCTTCAAATACAATTTCTATACTTCCAGACCATTGACTATCAAATACCATTTGAATCTTCTTATCATAGGATTCTGACAAACACATACTACCATCTTTATCCACATAATCACCAGTTATATAGTTTATCTGTTTTATAACCGAGTCATGAAAGCCAAGAAACTCTTTCATTAGTCTATCTATATCTTGATTATTTTCAATATAATTCCAATCAGGTAATTTTGTATCAATCTTTATATTGCCTAATTCATGATATGGAATTGTTCCTTGTACAATCAATTCAGCCAATTTGTCTTGCTGTTTCCAAATGTATTCATAACCGCTAAAGTAATGTAATGCCTCATGATGGTAGGTATTCTCCAATGTTTGGTTTATATTTGACAATTCATCTCTCCCCAAATAAATCCATGGCAATTTTTCGGAAATCTTATTACAATCAATACGCTCAATATTCACACGATATGGTGGCTTGGTGGAAAAGTCTACAGCTTCCACTAAACAAAGCCTCTGTTCATTTTTCTCATTACTTTCCACAATATATCGTTCTCCACCCCAATTCATAATCCCATAAACTTCAGATAAATAATAGGTATGATTGGTTTGATCATATACTCTAGCTCTCATTTTATTGTCCCTTTCTTTGCATTATCATATCCTCTATTTTTTTGATTTCAAGTCCTTTTCCTACAAACTGTATAATATCATGGTGATTGCATGTAATCAGCCAATTATACTTCTTATCTACAATATAGTAATCACAATCCCAATGAACTTCCTCATAAATAAGTTCTGCTATTACTTGTGGTGTACCCTCCGCTATCCAAAACTTTTCTCTTCCAGCCGAAATTCCTTCTTCATCCAACAATAAATATACCATTTTATCTTTTTCTTTTATAAGTTCTGGAAGTTTTAAAATCCATTCATAACAGCCACGACTGTCAAAGCAAACTTCTGCAGGTAATAACCCACCGTTTGTATTTGACCAATGTAATTTCCACCAACATCGTCTTTTATTTTTCTCACTTTCTTCAAGAAAGTTTTCCATTACTTGATAGTAAACAGATTCCCACTTATTTATATTTATAAAATGAAATTCGTTCTCTTTAATGTGATGTTCCCTACAATAAGTTTGTATTTCCGCTCTTACAAATCCCTTATACTTATTATAAATGCCTTTTTCTTTCATAAGTTAAAACCCTTTACCTTTTATAATACCATATTTACTAACACTTTTTCTTTTGTATCTACTCTGTAACAATCTATTAAATAATAATTTGATTTAAGAAAGTGGTAAAATCAACAAATGCTTCTTCATACTTCCACTCCCCCATTCCATGATGTGCAAAATATATAGGAGAATTTTTTAAAGAGATATCTATACAAAATGGATCTGCATTTCGCTCTGCAATAACAAGATAATTTTTGTTCCAATTATCAATTTCTTCCCCCGTAATAGGATTAAAACTATAGCCATTTTGATTTTCTATCAAGTTATAAGCACCATATACATTAATACGACCATAGTCTTTTAATTTTAAATCTGCTTTAAGAGGTGATGCTTTTGATAAAAAATCCATATAATATCCTGGCAGCTTCCACTTATTCCCAATTCGAATTATATCAGCCTCATTTGCCATAACTAACCAGTTGGTAGGATTGGCAAGATCTTGTTTTTTTGCCCTCTTCTTCGCCAATTTCTTATCAAGTTTAGAATAAATCTTTTCTGCAAATGTTTCTGGAACCTCTAAGCAAATATGACGAACTGGCTCCTCATAACCCTTTCCAAATGGAAATCCATTTTCGGTCCATTGACGAATTTCCTCATAATTGATATCACTTTCTTTCCAATTTCCAGGATCCATAGGTTTTCCCTGGTCAAATGTGTTATTCGTTATTTTTGATAATTTCTTAATAATATTCGCTTTGCAAGATAAAGGAAAGTCATTGCAAAAGACAAATGGAATAAGAAAATCGCAAGATGATATCCCTCTTATCTTGATATATCCTTCTATTCCCCAATAAATTTTACTATCATCCTTTGACTCAATACAACTTTCAAAAAAGTCACTATAACTCTCTTCATTTTCACTTATCAAGCTGACCATTCGAGCCACTGCAAATCCACGCAAGTGTTCAACATAACCTTTGTTTGCGTATTTCATTAGTGTTTCTATTATTTGTTTTTTATTTTCGTGATTTGCCTTTTTTACAATGTACTTTATTAAATCACATGCTTGACCATCTTTACTTTCTTCTAGCAATTTGCATTTCTTATTTAATAAATCCACTTTTCGTCTACCTCCCTCAGTAGTTTGACTATTCCTCTTCCCATCCATTTTCATGTTTGCCAAACCTTTTTCCAATATCTGCATGAAGAAATGCCATAATTTCCGGATTTATATTACACACTGTATTCAATCTACAAATAACAATGTTATCTGGTTGGTTCACATACTCATCGGATTCATCTCCCACAAAAAAACGCCATCCGCTGTCAGGATGATTTGGACTTGGTTCATCCCGATACATATATCCTATCTCTTCCTGATCTACTGCCTTCTTTGTAATAAAACATCCCAGATTACTTTCCAATAAATCTGCCCACTCTCTTTCTTTTGGAACATACCATTGTTTCTTCTGCCATGCTCCACCTTCTCCCAGCAAACTTTCTATTATATTCAGATTAATCTGGAAGAAACCATTTATATCTGAATCATATCTACTCATATCATAAACAGCACCACAAAGGCAACTCAATGCATACTCTGTATAAGAATGGTAAAATACCTGTGCCTGCCGTACCCACGGATCTGTTATCTGCCAAAATTCTTCCTCTGAAATAATCCCACACGCAACTGCATTCCTGCAAAGACCAATTCTTTCGTTGATATCCCATGCATAAAATCCTTTTTCCTTAACAATAGGATAAAACTTCTCTGCCAATTCTTTATAATGCAAGAAACCTTGTTTTGCATTTGGATTCAATTCCTTTAAATCAAATAATGGTGCATGATTCCAAAATGTCATAAACTGCTCATATTGATTACTTCCTGAATACATACCATAACAAGCTTTCATTAAAGTCTCTTTATCTTTTACTCCAAACATTTTCTCTATAAAATCCAATACCTGCTCAATATCTTCTTGCTCAACACAATGATACAATTCTTCATATCCCATATGTGTAGAAACCCCTGGCATCTTTCTGCAAGTTGAAATTCCGCTAAGCAGCAATGTAAATTCCTCTCTGCTAACTGCCTGAGCCTCCTTGTTCATTGGAATTTGTTCAAATTTTTCTTTACATGCCACAATGTCATCTACTATTTTTTCCATATTGTTATCCCTTTCTTTATTCTGTTCAAATCCACATACTCTTTATTTTTTCATTTCTTTCATTTTTTCAATTTCATTCCAAATATTATTTACCCAGTCTATATCCTCATTTTTTATTAGAAATACTTTAAATCCATACCTTATACCATTTTGATAAACGGATACATCATCATCAATATGCAAATCTATTCTGTATTTTGATGGATACTTTGATGGCATTGCCTGTAATTTGTTTCCTTGCACTTCTTTTTGATGCCGTTCTCCATTTATAACATTATCAATTTTTATTCCATAACATCGAAACAATGATTTAATATATTTTTCAGAACGAAAAGAAGTGGTATATACCCATAGACTTATATCATTCTTCCGAATTTTTGATAATAGCTGTATTGTTCCTAACCTCAACCTTTCTTTATAAAAGAATTTGTATGGAAATCTTAAAGGGTTTTCAGTATCAAATTTATGAGGATCAACAAACAAAGTATCATCTAAATCAAAGGAAACTATCATATCACTCCTCCTTATGATTCATAAGTTGTTACTGTTCACACCTACGGTGCTAACAGTAACGGAATCCAGCCTATTTATAATTCGCCTTCGGCGAAAGGCTGGATTCTTGGCTGTTCTACGTTTTGGCACATAGCTTGACAGCAAGTGTCAAGCTTGTGAGTGAACAGTAACCATAAGTTCACATCATGTAATACTCTATTCATTTTTTCTATAAACTCACATCTATTATTTCTGCCATTGAGCCTTCTGCTATTACAATGCTTTCTGCATTTCCCGAAAATTCAATTCCTTCACTAATAACATCTACATGATTACTCACGTTTTTGCTGTTTTGCTTTGCAGAAGCACTACTATCTATAATATCAGTTCTTTCTTTATGTTTTCTTGATTTACGCTTTACAACTAATTGCCTCCGAATCTCTTCTTCTGCCCTAATATTCTCTGCTGCTTTGGCAGACTTCCTAAGATTCTCCATCTGCTCCTCTTTTCCAAGTGCTTTTACTTTGAAGCCTGCCTTTCCAATTGCCTTTTTTATTGCTTTTATTGTGTACGCATCACTATCATATCTTATGGCATCCTTAAGCTGTGCACGAAGGGAACGCTCTATGGCAGCCACCTGTGACTTTTTATTGGCATTGGCAATTTTTGCCATAGCACCAGCCGCATTAAATTTTATATGCACCCTTATACGGCCAGATTTCACCTTTCCCTTCTTATTATTATCATTATTGTTTTTACTGTACTTTCCATATTGTGAGGTATTACTATATCCCGTACTTACATTATTTGTTATATTCATAATATATTCCTCCTTGACAATAAACCCAAATCCTTTTGTTCTTATCTAATATAATAATCGGCTATTTAATTGAATAATGTAAGTAATTTCGTAACTGTTGAGAACCATGAACAGTTACAGTAATTTAAGGATTTTCCGATACTGCTATGAGTATAGAAAATAGCTAACTTTACCTGCCTGCAATTTGCAATATGCTCTGCAAATCTGCTATCAAAATCTTTGAATATTTCTCTGCCTCCTGACATATTTGTTCAGCTTTCAAATACTGTCCTTTATTTAATGCACTAATAACATCAGAACCGTACTTATGAAACTTTCTATGTTTTGCCCCAAGATCATTCCATATTGGAAGAACACCTGGAATGTCTGGTGTCATTGCATAATAAAAATGTCCAAAACCACATTTTGTAGAATCAAGCTGTAATGGCATTATGGTTCGTTCCTTCACCATTTTTTTCAAGTTATTAAGCCATGTATGGTGTGCTGTAATGGCATTGTTCACATATTGTGAAAATTCAGTTTTCTCCAAATGGAAAAATGCATCTTCTGTCATCGTTCCCATTTGCTTTACTGTTTCATCTAATGTTTTTTCTATATCAACAACTGGTTCCACTGCCTTTTTTAATTCCTGGCTAACTTCACGCATAAACTGTGTACTGCCTTTTAGCTGGTTTTCCATTTCTGTCATGGAATTGCTGATTTCTTCACTTACTGTAGCAATAGAACTGATGGATTCGTTTACCTTTGAAACATTTTTCTGACTTTCATCATTTAATTCCCACACATTTTTGATTTTTTCTGTCATGCCTTCGAGAGCATTGATTGTACCTGTAGCACTTTCTACGCTTTTTTGTGATGCTTCTTTTATACTCTTTACAAACTCTCCCATGCTTCCAGTCAACTTCTGGGTTTCTTCTGCCAATCCACGAATTTCCTCTGCCACAACAGCAAATCCTCTTCCTACTGTACCTGCTCTTGATGCTTCAATGGAGGCATTTATAGCTAGTAAATTTGTCTGTAAAGATATAGAATCAATTCCTGCAATTACTTCACTCATGCGTTTGATTATATTTAACAATGTATCCATATCCTGCTGCATTTCACGGGATTGTTCAATTGTCTGATTAGAAAGTTCTTTGATTGTTGTCAGCTCATTCTGTCCTGCTTCTATTTTCTTATATACTTCTTCTGTTTTTGAAGAAACCTCAAATATTGTACTTGTTAGTTCTTCATGCTGGTTATTTGCTTTTCCAGCCACAATGGAATTATTCAAAGAAGTTCCAAAAATAGTTTCTGTAGCTTTCTCTACATTATGGGATATATCCATAATTTTTTCTGTCTGATGCTGCATAGTCAAATCAAGGGAGCTTATCTGCATAACTGCCTTGATATTCTTCTCAAAAATTTCTGCAAACTGTTTCCGTCCTTTCAATAGTCTCCGATAAATATTATTTAATTCTGGTTCCCTAGAATAATCTGCTTCTTTTAACTCCGAAACGGCCTTCATAAGCACTGTTTTTCTCCCTCTTATTGTCATTTCTTCAACCTCTTTTTCTTAATTTCATTGTTGCCTCGTATCTTCTATACACAAATATACTATCAACATAACAGTTCAGCCGGGGGCTGCCCTGTTACCTATTAACTACTTATTCTTTTCAAATCCAGCAAGACTCTTCTTATTTAATGCTAATTCTAAAAGTTCTGGTAGTTTCTCTGGTGGACAGGCAAAGCATGGAATATCAAATCCTGCTATTTTTTCTGCCATCTGTTCATCATAAAATGGCTTGCCCTGATCGGATATTGCCAAAAGAACAATCAAGTTTACTCCTGATTCTTTTAGTTCTGACAAACGCCTTAACAATCTGGCACGGTTACCCCCCTCATACAAATCCGTAATTAGAAACATGGTTGTTTTATTTGGCTCTGCGATTAAATCTGTACAGTATTTCACAGACTTTTCTATATCCGTTCCACCACCTAACTGGATTCCATATAATAACTCAACCGGATCCGAAGAAATATCTGTCATATCATAAATCTGTGTATCAAATGCCACAATATATGTCTTTAATGCATTCATACTTGCCAGAATACATCCCATAACCGAAGAATATATCACCGATTCTCCCATAGAACCGCTCTGGTCAATATCCAATATTACCGTCCGGTTAGAGGATCGGGATACTCTCTCATAAAAATAAAATTTTTCAGGCAGCAGAACCTTAAATTCCTTGTTGTAATTTTTTAAGTTACGGCGGATTGTCATTTTATAGTCCAAAGCTGCTGCTGAAGGAATAGGTGAATGCTCCCTACGGTTTAGGGCAGCCGTTACTGCCCGTTTCATATCATCAGAAATACGTCTGTTAATTTCCTCTACAATTTTTCGGATATATTCCCGTACATTATCCTTTGCCCGTTTTGGCACTTGATCTTTTAACAGTAATAAAAGAGAACCTGTATTAATATCTGGCTCTAACTGCTCTAACATTTCCGGTTCGAAAAATAACTGTTTCATTCCTTTTCGCTCTATGGCATCATTTTGGATAATTTTTATTTCCATTGGTTCAAAAAGACTACGCAAATCTCCTAACCACCTTGTAATCTGTGGATTGGACATGCCATTTCCCGCACCTCTTCCAGAACCCTCTGTCCCCTCCTTTTCATTTCCATAAATTGCTGCAAGTGCAGAATCCATAAGTAACTCTTCTTCTGTAAAAGAGAGTGGTTGCCTACTCATATCTTCTATTTTATTTGCAGAATCCTCTCCAAGAATCAATCTCCATCGCTTTAAATTTTCTATTGTTTTCTTTTCCATCTGCATCACCATACTTTTTCCTTATATATCATAACTGTTCAAAACCATGAACAGTTACGTTTAAGCCCATAATAATTATTACTATATATCACCAAAATCAAAATCATCTAACTCATCAAGAGTCTTTTGTTCCACTTCTGTCATTGGTGCTGCAACAAATTCGGCTGCACTCTCCTTAGAAATGCCCAAAATTTCACCAATATTTTCTGCAATATCTGCTTTTTCAGATGGCGTAAATACAGAAAATGACCTTCTAAGGCAGACTAAAGCTGGTTTAAATTCTATCTCATCCAACTCAGAAACATATTCAAATAGTTTTTCCCATAAACTTAATCTGCTAATAAGAGAACGCCTGTTTTTCATAGATAAACCTTCAAACCATCCTGCACCATCAGAAGCAGGTGTACCTTTTGAAAGTCTTCTGCTAATCAATTCTGCCAGTATTTCATTGGTGAATTTCCCCCGTTCTGTTAAAATGGCTGCTGCAAAGCCTGAAATCCGCATATTAATATCATCTCTGTCTGCCAATTCTTCTAACAAACCAATCCATTGTTTCTCTTTCAAAAATTCATGGGACAGGCAGGCAGCATTGACTTTATCCATAGCAGTAATAATCTCATCTGAGGCACCTTTGTCACAAACTGCTTCATTGCCAATGCCTAAACAAAAACGTAAGAATAAAGTTTCCATCAATGGCACCAGCGGGTTTGTCTCTAGTCTTCTAAGATTTCCAAACCGCATAATAGAGGAAAGTGTTCCAATGGTATTTCCAATATCCACAACTGCGGTGCAATCCACCGCCATATTCTGTACTGCCAAAACTGCAGTATGGACAACCTTTGAAATACCACACAGAAATGCTTCTGACAAAATTCCTGCGGTCTCACTTAGATGTTCTGCATTTCTAAGCTGTGTACTCAATTCCATTTCCGCTGCCTGTAAAATAGTGTCTCCTTTTAAAGAGGCTTCCACAATCTCAATCTCTACTTCCGGATTCCATTGCAATGCCCACAATTCTGCCCATGTGGCATTGTCCTGCTGCCGTACAAGCTGTTTACAGAAGTGTATTTCCAACACACACATTCTATGTAAAAAGAAGGAACGGTTTAAATCAAGAAAAGCTGATTTTTCCGATTTTACCCGCAGATTTTCTCTCAAATCAAGCTCTAACTCCTGCATTACAGGGGATAAATATTTTTCTAACTTCAATTCTTTTAGCTGCCTTTGAAAATCTTCCTGTACCGAGGTACATACCACTCCCTTTGGTAAACGTCCAATCTTTGTACCAATTTCTGTAGCTGCACATGCCATGGATATCTCTCCAAAATTTCCATGTCCCATACAAGTAATGGCAGCATCCCTTAAATCTTCCAAGGAAGGTTTTGTTCCATTTCGCATAGCCGCCAATGTCTTTGTTAAACGTATTGCTTCTATTACCTCTGCAGAGGAAGTTCCATATCCTTTTTCACGCTGGAATTTTGCTAATGCGGTCAGATACTCTGCTGCTGGTTCTCCCTTTCCTTCTGCAATTCTGTTTCTCCATAAAATCTCATAATAACCTGGGGCTTTACTTCCTGCTCCGTATCCGGAACGGGAAGACAAACGGTAATAGGAATAAGGCATTAAGGTTGCCTTAGATGACAACTCTGGTAATTTTTCTAAAAGCTTTTCATCTTCTTTTGAATATGTTTTTTCTTTTAATCCTATGGTATGAAAGGCTCCTGTTATAACAGAGATTTTTTCTTCTGTTATTCCTTCCTCTACCGCCTTAGAAACCATCTTTCTCATATAAGCTTCCCTTATTTGGTTATACCTGCTTTCTGGAGATAATTCACGAAGATGTCTGCCGTACTGGATAGCAGCTTCAATAAAATCTTCATAAGATTCATTATACTCAAAGTTGTATTCCCAAAAACTATCAATACTCACTCCTAAATGTTCTTCCAATTGTCCATATACATCAATCTTTTTTTCTTCAAACTTTTTTTCTATTTTATTTGTTTTATCTTCTTCTGACTTCTTTAATTCTTCTTGTATTCTCTCTTCTTTCTCTTTTTCTAATGCCAAAGTAATCTTCGCAGGCAGATCACAAAAACGTACTGGCACTTTATGTCTATTTGCCCACAACATTGCCTGATATTCGGGAGAAAATTCTGCAAATGGCCATAGCACTGTTCTTACAGGCGGCTCATCTGTATAAGCGAGAATTGCCACAGGAGGTACTGCTTCCCTACTGCAAAGAGGCTCTATCAATCCGCTTAAATCAGAAGGACCTTCTATCAACACAAGTTCAGGAGAAGTCCTATCTAAAAACTCTTGCACATAATATGCACAGGCAGGCGATAAATGCCTGATTCCAAAATAATTTGCCACTACCGGTTCAACTCCTTACATGCACTGTAAAGGGATGCGTATTCTTTCCCACGTTTCCGCATTACATTTTCCAGATACTCTGTCCATGTTGTCTTATCTTTGCTTTCATCTTTTACAATAGCTCCCTGCAAGGCTGAAGCAATATCTTCATCTGTAATGGTCCCTGTTCCAAAGCTACTTGCTAAAGCCATACTGTTGGTAAGAAGTGAAATTGCTTCTGCTGCAGAAAGTACACCAGAAGGTGCTTTTACTTTTATCTTACCATCTAAAGTTTTCCCATCTCTTAATTCCCTGAAAATTGTCACTACCTTTTCCACTGTACTCTCATCCGGCAATTCTGCTTTTAATTCAAAACTGTCTGCCATTTGTGCCACACGGCTTGTGACAATATCCATTTCTGTCTGGATATCGGATGGTGTAGGTAATACTACAATATTAAAACGACGTTTCAGTGCCGAAGACATTTCATTTACACCCTTATCCCTTGTATTGGCAGTTGCAATAATAGAAAATCCCTTCTTTGCTGCAACTTCCTCAGAAAGTTCTGGAATGGAAATCCTCTTTTCTGATAAAATAGATATGAGTGCATCCTGTACTTCACTGGCACATCTGGAAATCTCTTCCAGACGGGCAATCGCACCGTCTTCCATTGCAGTATAAACAGGACTTTTTACTAAAGATTCTTTGGATGGTCCTTTTGCAAGGAGCATGGCATAATTCCATGAATAACGGATTTGTTCTTCGGTAGTTCCTGCAGTTCCCTGTATCACACGAGAGGAATCTCCATTGATTGCCGCAGTCAGATGTTCCGAAAGCCATGATTTTGCAGTTCCCGGCTCTCCGATTAATAACAATGCTCTGTCTGTCACCAATGTAGCAATACATATTTCTACTAATCTTTTGTCTCCCATATATTTAGGAGTAATTACTTTTTTACCGCTTTTTCCTCCTATAATATAGGTCAACACCGAACGGGGAGACATTTTCCATCCTGTGGGAATAGGATCTGTTTCATTTGCGATTAATGTTTCTATTTCTTTTTTGTATAATTCTTCTGCCGGTAGGCGGAGTATATCGTTTGCCATAGTCTTAGATTCCTTTCTATTCTTGTTTTTAATCTTAATGATTCCTTTTCATAAAAATCTTAGTTTAGGTTGTGTATGTACTTTTTAATACTTGATCTGTTTTGGAAAGCATCTCTTTTTTATTTTTTTCATCTATATTTTCAAACTGTTCTATTATTTCTTTTACTTCCAACAATGCCTTTTTCCTATCCTCATAGGAAAGTGGCATGCTTTCCAGCTTGCCTTTCATATGTATTGACCAGATATGTCCATCTCCACTTAATATACTTTGTATACTATAATTGGTAAACATATCTCTGTATTCCTCAGGTGTTCCATTTGCATAATAGTCTACAAGAATATCTATTTCTGCTCCTGTGGAACAATACTTATTGACTGCAAAGGCAAATTTTAGAGCAGTATTTACACACTTCTGATACTCTTTAGAACCTGTAATATGATAACGAAGCCACCCATCAAATAATTGAATTACGGTTCTTATTGTGTCTTTCGTTTTTTTCGAGCATGCTCTCTGACATTTCGTAAGCTTTGTTGCTATATTTTTATCTTGTTTTTCTGGTGCAAAATAGCTTGTATCTGTAATAAAAGAAAATACCTCCTCTGAAATCTCTTCAAATATTTTTAAACGTGATCTTGATTGATAATTATAACCCATGTCACTAATACACCACCATGATAAATAATATCCCCCCTGTATGCAATCATAGCTGATACTTCTAAGTATATTAATCACATCATCCCTATTATCATATATCTCCTCCATGTATTCCATAAATGCATAATTCCCTTTTTCCTTTAATGCAAGGAAAAATCTTGCAGGAAAATAAAATTCTTTATGTACTTTGTATAAGTTTTTTATCATTTCAATATAGCGTTCATCTTCTTCCAACAGATTAGAAATCAGTGCCTGATTCAGATCATTTCTAGGATTCAGTCTACTATAGAAAGTAGTGTTCAATACTTCTATATATTTATAATTCTCTGCAAGCAGCATAAAGCAATCCTCAAGTTGTGGTTTTCTGCAAATAGTTCGTATTGCCAAGTTAAAACAGCGGGTTTCTGCAGTTGTAATTTTACTTTTGTTACCATATCTTCTTTTTCCCATTTCTATTGCGTCAACCACCAATTTTCTTGCAAATTCTGCACAAATATCACTTTTGGATTGCTCTATAACCTTTATAGTGCTCTGTGGCAAATCATAGGCACTGTCAGAAGAAGGAACCATATACTTCTTTGTAATTTTTTTCCATATATCTTCTGCTTCAGGCGGATCTAGTTTTGCAAGCACAAGAATTACTGCTGTTTTTACATCACCTTTTTGGGTTTTATACAGTTCTAAGAGTTTTGGAACATTTTTTTCAGAACAGCCAAGTGCATTTACTGCTGCCACACGAATACTTTTCGGATACCCTTCCTCTTCAATTAAACTTAAATACCAATCATTTTCCTGATAACCAAATAATTGGCAGATAAGCCGAATATAATATGCTGTTTTATTTTTTGCAGAATTTGTTTCCAAATCAATTTGCTTCTTTAACACAGGGATAATAGCCTCTCCAAGATGAGGCAATAGAACTTCTGCTAAGCTTCTTGTACTATCCGTTTCTTGCTTCAAATTCTGAATAAAACACAGAAATACTCTTGGTTCTAACATAAGTTGTATATCTTTTTGCACATCATGTTGAATATTGATTTCCCCTTTAGAAAGTGTAGTTTTTACTTCTTCTAAATATCGGTTTGCTATAATTTGTGGTTTCAAACAAAGTTTATCCTCTTCTTCCACACATTCTGATTTATCTAAAAAACTACCCTGTGTTACTGCAAGTGCATCTGCCAGAGCAATACAATCTGCCAATTCTCCTGCCACATTTTCTGTATGAAATAATTTTTCACACATTTGATACAAACGTCCAAACACCTTATTTGCTTCTGACATTGGTTTAAATGCCTCTAATGCACGTTTTAATCTAAAATCTTCTGCAATCAGTCCACATCCTGCTGCTGCCGTAGCATACAGCCTTGTTCTTAATTCATAAAATGTATTTACATCCATCCTATAATATGTCCTCCTTAGCTTATACAAATATTATAACAATCTATCCAAACAACTTATTTATCCTCATATATAAATTATTCAAAACCATTTATAAATCGGATAACTAAACTCTCTAGCATAATACTGCAATCCCTTTTTCTGTTACAATGGAAACCGGACATACATAAATTTTTCTGGTCTCAGCATCGTAAAATAATTCACCTAATAAGGCACCATTTTCTAATACTTCCTCTGGTTCCAAGTGCAGGATATTACATACTTCACGATAATTTTCATTAGCCCTTAGTCCAATACTCTCTCCCTGGTACTGTAATACTCCATGTCCGTCTGTTGCTGCAAATTTTATATTATCAAATGGAAGCAGCATAGCACAAACTTGTTCAGAAAGTGTATTTTTTAACTCGTTTTTTGCTTTTTTTACTGCTTCCCCAATGGAAGATTCTGCTTTATTTAAAATTTCTTCATAGTTTTTATCTTCTAAATCTGTCTGCTCCATTCCTTCCCACCGGATACGTCTGTTTATTCCTCCTGGGTAGCGGTAAAGCACTGGGATATGGTAAACCCCAAAGGCGGAATCCTCTGATTTAATATGTTTTGCAGATTTGTATGGACGGATATTTTCTGTTCTTGAAATCTCTCCACTGTCTAAATCAATCCAGTAACCGGTTTCCACGTATGCCTTATGTATACTGTCATCCAACACTGTAAAAGATAACTGCACAATTCTTGCATTTTCTTTGTAAAGACCAATTTCTTTTAGTTGTGTCAGTTTCCATATTCCCCCCATTGCCTCATAAAGAATGGAATCTTCAGGCTGTACATTGTCACTTTCTAATTTTGTAAGGATATATTCTTTTGATTTCTTCACTGAAGAAGAAAGTCTGACACACAACATCACCAAACGGTTCAATTCTTTATCATCCGGTTGTTCGGACAATTCTTCTGCTACTGTAATAATTTCCATCATTATTGCCTGTAACTCTGGTAAATAATAATCTCCCAACTGTTTGGCAAGATTCTTGTAGGAAGCAGAAGAGCTTCCATTGATAGAAGACACCCCTCTGTTTAATAAATCCGTAACAAAAGTTTCTGCCAGTTCTAACCCTTCTAACTGCTTTTGCAATTTCTTTTTTGCTGCTGCAAGACTAGTTTTAGAAGGCTTTTTCGGACCATTTTTTTCTTCTTCCTTTGCTTTTTCTTTTCGTTTTGTAATTTTTTCTCTCTTTTTTGCCACATCTTCTGGTACTTCTGCCACCTCAAAATTCTTCCCATTCACCCACTCATACATAATGGCAAGACTGTGCTTACAAGGAAACTGCCTGCTGGGACAGGAACACCGGAACACTGGTGTATCTCCTGAAAAATCCGCTGAGGTATGATAACCAGATTTTCCACTTCCCTTACATTCTCCAAAAATCAAATCTTTATTTTCTGTTTGGTATAATGTGGAAAATCCACCTGTACGGGAAATTTTTTGTGCATTTGCTATGGCATTCTGGTTTGGTGCCAAAGAACGTATCAATTCTTCTGTAATCATTTCTGCTGTTTTGGACATAATGACCTCCTATGTCAATTTATCATTTTCTATTTTGTTTGTTAGTAACCATTCTTCTATCCGTTTTCTTTTAAATTCCACTTACACTTGACTAATATTTCTCCTTTTTACTACTAGTTTTTGTTAATTATAGTATAACACAGTTTCCTTTATTATCAAAGTATAGATTAAGACACGCAGCCAAACAGAACTTTCGTTATCAAACAATAATAAACCGAGATTATTCACGGCCTTAAGCATGAACTAAGTCAATTGACGATGATTGCAGACAGATGATGCTGATAAGCGGCTCCTAGCTGCGATAGCAGCGGTCTGGAATATATGTGGTGAATAATTAAGAAAAAATAAAAAACACACCAATCCATAAAATAATGGATACCCAGGTGTGTATAAAATAGTATTTACATTATAATAAGTATAAAAACCAGAATAGTTACATTTTATTATAACTATTCCGGTTTTTATTGTTGAGCTATTGTTTTATATTATCTAGCTGTGTAGTTAATATCGTAGTTTGCACCAAAGTTGTTATCCCAGTAAGTATTACCATTTACTGTATAAAAACCACAAAACTGGAATGCATTTTTCTTGTTGGGATCAATTGTTATGGAACCTGTCCACACCTCGTTATTCGTACCTGGAATAGAATGATCATATTTTAATTCTACTTCTTTATAAGATGCCCAATTATCATCGGTATATCTTATTCCAACTTTTTTAGCAAAATCTAGATTCTTTACAGTAACACTAAAGTTGATTACTGTTCCATTAATAGTCTCAGATATAGTAATTCTTCCAACCTTAATATTTGCAGTACCAAGTATGTCTTTCTCTGTAAAGTTATTGCCATTGTTGTTAGCCCAGTAAACCTGTCCGTCTCCTATAAATTTAATTGTGTATAAGATACCATAAGCACCTTCCACTGTAACTTTCCAGATTTCAGAACCATCTGGTAATGTTGTTACATATCCGCCCTGCGTATCATTCCAATCACTGCCGCCTTGACAATAGTGCAACCAAACTTCTTTGTGTGCTGCATTACTGTTTATTTGAACATATACAGTATAATTTGACATACCGTATCTGCCACCCTGATTATCAAGGTAGTATAACTGAACTGGTACACTATCTGCTTTTGCTACAATAGAACTATTTGTAGTTACTACTAAACTGAACAACATACAAATTGTCAGTGCAATAGCTGAAACTCTCTTTAATAACTTCATAAAAAATCCTCCTTTTGTTTAAATTCCATAATATTATAGAATGTACTAGATTACCGTGTTTCCAATTTCTGTAAGTACTTACAAGAAGGATTATACTACTAAACAAAGTAATAGTCAATACATAAAATTATTTATTTGTCATTTTATGTAATTTTATAGTTTTTATGTATTATTTTTTTTGTAGAATTACTTTTTTCAAGTTTTATTTAGTTGTATTGGAT
>CAMWUK010000043.1 GCA_947177415.1 uncultured Clostridiaceae bacterium
AAACAGGATTGGAATTGGGCAATTTATATGCGAAGCTTGCCCAATTCCGTAACAGTTCAGCCCCCGGCTGAACTGTTACGAAAATTAGCATTATTATAAAAAAATGTATTGACATTTTGTATGTTCTTGTATATACTTAAAGCACTAGTTAGTTACTTGAGTAATTAACTAACCAAATCTGCTCTCAGAGAAAAAGTAAAGGATGAGAACAGAAGAAACTATTAAGGGGGTAATATATGAAAATTAATGAATCTTCCTTAATCCCAATTTTTATACAAGTGGCAGAGTGGTTGGAAGAAGAAATACTTCAAGGGAATATTAAGGAAGAAGAACAAGTACCATCCACCAATCAGTTTGCAACGACATACTCGATTAATCCGGCAACTGCAAGAAAAGGATTTGGATTGTTAGTAGAAGAAGGAATTTTGTATAAGAAGAGAGGAATAGGAATGTTTGTAGCAACAGGAGCAAAAGAAAAGATTCAGGCAAAGGCAAAGGAACGTTTTATGAAGGAAACCCTGCAATCAGTTTGGAAGGAAGCACAAAAATTGGGAATGACGAAAAAAGACATTATTAAACTGCTTATGGAATTAGATTAAAAGAATCTTATTGGGAGGAAATATATGAAAGTAATAGAATGTAGAAATGTGTCTAAGTATTTTGGAGAAAAAAACGTGCTGGACAATTTGAATTTCTCTTTGGAAGAAGGGAAGATACATGCCTTACTTGGAAGAAACGGGGCAGGAAAGACTACTTTGTTAAATTGTATATGCACCAAATACATACCCAGTAAAGGCGATGTGTATTTATTAGAGGAAAAAGCTTATGAGAATGCAAAGGTATTATCTGAAGTATGCTTTATGACAGACAGGCTGGATGCTTTTGACACATATAAGGTGAAAGACATCTTAAAATATGCCAAACATTTTTATCCAAAATGGAATGAAAATTTGATGAACCAGCTTTTAGATTGCTATGAAATCAGACCAAAAGAAAACTATGCTTTTTTATCAAGAGGAAGGAAGACTGCAATAAGTTTAATTATTGGTCTTTGCTGTGGATGCAAGATTGTGTTATTTGATGAAATTTACTCTGGTTTGGATGCTGTAGGAAGGAAACAGTTTTATGACTTATTGTTGGAAGAACAAGAGAAAAAACCTAGAAATTTTGTATTATCCACACATTTAATTGAAGAGATGGCTATGCTTTTTGATGAGGTAATTATTTTGGATAAAGGGAAAGTTTTGTTACAGGAAGAAGTAGAACAACTGGAAGAGAAATCTTTTCGGGCAACAGGAAGAGCTAGGGAAGAAGGAATATTCCTTGGAAAAAATGTTCTTGCCAAAAAGGAAATGGGAGCTATGGCAGAATATTATATTTATGATACTTTTTCTGTGGAGGAAAGAGAAAAACTCATGGAACAAGGTGTCACTTTACAAAATATGAGTTTACAGGAACTGTTTATTGTGGCAACATCAGATACAAAACAGATAAGGGAGGAATGATATGATACTTGTTCAAAATATGGTATGCATTACAGGGATAATTGGATTTCTTATTGTGTGTTGCCATTCTGGACTAGGTAATCACTTGTATCTTCATCGGACATTCTCTTATAATAGGAAGAAAAATTTACAAGAGGTATACTGGCTTGTGGGAATAGAGACATTATGTGTCAGTGGGGGCTTGTATTTCCTATATGTAGGATTAGAGTTGGGTAGCTTATTAGAACCTATGGGTATTTCCGGTGTATTTGTGATTGTATGGATGACATTTTTTGCAAGTTTGATTTGTCATGGTTATGCACCAATGCTTCATGGTATTGCAGCATTAACAACGATATTTATCGCATTTTTTGTGTCGGGTTTATTGTTCTTTATTATCTGGAATGGTATACAAAGCAATTTATATTTGACAGAAATTGCAACAGTTCTGTTTGTTCTTAATTTATGTATGTGTGGAATTCATGTAAAACTGTGGAAACAAGCTGATTTTATGTAACAGTTCAGGGAGGCTGCACATTTACTGTGCTGACCATAAGAAAGTATATAACAAGAACAGAATTAGGTAATTACCTAACCTATAGAGAATAGAAAGGAGTATAGAATGAATATAATGTGGTACCGGGTAGGAAAGATTATTAGAAGTTCTAGTTTAATTTTGGTTATATATACCATTATATGGGTAGGGTGTGGAATTCTTTTTGAAAATGGTAATTATATGATGATAGAAGATATGATATTGATGATAGAAGATATGATATGGATTGCCCCAATAATAGCAGAAGTGTATCCGTTAAAAGAAATGCAAGAATATCAGACGTTTTGCTTTTCCAGGAAAAAGTTGTTTGGTTTTTGTATTCTGGGAGAAGGAATCCGGGCATTTATCTATGGAGGAATATTTCGGACAACCTTTCAGGTACTTTTTTATTCGGAATATGTAAAAATATACACAGAAGATGCACCAAAAGAAATAGCAAACCAGTACCATCAATGTCCGGTGTGGGAATTATTTCTGGTAAATATGGTAGTTTTCTTTTTGCTGCGTTTGATCCTAGTATTTGATAGTACAAGAAAATATCCGGCATTTGATTTTGCCAATACCTTAAATAAGAAAAAAAAGGCAATTATGTCCCGTAAGAGAAAGTGGATTCACAGAATAGTAGAAATTCCGGCTTTATTTAGTGTAGTAATATCTTTTCTTATATTTGTTGAGGGAAGTTATGATTTTATGCTTAGAAACACTATAAGAGAAAAAATTGGGATTTATAGCATAATTTTAGTAGCAAGTGCTGTATTTTTGATAATTTTGTGGTGGCGTATTCGTGCTGGAAAGAAAATAGAAACATAGAATGTGTTTTATGTGTTGCCATAAGCAGAAAACCATTCGTCACAAAATATGTGCATTTTATCACACAATTCTGTTATTATCATTTTTTTATGTTATATTGTAAGCATTCCAAAGTTACAAATGCAACCTTGTATGGTATAATGTAAAACTACTTGACAATACAAAGTAGTTATGGTATATTCTGAACGTACTATTTGCAATACAAGGGAGAGGGAGAATTTTTTACATGAGAAAGGTGGTGGATAAGGAGTTTACGAAACACCCATGTGAATATATTTATGGTGTTGCCATAGTCCACAAGGCAAGGGTGTTTTGTAAGAAATCTGTAAGAAATGTTAAGAAATATGAAATTGCAACCCAATTAAAATTGTGATACAGTTATTGTGTTATGTATAGTCAATTAGGAAGCAGGATTTACTCTTTGAATTTTTGTGAAGGGTTCACACAAAGTTTCGTAATTACATAATACAAATAAATCAGAAGGAGAAGGACATTATGAAGTTATGGAAGAAGGCATTATCCGTTACAATGGCAGCAAGTATGTGTGTAACAGGATTGCCATCATGGGGAGAAGGCACACAAACAGTTAGTGCGGCTTCAAAAAAGGAAACAGACAGTAAGTTTGTAACAAATGTAGCAAAAGATGCAAACAAAAAGAAAGAGAAGAATTACAAAGAGGGAGAAGCTATTGTATTGTATCGTAATACAAAAGCAAATGTAAAAGCATTTTCTAATAAGAATGTGTTTGGAAAGGATATTACAATAGAGAGTTCCTGTGATTTTTCCAGTAATGTAGCAAAATCTGGAGTAGTAAGTACAAAAAGTGTTAATAAAGCAAAAAATAAGTTTACAGTATCGTTGGTTAAGTCAGACAAACTTTCAACAAAGGAACTTCTTGCCAAGTTAAACAAAGATAAGAATGTTTTAAAGGCAGAGCCGAATTATGTTATGCAGGCAACTGGGACAGGAGATTACAGCAAGTATTTATGGGCATTGGATAACCAGGGACAGAATGGTGGAACAAAAGGAGAAGATTTAAAGAAAGACTCTCTGAAAGATAAAGAAATGTCATCCGAAGAAAAGGTAATTGCCATTGCAGATACTGGTGTCAACTATGAACATGAGGATTTAAAAAATATTATGTGGAATAATCCATATACTGACCAGATTAAAGGCCAGCATGGATATGATTTTGTAAATATGGATGATGATCCGATAGATGATAATGGTCATGGTTCCCATTGTGCAGGAATTATTGCAGGGGATGCTGAAAATGGAACAGGAATTAGTGGTGTGGCAGCAGGTAGCAATACTAAAATTATGGCACTAAAGTGGTTGGACGAAGGTGGATATGGTGCAACCTATGATGTAATTAATGCATATAATTATGTTTATCAAATGCAGCAGCTTGGAGTAAATGTTGTAGCAATAAATAACTCATGGGGAGGATATGTAGATCGTATTTACGGAGAAGATGCTATTCTTCAGGATGTTATGGAATTAGTTGGTGAGAATGGGGCACTTTCTATCTGTGCAGCAGGTAACGAAACATTGGATATTGATGAGAATATTACAATTCCAGCAAGTTTTGAAAGTGATTACATAGTATCTGTAGCAGCTTCCCAGGAAGATGGTGAATTGGCAGATTTTTCCTGCTATGGGGATGAGAATGTAGATTTGGCTGCACCAGGATGTGATATTTTATCTTCGGTAGCTAGTGATGTATTTAATCCAACTATTTATGACGAAAAAGAAAAAGAAGATGTGTGTAGCTATTTTACAGATTTTGAAAATGGATTTGTAGAGAACCAGCCGGGAGAAGTTGGAACAATTGTAACTGGTGGTGCATTTGGCTATAATGTGTTAAATGATGGTAGTGGAGAAGTCAGTATAAAAGCAGACAAAGAAAATTTCTTTGGAACTAAGAATGCAGATTCTGCTTCAATGCAGTGGAATATAAAGAATGCAAAGGTGGGAGACACTTACTATATATGTATCCCATACCACTTAGAAAAGTCTCGTACCCCAATTTATCATAGTTATATGTTACAGGAAAATGCTCCGGATATGGAAGATACAGATTTTGAGACATCAAGCATGGATATCTATGATTTTTCTGTAACTTCTGGTGCTGCATTTGATGTAGAACAAGAAGTTGAGAAGGCTGATGAAAGTTGGGTAGGCTTGGTTGGCGGTGTTTATGTATATGGCAAGGAAAACTACTGGAGTCATTTGACATATTCATCTGCAGATAAGATGAAAAAAGCTGGAGACCGTATGCATGTGTTCAAACTGAACATTATGAAAGATGGGGATTATTCACTGAATTTTGATGATTATGGCATTAGCAAAGAAAATGTAGAATCTAAAGAATTTGGTCAATATGATTTCTACAATGGTACATCTATGGCAACTCCTTATGTAACAGGTTCCGTTGCATTGCTTAAGTCTTTATATCCAAAAGAAAGTGCAATGGAAACCCGCATGCGTTTGATTGGCAGCACCACAAAAAAAGAAGCCTTAAAGGATAAGGTTGCTACAGAAGGTGTGCTGGACTTGTCAAAAGTGAGCAATCCAAATCCGGTTATTTCCGGAGGAAGTATTGATGCAAAAGGTGTTGTGACAGTAGAGGGAGCTTTCTTTGGAGAGAATCCGTCTTTAAGTGTAAATGGTATTCAGATGACACCACTAAGCAGTGATAATGGTAAAGTTACTTTCCAAGCAGAAGCAAATACTACACTTAATGTAGAAGTTTCTAAGGGAGATATAAAGACTTCTAAGAAATTTTTCTTCTTGGATGGTAAAGAAATAAAGAAAAAAGGTGTTGCAGAGAATTGTTTTTCTAATAATAGCGAGTTAATTTCTGATGGAGATAAGTTATATCATATAGGTGAAACAGGTATGATTACAGCTTATGATGTGAATAACGATAGTGCCTATATGGATGCAGAAACAGCAGGATATAAGGATGGAAACTTACCGGTTTTATATTCCACTATGTTAGATGGAATGTATGATGTGACAAAACTATTTAAAAATGAAGTAAAAAACCTTATTTCTAATGACAATAGTATGACTTCTTCTGACTGTTATACATTAGCAAATTCTGTGGCACATAGTAAGGAACTTTATTCTGCATTACGTCTTGACCTTGGTTATCAGCAGACAGATATTCTTGTAAGATATGATGTAACAAAATCTGATTGGGTAAAAGTGACAGATATACCGAAAGAGTTCCGTAATGCACAGGGAATTACCATGGCATCTTATGCCGGTAATATTTATCTGATGGGTGGATACAATTTAGAAACACAGAAAACATTATCTACGGTATATAGTTATGATGCAGTAAAGAATACATGGACAAAAGCAGCAGATATGCCGGAAGGAAGATTTCTAAGTAAAGCAGTACAAACCAATGGGAAATTAGTGGTAACTCTTGGAAGTAACGGAAAAGAAGGAAAAAGTGAAAATTATATTTTCGATGGAACAAACTGGACAGTTGGAGCAAAGTTAGAGGGTGTTCTTGATACTTTGCAAGTTATGATACCAATACCTTATAAGGAAGGTATGGAGCAAGAAGAAGGCATAACAGTAATTCCATTCTTTGAAATAGCTTTTCGTACCATTCCATATTATGATGCTGCAGTGGGAACAACAGATGAAGGGGTGATTTATTCTGGTATCCGTGCAGAGAAAATGGGAAATACCTTTGTCTATAATGTAAGCAAGAATACATACACATCTACAGGAAAGATGCTTACTACCAATAATAAAGCTGATGTCGTACAAGGAGCTACTGTGGGTAAAAAATTCTTCGTATTAAGTGGTACACAATCTGTAGAAGAGGACTATGAGGACTACGATGATTTTACATTAGCAAAAGGAAAAAACAGGGTAAAAAATGTGCAACAGGAATGCACTGATTATGGGTTTGAAAATATGGAAGAGTTACTTTATGTTTCTGAGGAAAATGTGAAGCATAATACTATTAATGTAATACAGGCTAAGGTTTATGATCAAGGCTATATATATGGTGTTGGCAGATACGATATTGGCGATACCATTAAGCTGACAGTAATTCCTAATGATGGCTTCTATGTGAAGAATCTGTATGTGAATGGTAAAAAGGTAAAGAATGGATATACCGTAAAAGCTACTGAAAAATTAGATGGCATGAAGGTAACTGCTACATTTGGAAAATATGTTACTATGATTGATTTACCTGCTACTGTGAATGTAGTAGAAGGTTCTTCTAAAACATTAAAAGCAATGCCACTCCCAATGGATGCAAATAATAAGAACTTAACATGGTCATCCAGTGACACAAGCGTGGTAACTGTAGACCAAAAAGGTAAAATTACTGCAAAAAAAGGTGTGGCTGGTGAAACTGCAACAATTAAGGTAACTGCAAAGGACCGGGGCAAAGTTTATGCTTATTGTACGGTTCATGTAGAAAGTAAAGTGCCAGTTTCCAAAGTTCAGATTACAGCTAACAAGAAGACATTAAAAGTTGGAAAAACTTTAAAATTGACAGCAAAGATAACACCAAATGATGCAAGCAATAAAAAAGTAACTTGGAAATCAAGTAAGAATAAATACGCAACAGTAAATAGTAAAGGAGTAGTTAAAGCGAAGAAGGCAGGAAAAGGTAAGACAGTGACCATTACCGCAACTTCGGTAAGCAATCCAAAAATAAAAGGAACCATTAAAATAAAGATTAAAAAATAATTGCTCAGATATAATAGCATGGGCATTCATATTTTTGTTAGACCTGATAAGCATATATAATATGCTTATCAGGTTTTTTGTTTTTTTAATATATTATTATGTCACCTTTAGATAAGGTTATTCGTGTTAGTAGTAAAAGGAGGTGTTATTGAGCATGTCAGAGGAAATGGTAACCGGATACATCAATATGTTGTTTAAAATTTGTCTGGTTATCCTGGGAAATGAGTATGATGCACAAGATGCTGTTCAGGATACATTCTACCGCTATTTATGCAGTGAACCTGAATTTTCGGATGAAGAGCATGAAAAAGCATGGCTGATACGGGTAGCAGTAAATATATCCAAAGATATGAGGAGATTTCAGAATAGACATCCCAAAGTTTATTTAGAACAGATAGAGGATTACTATACAAGTTCAGAAGAGAAAGAAATCTTGGAGGAACTTTTTCGGTTACCCTATAAACTAAAGATCGTCATATACCTTCATTACATAGAAGGGTATCAGGTAAAGGAAATTGCTTGTATGTTGCACATTTCCCAAGCAGCAGTAAAAAAAAGGCTGCAAAGAGGGCGGGAACAATTAAAATTGCTCTGTGAAGGAAAGGAGTAAATTATGGAAGAAAAAAAATTAAAAGAAGTTATGGAGAAAGTTCATATCAAAAAAGAAATGGAGGAAGAAATTTTGAAAAATGTAATGAATTTTAAGAAGGAAAATGAGCAGGCAGGTAAGAATGAAGGGAAAAGAAAAATGACAGGATGGCAAAGAAAGGCAGCGGCAGCAGCAATTGCATTGGCTGTAGTAGGTGTTGGTGGAATTACAACCTACGCAATCATTGAAAATCCGATAAAAACTCGAATGGAAAGTATGGTAGAGGAAGAAAAGGAAGCCCTTTTAAAAGAAATGTATAAAAGTACTGGAGAAGCAACTACTTATTCAAGAGAATTAACAGAAAATGAATTAAGACGCCAAAAAGATCTAACAATGGCATATAATAAGGGACAATTTCCACAAAAGATTATTAAAAGGGTACAAAGTGAAGAACAGATAGATAAGGATACTCTTTGTTGTGTACCAGCTACTAGATATATGTATCTCCCAGATAGAGAACTTACAGATGAAGAGTTTTTACAGATGATAGATTATAATCATAAAGCTGATTATGTAGTACGGGAAAGAACAAAAAAAGAAAACCCTGAGTTGGAAGAAGAGCAGCAGGTATTGAAAAAACAAATCAAAGCAGAGGGCGGTATTAGCGAAGAAGAAGCAATTGCAAAAGCAAAGAGATATCTTAAAACAGAATATGGAAAAGATAGTGATGGAATGGAAGTTAAGATTTATGTACGTCCATCTGAAGCAGCTGCTGGGTGGACAGGTGAAACAGTTTCAGATGGAAAACCAATTTATGTTGTAAGCTTTTCTATACAGAGTGTAGAAAACTATTCTTTTCCAATTAATTCATCAGATGGAAGTTTAATTGAGTAGGGGAGTGTTATAGGAGATAATGAAACAAACATTACTTGATGATATAATTTTTAGATAGGACAGATTCGAGGCGAAAGGGCTATGGCATCAGATAAGATGTTATGGTCTTTTTGTATGTTTTGAACTCTATTTTTTGTGAATTTTTTCTGAGAAAATTCGTTGAATACAAGGGGATTTTCGTCTATAATGAAAGTAGTGGATTGCAACTAATCGGAATAATTGTGAAGAATGACAGTAACAGATGGGATAACCTCCCATCTGAAATAGTTTTTGACACAGAAAGGAAGAATGACATGAGAAAAAGCTCAATAAAAATGAAAGCATTAAGTGTAATGTTAGCAACTTCCCTGGTAACTACTTCCATACAGGTATTTCCTGTAAAGGCAGAAAAGGGAGAAGGAGTGGTAAGGGCAACAAGAAGCTTTGATAGCAATTATGATGCTCAGAATGCCTATAGTGGAGATGATTTAGGATGTACTTATACAAAGGAAAAGACAACATTTAAGGTTTGGACACCAGAAGCAACTAAGGTAGTTTTGTGCCGCTATGAAAAAGGAAATGGCGGATCTATTATTGAAGAAGTTGATATGGTCAAAGGTGATAAAGGTGTGTGGAGTGCAACCATTACAGGTGATATTGTAAATACTTATTACACATATAAGGTTACAGTGAATGGTAAGACCAATGAGGCTGTTGATATTTATGCAAAAGCGGCAGGTGTAAACGGAAAGCGTGCAATGGTTGTAGATTTGGACAGCACAGATCCTGATAACTGGGACAAGGATTATAAAAGAGAAAAAACACAACTTAGTGATATTAGTGTATGGGAGATACATATCAGGGATTTCTCTATTGATGTAAGCTCTGGTGTATCAGAGAAGAACCGTGGAAAATATAAAGCATTTACAGAGAAGACTACCGTAAATGGAGAGGGACGGGTAGCATCCTGTGTAGATTATTTAAAAGAATTAGGTGTAACCCATGTGCAGCTGCTTCCAATGTATGATTATGGTTCAGAGGAAGTAGATGAGACAAAGGTTACCAATACTTTGGGAAGTAATTATAACTGGGGATATGATCCATTAAATTATAACGTCCCAGAAGGTTCCTATTCCAGCAACCCTTATGATGGAAATGTTCGTATTACGGAGATGAAAGAAATGATACAGGCACTTCATGATGCAGGAATTAAAGTTGTCATGGATGTGGTATACAACCATACATACGATACAGCAGATTCCAACTTTAACAAAATTGCACCAGATTATTATTATAAGTTAAACTCGGACTTGACATACAATAACCAGTCGGGATGTGGAAATGCTACCAGAAGCCAAAGTGCAATGTATCGTAAATTTATGATTGATTCCGTTTCTTATTGGGCAGGGGAATATAACTTAGATGGTTTCCGTTTTGACTTGATGGCAATTCATGATGTGACAACTATGAACCAGATTCGTTCCACTTTAGATAAGAAGTATGGAAAGGGTACTATTGTACTTTACGGAGAAGGCTGGGCAGCAACAGATGCAGAAAGTGATGGTGCATGGAAAGGGAATGAAGGGCAATTAGATCCCGGCATCGGATTTTTTAATGATCAGATTCGTGATGGTATAAAAGGAGAACATAAATTTGGCGATGGCACTGGTTTTGTTCAGACAAACTATACTACAAGTGATTATGGAAAATTGGGTGAAAAATGGCCAAACAATGTATTTGGGGGTATTATGGGCTCTGTAGGAAATTTTGGTGGACCATATTGGATGTGGAGACCATTCTGGTCAAAGTCGTCTAACTGTACAATCAGTTATACGTCTGCCCATGATAACCTGACATTGTGGGATAAGCTTACTGAAAATTTTGGAAAACAATGGGATTCTACAGACGAGAGACTTCTTAGAATGAATAAAATGGCAGGATCCATTGTGCTTGTATCAAAGGGTGGAACTTTTATGCAGGCAGGAGAGGAATTTGCCCGTACAAAGCATGGAGATGACAATAGTTATAGGTCACCTGATTCCATAAACAAAATTGACTGGACCAGATTAAATACCTATGAAAATGTTTGGAAGTATTATGAGGGAATGCTGGAGATTCGTCAGGTATTTTCGGGATTCCGTTCCATTTTAACCAGAAAGGATGGGGATAACTGGAATCCACAAAACAACAACATTAACTGGATAAAGAGAGACGAATATGGTGTTTCTGCATTTACAGAAACCAATAATGTCTCTGGTGAATGGAATCAGATAGGCGTAATTATTAATAATGCAACTTCTGAGGCGACAATGAATTTGGGAAGTGGAAAATGGGTTGTAATTGCAGATGGAAATACAGCAGGTCTTACCAAAATAGCAGAGTATGATGGCAGCAGTGTAAAGGCAGCAGGAAAGTCTGTTGTAGTAGCAGTACCAAAAAATACTTTTGATGCGAACCCAAATGTAGCAGATTTATTAAGAAAGAATCAGACAAGAAATACGGCACCAGTTATAAGTGGTGTAGAAGACCAAACTGTTAGTGTAGGAAGTAAAGTAGAATTTATGGTTTCTGCTACAGATGCTGACGGAGATACAGTGACTTTAGCAGCAAAAGATTTGCCAACAGGAGCTGAATTTGATGCAAAAACTGGTAAATTTAGCTGGGATAATGCAGCAGAGGGTGAGTATACGATTACTATTACTGCAAATGATGGAACAGATACAACAACCAAAACTATGAAACTTACTGTGACCTCACCAGCAAGTGCACTTAGAACCTTAATTGCAGAAGTAGAGGCAGCAGGGCTTAGTGGGAATAATTTGTGTGCAGCTACATTAGATGCATTGAATACTGCATTGGCAGCAGCAAAGACTGTAGCAGAGAAAGATACACCAAGTGAAGCAGAATGTAGTGAAGCAGTAAGAAACTTGAATACGGCTTATGAAACTGCCTGTATTGAAAAAGGTGCTTATGACGATTTGAAAGGTACTATAAAATCTGTAGAGGACAAGATAGGAGCAGCTACTGGTGATGATTATGATGCGGCTGCAATTGCAGATGCAAAAGAAGTTGTAGCAGATGCAAAGACTTTATTAGAAAGCAAGGGAACAAAGACAGCATATTCTTATGCTATGGAGAATTTACAAGATGCAGCTGATGCAATAGTGAGCAATCTTTCCACTCCTCAGGTACATGTATCTACTTCTTTAACATCACCATATATTTATATTTGGACAGGTACAGGTGCTACTGCAACAAAAGTTGCAGGAGAGTGGCCAGGAACGGCATTAAAGAACAAAGATGCAAATGGAAATTATGTATATGAACTTCCAAATGATGGAACCTACAATATTATTATAAATAATGGAGCAACCAGTAAACAACAAACAAAAGATTTAGAAGGACTAAGTGGAGATATTACGATTAAGGTTGCAGATACTTCCAGCAGCCAAGATGCAAGCGGTAATTCTATTTATGAAGCTACTACAGATTGCAAACCAGTATCTTCTGGAACAAGAGAAGTGAACAAAGAGAGTTTGCGGGAGGTAATTCAAAATGCAAAAGGATTAAACGAAGCAGATTATGATGCAGAGCGGTTTGAAGCTATGAAAAGTGTTCTTGCACAGGCAGAAGAAGTAGCAACCAAGACAAATGCAACACAAGTTGAAGTAAATCAGCAGGCAAGAAAACTTCGCAGTGCTATGTTGGCATTGGGAGCAGAAATTGAGGTTATTATACCAACAGAAACACCGGTTGTAACAGTATCACCAACAGGCACACCAGATATTACCACAGAGGAACCAAGCAATACACCAGAAGTTACAAAGACTCCAGATGTAGAAGAAACCATAGTGCCAACAGGTAGTGAGATTCCGGCTGTTACACCAACACCAAATCAGACAACAGAACCAGATCAGACAACAGAACCAAATCAGACAATAGAACCAAATCAAACAACTACACCAAGTGAAACAACTACACCAAATGAAACTAAGAATCCGGGAGAGACAACAACCCCACCAGATGTTACAGCAATACCAAATGTAACCAATACACCAGATGCCAATACTGGTATAAAAAACACAAATGCACCAAAGCCAACTGCAACTGTGAAGCCACAGCAATCACCGGATGCATCTGCTGTGCCAAGTACAGTGGCAGTCAATAAAATAACATTTAATCCTGGATTAACCCAGGTTGCAAAAAAAGCAGTAAAGATTACCATGAGTGCAAAAGGTGGTTCTGGAAGTTATTTGTATAATTTAGAAATTTCAGATAGTCAGGGAAATGTTGTGGCAAGTACCAATGAAAGTAAGAAAAATACTTATAGCTGGACACCTAAGGCATCTGGAACATATACGGTTTATGTAGACATCAAAGATACAAACACTGGTATTACTTCAAAAGGTAAGACTTGCAAGTATGTAGTAGTAAAGAAAAAGCTGACAATTACCCAAGTTAAAATTAGCAAGAAGAAGATTGTTCAGAAGAAGAGTGTGGCATTCACAGTAACGGCAACAGGCGGAAAGACCAAGTACCAATATGCATTTACTGTCAAAAATGCAAAGGGTAAAGTTGTAAAGAAGGTAAAATACCAGTCTAAGAAGAAGTTAAACTGGAAGCCTACAAAGGCTGGAACATATACTGTTTATGTAAGTGTAAAAGATGCAACAAAAACAGTAAAAACAAAGAAAAAGACAATTAAGGTCGTAAAAAAATAATCGGATTACAAGAAAAAATCAAGAACTGATGGACTAATGTGCATCAGTTCTTTTTTTGGGTTGTAATGAAACTTTAATACATTGTAAGTAATTTGTAAGGATTAAAAAAAGAGGGATATGCTACAATAGGGTTACTGTAAGATGAAAGAGAGGATTTTAGCGTGGAAGAACAGAAGTTACAAGAAATGATTGATAAAGTAAAGTCTTGCGAGGAAGAGATTAGTAAAGCGATTATTGGACAAAAGGATATTATACATCAGGTTATGCTGGCAATATTATCTAACGGAAATGTCTTGTTAGAGGGCGTACCAGGACTTGGAAAAACCCAGTTAGTAAAAACTTTTGCAACAGTTATGGATATGAATTTTTCCCGAATCCAGTTTACACCAGACTTGATGCCTGCTGATGTAACAGGAACTAACTTGATTATGAAAGAAGGAGACAAGAATAGATTTCAGTTTGAGGCAGGACCAATTTTTGCTAATTTGGTATTGGCTGATGAGATTAACCGTGCAACACCAAAGACACAGTCTGCTTTATTAGAGGCAATGCAGGAGAAAACTGTAACGGTAGGAAAGAAAACATATCCGTTGCCACAACCATTTATGGTGCTGGCAACCCAGAACCCTGTAGAGCAGGAAGGAACTTATCCATTACCAGAAGCACAGCTTGACCGTTTTTTATTGAAATTGCAAGTAGAATTCCCTAATCTCGCTGAACTGAAGGAGATTATGGATATAACAGTAACTAATAAAACAGTAGAGCTGGAAACCAAAATAAATGGAGAAGAAATCATAGAGATACGAAAAGTAGTAAAAGATATTCCTATTGCGGAGCCAGTACAGGAATATGCCCTGCAGTTAGTGATTAATACACATCCTGAGCTGGCAGATGCACCTGCTATTACCAAACAGTATATTGCAGCAGGAGCCAGTCCAAGAGCGGCACAGGCTATTTTTACAGTGGCAAGGGCGAAAGCATTTTTAGAGGGCAGATATAACGTATCTTTTGAAGATATAAAATATGTTGCTTATCCTGCACTACGTCATAGAATTGCTTTGAATTTTGATGCTATGTCAGAGGGGATTTCCCAAGATGCAGTAGTAAAACAATTGATTGAATTGAAATAAGAGAGTGAAGACTATGGAAGAAAAATTATTTGATGGAGCATTCTTTTCTAAACTTGCCACTCTCCGAATGAGCAGTAAAATGAAGATGACTGCAGGAATGAGTGGAGGACGAAAATCTTCTATGAAAGGAAATAGTGTGGAATTTTCCGATTTCCGTGAGTACATATTAGGGGATGATATCCGAAAGATTGACTGGAATGCTTACGGAAGAATGGATCGTCTGTTCATTAAACTGTTTCAGGAAGAAAAGGAAGGAGTATTCCGCATTTTTGTAGATGGCAGCAAATCTATGGATTATGGTGAAAAAAAGAAATCTATATTGGCAAGAAGAATTGCAGGGATGCTTTCCTATATTGTATTGAATAATTTAGATAGAGTGTATCTTACTAAATTGGGTGATGGGGCTCTACAGCCGGGAAAAGGAATGACGGGGAGACAATCCTTTCAAAAGATCTTATTAGCTTTAGAAAATATGACATTTGAAGGAAATTCCAGCCTTTATGAAGGAATACAAAAATGTAAAATTTCAGGGCATGGAATAACTATTTTGATTTCTGACTTTTTTAATGAAGAAGAATTAGAGCCAATGCTGCGGTATTTGGTATACCAAAAACAAGAAATCATTCTCATCCACACTTTGGCTGCTGAGGAAATAGATCCAGATTTAGAAGGTCATCTAAACCTTATTGATATGGAATCAAGAAAAGATCTGCGGGTAAGTATGAGTGGAAGTGTGTTAAAAAAATATCAAAAGACCCTTCATGCATTTCAAGAACGGCTTATCGAATTGTCCAGAAAGTATCAAGCACACTATATGTTTGTGAGTACTGAGGATGCACTGGATAAATTTATATTTGAAGGAATACGGAGTGGGCAATTAGAACGACTGTAGAGGAAAGAAGGAAGGGAGTGAGCTTGTGCAGTTTGTGAATTTATTACCTTTTGGTTTATTGGTTTTAATTCCTGGGATAATTTTGCTCTACATATTAAAACAAAAATCAGAGGATAAAGATGTATCGTCTCTATATTTATGGAGAGAGACGTACAAAAATATAGAAGTTTCCAGCCCATGGGAACGCTTGAAAAATAACTTGTTAATGTATATCCAGATAGCAGTTATCTTAGGAATTATTCTGGCACTTGCCGGACCGTATCTGGCAAATTCCCAGACAGGTTCAAAGAATATGGTATTGGTATTGGATAATAGCGGCAGTATGAATGCTATATATACAGAGAAAAAGAGCAGACTGGAGACTGCAAAAGAGGAAGCATTGCATTATGTAGAAAAATGGAATGGAAATGTAAATGTTACCTTGCTTTCCTGCAATCAGAATGCAAAAGTAATTTTATCAGGTTGCTCAGACACCAATAAAATAAAAGAAGCCATTTATAATATTACTCCAACAGATGTGGCAGGTAATTTAGAACCAGCAGTTAGCATGGTGGAATCCATGGCAGAGCAATGGGATGGATATGAAGCACTATTTTTTACAGATAGCAGCTTGAATATGGGAAAAGTTAATGGCAATGTGGTGGATGTCAGCAGTAAGGGAATGAATGGTGCAGTAGATTATGTGAGTTATGACCGTGGAAAGGATGGAAGCATATCTGTTGTATCAAAAGTAACGAATTATGGAACAGAGACAACTTCCAGTGATGTGAATTTATATTTCAACGATAAGATGCTTCGTATTGAAAATAGTGGAGAACTTGCACCAGGAGAGAGTACTGTAGTTTATTTTGAACCAGTTACAGCAAAAGAATATGAAAATAATAAAGCAGTGGTAATTCGTGCAGAATGGAACCAGAAGGATGCTATGGAAAATGATAATGCTGCCTATACTATAATGCGGGAAAATGAGGAGCAGAAGGTGCTTTTGATTTCTAAACAGAATGTCTTTTTGGAAAAGGCGATTGGTACGTTGGAGCACGTGTCGTTATATAAAGCAAATTCCATGAAAGAAGCAGAAGGTTCTGGGGAGTATGATTTATATATTTTTGATAATGTTATGCCAGAAGAAATACCAGATGGCAATCTTTTGTTTATTAATCCAAAAGATTCTAATATAACGAAAGATTTATTTCAGGTAAAGGGGAAGAAGAAGGGAGCAATTGTAAATATTTGTGAGCAGAAATATACCCAAATGATAGATAAAAAATTTAACTTTGGTGTGAATCAGTATCAACAGATTGAACCAGTAGGAAAAGCGGAGGTATTTTTGCAGGCAGATAAGGATAAAGTAGGATTTTTGGAGCGGATTGGAAACCGTCAGATAGCCGTATTGGGCTTTGATCTTCATGCCAGTGATTTTGCATTACAGATGGAGTTTCCTATTTTAATGCACCAGCTTTTAGGGGATATTTTGCAGGGATATATGCTTCAGGAAACGCAGATTATAGCTGGAGAGGAATATCTGGTGAACCAAGTTAGTTACACAAAAGAACAGGCAGGTGTTTATACCATAGAGGGAGAGACTACAAAAGGAAAAGTACAAGAGAGTTTAGCAGTAAATTTTCCAACTACTGCTGAGTCCTCTCTGGTAGAAACTGTGGAAGTAAGCCAGAATGAGTCTGCCCAGACAAAAACTGTTACAGATACCATTCGTAATACAAGAGATTTAAAGACATTCATTATCTGGCTGGTGCTTGTGCTGGTTGGTTTAGAATGGGTGATTTACCTTAGAAACAGATAGAAAGCAGGTGACAGAAATGGGAATAACCATAGATCATCCCTATTATTTTATATTAATACCAGTTTTACTGGGAATACTAATTGTTTCCGGCCGATGGTTCCGAATGAAACACAAATTCCGCAAACGGGCTATTATGGCATTAAATGGTATTGTTATTGTAAGCTTGATATTGGCACTTTGTGGTGTACATATACAGAAAAATAGCAATGTGGAGACTACAATCTTCTTATTAGATGCATCAGATAGTGTAGCTTCTTCGGAAAAAGAAATTGCAGAATTTGTGAATGAGGCATTAAAAGAATGTCCAGAAGATGGGAAAATAGGAATTGTAGCATTTGGGCAGGATACAAAAGTAGAACAATTTGTATCAAATAAATTAACCTTTCAGGGATTCCAGACGACACCTGTAACTACAGCTACCAATTTAGAAAAAGCAGTACAGGCGGCTATGTCAATGTTTGGACAGGATACAGGAAAACGTTTGGTTATTATTTCTGACGGAAAAGAAAATGAAGGTAATCTGTCCAATATGGTCTATACTCTTGCTGGCAACCAAGTAGATGTAAAAGTCCGGAAGATAGAAAGTGAAATTGGAAAAGAAGTCTATGTGGATGGTGTTCAGGTTTCAGAAACCGTAAAGGTTGGAGATAAATTTAATGTAGAAGTTACAGTACAGAGCAATGTACGGACTACTGCAAGGTTATCTTTATATCAGGGAAGCAATTTAAAGAAACAGCAGACAGTAGAATTACAGACAGGAAAGAATACCTTTGTATTTCAAGATACACAGACTGAAGAAGGATTAAAGACATACCGGGCGGTTATTGAACCGGCAGATGATAATCAAGTATTAAACAATGAATACACTGCATTTACTGAGGCGGAGCAAAGTGAGAAGATTCTTTTAATAGAAGGAAAAAGCGGTCAGGCAGAAGAATTTACTAAACTTTTGGATAGTATTAATGTAAATTATGACAGAGTTAACCCAAAGGCAGCACCAACAGCATTAAATCAAATGATGGAATATAAGGTGATAATAACTTTAGATGTATTTGCTGATGATTTGGCAGAAGGATTTTTAGATAATCTGGAGGCTTATGTAAAGGATTATGGTGGTGGATATATTGCGATTGGTGGAGAGAATAGTTATGCTCTGGGAGGTTATAAAAATACATCCATAGAAAAGGTGTTACCGGTTAGCATGAGTTTAGAAGGGGAAAAACAGATTCCCAATATGACAACTGTATATGTGATTGACCATTCTGGCAGTATGTCAGATGGAGATGGACAATCCAATTTAAGTTTGGCAAAAGAAGCAGCTATAGCAGCCTTGGAGAATATGCGTGAAATTGATGAGGTTGGTGTAATTGCTTTTGATGATACTTATTCTTGGGCAGCACCAATTCAGGAACTTACAAATGTAGATGAAATAACGGAAAATATTGACGGAATCCGTATTGGCGGTGGAACCAGTATTTATCCTGCAGTAAGGGCGGCTTATGACAAAATTAGAAAAAGTAATGGGGAATTAAAGCACATTGTATTATTATCAGATGGAGAAGATGAATTTCCATATTCCCAGTATCAGGATATTCTGGATGCTATGGAGGAAGAGAATATTACACTTTCTACAGTAGCATTAGGAGAAGGTGCTAACAATTCTTTAATGGAAAGACTGGCAGAAGCAGGAGGTGGACGATGTTATACTTCAAAATCAGGAAATGATTTGCCAAGGATTTTTGCTCAAGAAGTATTTTTATCCACAAAAAGTTATTTGAATAACCGGGAATTTACACCTGTTCTTAAACAAAAAGGAAAGATTTTGAATGGTGTAGTGGAAGAAGGAATTCCAAAGCTGCTAGGTTATATTGCAACTACTGCAAAAGACCTTGCTACGGTACACTTAGAGTCAGACACTAAGGAACCTATTCTTGCATCCTGGCAATATGGATTAGGGAAAACCATTGCTTTTACCTCGGATGGAGAGAACAAATGGACTGGGAATTATGCCACATGGGCAAAATATGGTACTATGTGGAAAAATATGATACAATATGTGACCATGGATGAAGAGGAACAAGGAGGAAAGGTAGAAATAGAACAAAGTGGTTCTACAGCACATATTAAATATACAACAGATACTTATAGCAAAGATAGTAAGGTAAGTGTAATCTATACAGATGAAGATGGAGAACAGCAGAACTTGAACTTAGAAGCAACTGGAGCAGGTAAATTTGAAAAGGATATTACATTTCCTGGTTTGGGATTGTATATGCTAAACATTACCCATAAAGAAGGCAAAGATATGGTTGCTACCAAAAATACCGCAGTTGCTATGCAGTATTCCAGAGAATATCGTTATATGGAAGAAAATGAAGCACTGGATCAATTTGTAAATAATGTAGGCGGCACTGTAGTTACAAAGCCAAAAGAAGTATTTGCATCAAAGCTTGATAAAGTTATGGCAAGTTATGACCTGACTAATATTTGGTTATTGTTTGCCTGTATCATATTTTTCTTCTCTATAGCATATAAAAGATTACAGTTTTCATTTGTAGAACGTTGGTATCAAAAAGTCACAGAGAAAAGATATCAAAGTACAACAAATAACAAAAAGAAAATAGAAATAGAGAAAGAAGAAACTTTGCAAAATGACAAAAAGACAAAAGAGAAGACCAAAAAGACAAAGCCGGTAAAACCACAAAAGGAAAAGAAAGCAAGAAAAGAGAAAAACAAACAAGAGGAAATACAACAAGCTGCAGCAATGTTGCTAAAAAGAAAAGAAGAAAGAAAGTAACAGGTCAGCCCCCGGCTGATCTGTTATGAAAGAAACAAAGAGTAGAAATACAAAAAAGGAGAGAGCTGATATAACATACGGTTGTAATATCAGCTCTCTCTTATGAAAATGGAAGAAGAAAAATATACATATATTATACCATATTTTAGTAAAAAGAAAAGCTTTTTTTATAAAAAAGATGACAAAAATATGTAACAATTATTTGTTATTATTTTTTACTGGAAAAAAATTTGATTTTTTTGGAAATAGGAACCTTATTATAAAGGGTCGCATACTCGATTTCGTTTAGTTCTAAAATATAGTTTTTCTGATAGTTTTTTTGAATTCCTTGTGCCAATAAAAAATCAACTGCTTTGTTGTAAGCAACCGCAGCTTCTGTTTCTGAAGTATATATACCAACCCGGTAATCCCCATTGATATGAATTTTTGTAACATAGTGGAATACACCACGTTCCACTTGCCGGCAAACCCCATAATATTTATTGATTACTTCTATATTTCTATAACGGAAATCCGTATGGTCTCCATTTACAAAACGATAGTCCCTATTTTCTACAGCAAAGTTTTTAATTCCATAGCGGGAGAGAATATTAATCTGCATACCATATTCTGCTACAAACAAGTGTCCGCCCCGCTTTTGCAAACTGTGTTTGGAATAATAGAATAAATCGTCTACATCAAATTTATATTGTAGTTCTTTATCATAATAATATATAAAGAAATTTTTCTTCAAATAAATAGGTGTCTTACAATATACAGCATTATCCCGGAAGTTAATTAAGGAAACCCACTTTCCTAAAGGGAGTAAATGATTTTCACCATGACTTTCTATAGTAAAATTCCGGTTTGCTAATAGTTCTCTGGCTTCCAGATATGCTTTATGGGCAGCTTCGGCACTAGAGAAGCTGCCTAGACTGATATGTTTGCTCTTATATGTAATGGAAGAACGGAAGTAAAGGCTTCCGTCCTTTTTTTTTGTTGGAAAAACTCCTGGTAATTGTTCCATAGCCGTACTCCCTTTGCCATAAGTAATAATGAAAAATATTTGTAAGACGATGCAATTCAGATGGAAACACGCAGTAAATGTGTGTTTCTACCTGAATGATTATCCGATTCTTTATAGTTAGTATAACATGAAATAAAATGTGGAACAATACAAATAGGTTATTTCCAAAATAATCTGGTTTATGCAAAAAATGTATAAAATTGCAGTAGAATATTGGAAAAATAAGAAGAAATTATGGAGAAAGGTGAATAAAGTGGACATTTTTGTTGAATATTATCAAAAAAAGTTGAAAAAAATAGTTCACAGTAGTCAAAAAGTATGACAAAAACTTTTTGGTAAAAGTAAATGAAAATAAATGGAAAAAGAAAAAGGAATTCTGTTGATTTTACTATTATTGTAAAAAATCCCCAAAGGATTTGTGTTTCAAACTACGAAAGTAGTCATTTTGTCTTGACACCGAAAAGCGTTGTGGGCTACAATGCAAAACTATGAAAAGTAATTTTTGTGTTTTCAAACTACACGATTTATGATTATGATGGAAAAGTGAGGTAGATGTATGAGAAACATACGTTGGAATTTTTCTTGGAAAACCGGGAAAGCCACAACAGGATTTTTTCACAACAGGATAGGACGGGCTGTAGCAGTTTTGGCATTGATAGGAATTTTTTCATTAGCCATAGCACGGGAAAACGGAGAGTTAAGATATGTAGAAGCATACGAACGGATTGCTTATATGTTTAACTCGGGAGATGGGAAAGATAATGTAACAAAGGTTATCAACATACAATCTGATGATGAAAAGGAAAATGAATTACGTTTAGAGGAATACACACCATTTTTAGAACCTTATGCATTTTTAAGCAAAAATGTAGAAGAAGCAAAAAAGAAACAAAGAGAAATTATAGAGCAACAGATTGCAGAGGCAGAAGCAGAGAAAGCAGCAGAAGAAGCCGCAAGAAAAGCGGAAGAGGCAAGGAAGACAGCAAAAGAGAAAAACCAGGTAAAGATTCATTTAAATGAACAGGACAAGGCTGTATTGCTTCGGATAGTGGAAGCAGAGGCAACAGGAGAAGATATCCGGGGGAAGATGCTGGTAGCCAATGTAGTATTAAACCGGGTAAATAATGAAAATGAATTTCCAAATAATGTAACAGATGTTGTATTTGACCATAGTACAGGTGTATATCAGTTTTCACCTATACAGGACGGCAGATATTGGTCTGTAAATATTACAGAAGGAACAAGAGAAGCGGTTGACCGGGTTCTTAGAGGAGAAGATTTGTCCCAAGGAGCTTTGTATTTCATGGCTAGAAAATATGCAGATCCTGATAATGTAATATGGTTTGACAATAGTCTTACCTGGTTATTTGCCTACGGAGAACATGAGTTTTTCCGCTAGGATGTGTTGCAAAACAGTTCAGGTAGGTTCTTGTACACTCCGCTGTACAAGACCGTAAAAAAGACTAAAACAGGATTGTAATTGGGCAATTTATATTGCGGAGCTTGCCCAATTACATAACAGTTCAGCCTGGGGCTGACCTGTTATGTAAAAAAAATATTGTATCAGGGAGAGAAACGTGATATACTAAAGGCGTGTGTGGATTTTAATTTATACACGCCTTTCCCAATACAGCAATATTTTAGCTTATGGGATAGAGAAAACAGGAACTATGCACCAGTTAAAAGTTAGTAACAATTCAGCCACACAACTTACATATAGCTGAATTGTACCCCAAATTATAGAAAAGGATGAGCAATATGAATCTAATGTATAACAGTACAAGAAGTAACAAAGAAACCGTAACCGCTTCACAGGCAATTTTAAAGGGATTAGCAGATGATGGTGGTCTGTTTGTGCCAGAAACTATACCGGCACTGGACAAGAGTATTGAAGAATTATCAGAGATGAGTTACCAAGAAGTAGCTTATGAAGTAATGAAGTTATACATTACAGATTTTACTGAGGAAGAACTTAAGAACTGTATTGAGAAAGCTTATGACAGCAAGTTTGATATAGCAGAGATTGCACCATTAAAGAAAGCTGACGGTGCATATTACTTAGAATTATTTCATGGTGCAACCATTGCATTTAAAGATATGGCACTATCTATTTTGCCACATTTATTGACTACTTCTGCAAAGAAGAATCAGGTTAAAAATAATATTCTTATTTTGACAGCAACTTCTGGAGATACCGGTAAAGCTGCATTGGCAGGTTTTGCAGATGTAGAAGGGACTAGCATTATTGTATTTTATCCTAAGAATGGTGTAAGTCCAATCCAAGAAAAACAGATGATTACCCAAAAGGGTAATAACACAAAGGTAGTAGGAATTACCGGGAATTTTGATGATGCCCAAAGTGGCGTAAAAGCTATGTTTAATAATAAAGAGTTAGCAGAAAAAATGGACAAAGCAGGATACCAGTTCTCTTCTGCAAACTCTATTAATATTGGACGTTTGGTTCCACAGATTGTTTACTATGTATATGCTTATTCAAGATTAGTAAAGAACGGAGAAATCAAAGCAGGAGATAAGATTAATGTAGTAGTTCCAACAGGTAATTTTGGTAATATTTTAGCAGCATACTATGCAAAGAATATGGGACTTCCTGTGAACAAGTTTGTATGTGCATCCAATGACAACAAGGTATTATTTGACTTTTTCCAGACAGGAACTTATGATAGAAACAGAGAGTTTATTTTAACTACATCACCTTCTATGGATATTTTAATTTCCAGCAACTTAGAGCGTTTGATTTACAAGATTGCAGGAAATGACAGTGAAAAATGTGCTGACTTAATGAAAGCATTGGCTACAACAGGAAAATATGATATTACAGAGGATATGAAGGCACAATTAGAGGATTTTGCAGGTGGATATTCGGACGAGGCAAAGACTGCTGCAACAATCAAAGCTGTATATGAAAAAGAAGGATATATTATGGATACCCATACAGCAGTAGCTGCTGGTGTATACAATGCTTACAAGGAAAATACTGGAGACAATACACCAACTGTGATAGCTTCTACAGCAAGCCCATACAAATTTACAAGAAGTGTTATGAATGCTATTGACAGTAAGTATGATAGTATGTCAGATTTTGAATTAGTAGATGAGCTTAGCAAGCTGTCTGGAGTGAAAGTGCCAAATGCAATTGAAGAAATCCGCACAGCTCCAGTACTCCATGATATTGTTTGTGAATCAGAGAAGATGCAGGACACAGTGGAGAAGATTGTAGAAAAATGGGCGAATAAGTAAGGATTTATGTAACAGTTCAGCCCTCTGGTTGAACTGCTACGGATTTACCAAGAATTGGTTTTTTATTATTATTGACAATAGTTATTGTGTGTGTGATAATGGCTTTGTAAACAGTGCAAGGGCGTACAGATATATCTGTACGCCCTTTTTTGGAGTTATACTTTTACCAGCAGCAAGAGAAAGGGGGATAAAGTATGAATTTTAAAGATTTTGAATTATGTGCCCACACTAATAGTATTAATGAGTTATTAGCCAGATATGGAGTAAAATTTGGAATATACAAAAATAATACTTTTCATGAGAGATTGTTTCCTTTTGATGCAATTCCAAGGATTATCGAAGCAGATGAATTTATCCAATTGGAAAAGGGATTAAAACAGCGTGTAAAGGCATTGAATTTGTTTATTAAAGACATCTATAGTGATAAAAAGATTGTAAAAGATAACATTGTGCCGGAAGATTTTATTTTTGCATCAAGTGGATATATGCCAGAGTGTGAAGGCATTATGCCAAGTAAGGGGGTATATTCTCATATTTCGGGCATTGATTTGGTTCAGGGAAAGAATAAAGAATGGTATATTTTAGAGGATAATCTCCGGGTACCCTCGGGAGCCTCCTATCCGATGATTGCGAGACAGTTGTGTAGAAAGAGCAGTCCAAAGACCTTTGAAACATATCATTTGGAAGATAATAGAGATTATGCAAAGATGCTACGGAAAACTTTAGATTATGTAAATGTGGAAGGACATACGGTAATTTTAACGCCTGGAAGATATAATTCTGCTTATTTTGAACACTCTTATCTGGCGGAACAGACAGGAGCCCATCTAGTAACTGGGCAGGATTTGTTTGTAGAAGGAGATAAACTTTACTATAAAAATTATAATGGAGAAAAGGAACGCGTAGGAGCTGTATATAGAAGAATTTCTGATGATTACCTGGATCCCATGAATTTTGTAGCAGATTCTGTAATTGGTGTTCCGCATTTATTTGATGTATACCGGAAAGGCAATGTGGCACTTTTAAATGCACCGGGAAATGGTGTGGCAGATGACAAAGGAATATATTATTTTGTGCCTAAGATGATTCGTTATTATCTGGAGGAGGAACCCATTTTACAGAATGCACCAACTTATTTGCCTTTTTATGAAGAGGATAGAAAATATGTATTAGAACATTTTGATGATTTGGTATTAAAAGATGTAGCAGAGGCAGGGGGATATGGTGTGGTATTTGGCAATAGTCTCACAAAAGAGGAAAAAGAAAAATTTATTAAAATGCTGAAAGAAGAGCCTCGAAGATTTATTGCACAGGAAGTCATAGACTTTTTGGATATAGATATTATGGAAAAGGGCGAAGCTGTTCCAAGAAAGGCAGATTTGAGGGCATTTGTGCTTACCAGTGATGAACCGGTAGTATGGAAAAGCGGTCTCACAAGATTTTCAAGGAATCCAGATTCTTTTATTGTCAATTCATCACAAGGAGGAGGTTTTAAAGACACATGGGTATTATCACAGTAGAAAAAACAGACAGATTATTTTGGCTTGGCAGATATACAGAGCGTGTATATACCACAGCAAGACTGTATGCCAAAAGTTATGATCACATGATTGATGTAATAGCAGATGATTATAAGAATTTTTGTAGTGCTATTGACATTCCAGATGTATATGGTTCTAAGGAAGTATTTTTGGAAAAGTATCCTTTTGACGAAAATGATATGAATTCTCTCTTCAGTAATCTGCAACGTGCTTATGATAATGCCATAGAACTTCGGTATGAGATAGGAAGTGAAGCATTGGCGTACATACAACTTTGTATATATGATTTACAAAAGGCAAAAGAAAGTGATGCACCAATGCTGGAAATCCAATCATTAATTGACCACATTATGGCATTTTGGGGAACTGCTGATGATTTGATAGCCTCTGAGCAGATTCGTGACATTCTAAAAACTGGAAAAAGAGTAGAACGAATTGATTTATATGCGAGACTTGCATTTCCGGCAGCAGATCTTAAAAGAGAAGTAAACCGGATGAAATTCCGTATTGCAAAATCGCATATAAGTTACAAGGAAAGTGTGGTAAAAAATCTGGAAACACTTGTAGAAAATGAGCCGATGGATTATTATGGTATAGTAAGAGAAATTGAAAATATACTATAATTCCGGCTTGAGAAGTATAGATTTCGAGGCTGCCACATAAAGGACTATGTGAAACAGCATTAGATATTCTTAAAAATCCAGAACGGAAATATAGTACGGCTTGGAGTTGAATATCATGAAGAAATTTAAGTTTTTATATCAAATGAAATTAGACTTTTCGATAGATGCCACCAATCATAGTTATACTTTAAAATGTATACCACAATCTGATATACGGCAACAGCTTCATCATATTGAGATGGAGCTTTTGCCTTCCATGTCCTATCAGGAAGCTATGGATAGTTTTGGCAATGCTTACATATTTGGGAGATATATACCGCCTCATAATGAATTTAAAATTCAAGTATCAGGAGAAGTAGATACTGGATTGCAGCCTTATTTAATAGAAGAGAAACCGCAAAATGTAGGGATGTTTCGAATACAGACACCATGTACAACACCAGGAACAGCAATTCAGACTTTTTTTGAAGAGAATTATGTTCGTGGAAGTAATCCCCTCAATTGTGCAATAGATTTGATGCATAAATTGTATAATGTTTTTACCTACGAAACTGGTTCTACAAGAGTAGAAAGTACAGCGGAGGAAGCCATGGCACAAGGAAAAGGAGTATGTCAGGACTATAGTCATATTATGCTGTCCTTGTGTCGGAAAGCAGGGATTCCAGCCCGTTATGTTGTGGGAATGCTGGAGGGAGAAGGTGCCTCTCATGCGTGGATAGAGATTTATCAGGATGGAAAATGGTATGGTCTTGATCCTACTAACAATTTGGTAGTAGATGATATACACATGAAGATTTCACATGGAAGGGATTATAAGGATTGTGCAATAAATAAAGGTCTGCTATGTGGTGGTGGTTATCAGAAACAGTCTGTTATAGTAGTAATGGAGGAACTGTTACAGTAATGGAGGAAATAGCATGATAGAAACATTTGCATCGGTAGAGTTACCGGTAGATGAGATACTTTATATGCGTAAGAACCGCATAGAACCAGAAAAAGAAAATAGAAATAAGCGAATTAGTATTGTTACAGGTGTACATGGTGACGAATTGGAAGGTCAGTATGTGGCTTTTGAATTGATTCGCAGAATAGAAGAACATAAAGAATGCCTAAAAGGAACAATAGATGTATATCCTGCCATGAATCCCCTTGGAATTGATTCTATTACCAGAGGAATACCTGCATTTGATCTGGATATGAACCGGTTGTTTCCAGGGAATGAAGAGGGAGATATGACAGAGTACATAGCATCCCAGATTATCAAGGATATTGCTGGCTCCGATGTGTGTGTGGACATACATGCCAGCAATATTTATCTGGAAGAGATTCCGCAGATTCGTATTAATGAATTACATGAAAATAAACTGTTGCCTCTTGCAAAACAGCTTAATGTAGATTATATCTGGTTGCATGCCACCAGTACTGTTTTAGAATCTACCCTTGCTTATACTTTAAATAGTATAGAGGTACCAACTCTGGTGGTGGAAATGGGAGTAGGTATGCGTATTACAAAGAAATACTGCGAACAATTGGTAGAAGGTATTTTTAATATGATGCATGAAATGGGAATCTGGACAGGTGAGGTATCTAAAGTCCGTGAACCAATTGTATCTAAAGATGGCAAAGTAAGTTTTATCAATGCTAATACCTCTGGTTTATTTGTATCTAAAACAGAACACTGGATGAATTTAAAGAAGGGGGATGCGATTGGACAAATTCTAGATCCTCTTCGTGGCAAAGTACTGGACGAGATTGTATCACCGGTAGATGGAATCCTGTTTACCCTTCGGGAATATCCAATTGTAGATGAGGGTTCTCTCATTGCAAGAATTTTAGAACGCTAGAAGGGAGATAGGACAATGGAAAAGAATACTATTTTTGAAATAAAAGGATTATATAGAGATGATTTCCGGGTAACGGGATATACTTTTGGTAAAGGTGAAAAGGCAGCCTGTATTATGGGAAATTTCCGTGGAAATGAGTTTCAGCAGATATATACTTGTTCACTGTTAGTGGATCGGTTGAAAAAGCTGGAAGAAGAAGGAAGAATCAAGGAAGGTAAGGAAATTCTTGTGGTACCATCTGGCAATCCCTATTCTATAAATGTAGCAAAACGGTTCTGGGCAACGGATAATACAGATATCAACCGTATGTTTCCGGGATATGATTTAGGAGAGACCACCCAGCGTATCGCAGAAGGAATTTTTCAGGTAATAAAAGAATATGAGATTGGTATGCAAATGGCTAGTTTTTATATGCCAGGTACCTTTATGCCCCATGTCCGCATGATGGAAACCGGATTTGAAGATGTAGAAATGGCGAAACAGTTTGGTTTTCCTTATGTTGTCTTAAGAAAGGTTAGACCTTATGACACCACAACTTTAAATTATAATTGGCAGATTTGGGAGACCAAGGCTTTTAGTATCTATACCACTACTACAGAATGTTTAGATAAAGAAAGTGCCAAACAGGCGGTAAAATCCATTTTGAACTTTATGGGGAAACAAGGCTTGATTGATTACAAAGTACATGATGGTTATATTTCCCAAACGATTGAAGATACTAAATTATTAACGGTGCGTGTGAAAAAAGCAGGATTTTTTGATTGCAAAGTAAATGTTGGCCAGGAAGTGATAAAAGGGGAACTTCTTGCGGAAGTAGTACACCCTTATGAAGGCATGGTTATTGAGCAGATATTCGCACCAGAGGATGGGATTGTATTTTTCTCTCATAACAACCAGCCTCTTACCTATGCGAATACTGCTGTATTTAAAATTGTCCGTAGCTTCTCAGAATCATAGACATTTAAAGAGTACTGGAGGATAGGGAAAACGAATTTCCGATGATTAGCCCAAGGGAGTCTGTACCATGACCAATTTGTGAGGTCTTTGCAATAGGAATGTGGGAAGGAACATAGAAAAGTGCCAGTTCTTCTATAGAAGGGCAGCAGGATTTTGTTTCCATTTCTGTAAAAGTTCCAAGAAGCAGAGCTTTTATATGTTCCAATACTCCCATTTGTTTTAATTGGCTGAAAAATGCAACCATTTGCGGAACTTGTCCGCTGCGGCTTTCTAAAAATAGAATGGTATCTTTCGTATCTGGAAAATAAGGAGTGCCTGCCAGCTTCAGAAGACAGCGGATATTTCCGCCCACAAGAGTGCCTTTTATCTCTTGGTTGTCTATAGGTTGCCGGATAAAGTGAAACTCTGGTGCAAATAACTTCTTTCCCTTACCATAAACCGCATCAGAAAAATACTTTGTCTGCCATTCGCTATGGTCATAGACCAGATTGCGGACTTGATATAATATAGAACTTCTTCTCGTCTTTGCATAAATGGCGTTGATAATGGTTGTCAGGTCGCTATAGCCCCAAAATAATTTGTCTGAATCTTTAATTATTGAAAAATCTAAATATGGCAAAATTTCATTTGCCAAATCCCCACCAGATACATCCAAAATTCCCTTTATGGAGGAATCCTTATAGTAGTGCATTAGGATATCTGCCCGTTCTTTTGCCGTTCCGCTAAATACAGAATGGTTTGCATAGAGATATGGGCTTAGTACTACTTCTAAGCCAATCTTTGTGAGAGTATTGCATAGGGAGTTTATGGTCTTTTCGCTTTGCATACTTAGTCCGTTTGAACAACAGACAAGAGCCACTTTGGCATGGTTTTGTAATGGTTTCATGAAGTTTTCCTTTCTAAAATTAATTTAAATAGGTATGTTCATTTCGATGTTTGTTTCTATTTTGCCTTACTCTTTTATATTCTGCAATAGTTTATATGAAATACTATAACAATTAAATTTATGAAGAAAAAATATTAACAATCAATAGCAATATAAAATATTATATATTATAGTATAAAAATTATAAAAGAAGAGATATGATACATATACCTCAATTATTCACAAGTTATATTGCAGTCCGCTGCTATCATAGCTAGGAGCCGATTAATGGCATCACCTGTCTGCAATCATCGTCAATTGACTTAGTTCATGCTTAAGGTCGTAAATAATCTCGGATATATTATCAACTATTATATAGGTAAAAGAATATACTAATAAAGTAAAAAAGAGATCCCATTACTATAAATAACAGTGCAGGGTTTAATATAGTAA
>CAMWUK010000044.1 GCA_947177415.1 uncultured Clostridiaceae bacterium
TTTTCTTACGAAACACGCAGTAAATGCGTGTTTCTACCTGAATAGTTACGAAATATTTTAAAAAATAGGAACTCTATATTTATATTATTTTTTTATTTTTAATGTATATATTTTCTTTACTGTATTTTTCTTGGAGTCAGTGATTTGTAAAGTGAGTTTATAGGTACCCTTTGAAGGAACTTTCCAAGCAAAAATATTTTTCTTAGAACTTTGCTTACGATAATAGGAACTATTCACTTTCTTTATTGTAAACTTATAAGTAAGTGTGCCAAAACCGGAATTTGCTTTTGCCGTAAATTTTGTAGTAGTTCCTTTTTTTAATGCTTTGTTTGTTTTTAAACTCTTTATTTTTATGTTTGCAACATGAATTTGGAAAGAATAATAATCATCATATCCATTGCTGTCCCGTACACTTACCTTTATCTGATAATTGCCTGATGTGGTAGGTGTCCATTTGATTGAAGGATTTTTTGCATAGGATTTATTTATATATTTCTTACCATTTTTACTAATTTGATATCTATATTGGTAATTTCCATCACCACCAGAAACTTTTGAAGTAATGGTGTAAGTAGTACCAATGTAGTGTGTATTACCACCAGATATGGTTACTTTATCAATTGTTAAGAAATCATATATAGGTTTTTGAGTAACAATAGGTGTAGGGGTAGGAGTTATCTTTGGTGTAGCTGAAACAACAGTTGTAGGAGTAAGTGTAGTTTGTGGTGTCATAACTGGAATTGCAGAATAAGTAGGTTCTACAATTGTAGGTGTTGGTTTATTGGTAACAATAGGGTTAGGTATTGGTGAAGCAGTTTGTGCATTGGAACTCTTTTGAGCAAGCTGTACTGCAGCATAGGCATTTAAGGTACCATTTGATACACATTTGCCAGATAAGCTTTCTAATGGTGTCACAGAATCCATAATTATGGTTTTTATGTCCTGTAGTGATAATTTATCATAGCAAGAGTATAGCATAGCAGCTACACCAGCTACCATAGGAGCAGCCATGGAAGTACCACTCATATATTCATAATTGGAGGATGCAGCAGTGGTGGAATGTGAATCGCTTGTTCCATTCCCTGTACTAGTGCTATAAATATAAGAACCAGGTGCAGCAAGATCCACAGAGGTTGCACCATAATTAGAGGTTGTATGTAATTTTCCGTTACACTGGAGGTTTGCTACAGTAATAATATTATCAAAGTCATAGGATGCAGGATAAGTTGGAGTTTTATCTGTATTTACGGCACGTCCGGTATAATAATCACCATTTCCTGCTGCTATGGTAAAAAGCATAGAAGAATTTTCTATAATAGAACGAAGAGCAGTATCATCTTCTTCCCCGCCAAGGCTTAAATTACAAATATGGGCACCATTTTCTTCTGCATATTGGATACCTTGTATTACACTTTCTGTAGTGCCATAACCTTCCTCACCACCAAGTGCTTTTACAGACATAATTTTTACATTTGCATTAGAAGCAATCCCAACAATACCAATATCATTATTGGAAGCGGCTATAGTTCCGGCTCCATGAGTGCCATGGGAATCTTCTATATCGCTGTTTTTATTATAGTAGGTATTATTTCCATCTATAGGAGCAGGGCTTGGTGTGCCACCAAAAAGATTACCATAGTCTAAGTTGTAAACACTTTCATCATAAAAATTCCAGCCATGAATATCATCTATATAACCATTGCCATCATTATCTATGCCATCTCCGGAAATTTCTTTTGTATTTGTCCATATATGTTCCTTTAAGTCTTCATGGTCATACATAACACCAGTATCTACAATTGCTACTACAACTTCACGTTTTGTGGCAGCACAAATATTCCAAGCTTCTGGAAGACGGATATCCATATCCTTAGTTGCCTGAATTGTAGTTTGTGTCGGACGCCCCCAGAAGGAAGATGAAGATCTTTCAGAGTAAGAGGTTGTTCCATCATTATATAGTCCCCACTGTTTTGTGAAATCCGTATTTTGTGTTAGAGAACTGTATATAGAGTCAGCATTGGTATCACACAAACGATAAATATAATTTGGCTGTATATACTCTATGCGGCTATCTTGGCTTAATGTTTCAACTGCAGTTTCTAAATCAGCATTGGAATCCAGTTTTAAGACAACAGAGTTATCTGTAAGCTTGGAAACCTCAGCATTAGAAGCAGAAGAGTCTGATAGTCCGCAAATGCTTAAAGTTTTCTTTTTTGTAGCATTTGTATCTTTTTTATAGGTGATGATAATATCATTGGTCTCGTATTTGTTAAGATCAGTAATAGAAATATCACTGTCATTTGATATATCCGCTGCCTTTGATTCAAAGGTTACTGGTAAAGCACCAAGTGTTGAAGCAACGAAAGAGGCGGTTAATAATCCGCTGATAAGTTTTTTCATAAAAATCCTCCTTGTTTTAGTTCTAAAAAAATATATTGTTAATAAAATTGTAATATATAATGAAGGGAACCACAAGGGCATTTTTAGACAAGAAAAGAAATAAGTTATTGTAAAAAATGTTGCAATCAACTTTCATTCATGGTGGTGCCTCGCTTGCGAGGCATGAGTGTTTTATAGGAAAGTGTTGGTTACGACCTACTGCTTGAACAGTAATCCTGATCATACACATCAGGTTCTGTAATAATAGTAAAAATTTTAATGGGAGGATTATATATGTTACAATCAATGGGGTTATCATATATTTTAGGTGTAACAGGAATTATATTATGTATTTTGGGGGTGGGAAAAAATGGAATATTGCTTCGAATGCTTACTAGATTATGTGTAGCAGCAGTAGTTACTTATGGAATCAATACAGCACTTTTATATTTTGGGTTGCCATATTCTATAGGAATTAATGGATGGACTTTGTTGGTTATGACTTTATTGGGCGTGCCTGGAGTAGCGGCAATGTATGCAGTTTGTATTTTTTTGTAACTATTCAGAACCTGCAAAAGCGGCACTTGGTGCTTTACGAACCTTGCAGCAGAGTGCAAGGTTCTACCTAAAAAGAGTGAATATATAGAAATTATTAGACATTATGTATACTCTGGAAAAATCCCAATGAGGGGTTCTGAATAGTTACATTTTTTTAATAAACTTTTAAAAAAGAAAATTGTCACACTTGTAAAAAAATAAGAAAACAAAAGGAATGACAACAAAAAAGGAAAAAACTGTAAATCTTAAAAAAGTATAAAAAATAAAAAAAGGGGTTGACCTCCTGAATTTTTTGTAATATTCTTGTCCATGAAGCAGGAACGAGTTTTATTTGCAGGTGTTGAGAATGCATATAACATCAATAACAGTAAGCAGTATAAGATGCAAAGAATTGAAATTTAAGCTTCACAATTATGTAATTTTCTATCAAGAAAGGAGGCTATCTATTGGAGTAATATTATTGAATGGGATACTTCTTCTTATAGCAATGTGGTATGACTGGAAGTGTTACCGTATTCCTAACCAGCTTATTTTAGTCGGATTGGTAGTAAGTTTTCTGTACCAATGTTTCTATAATAAGTACGAAGGGATAGAAACATGGCTTTTGGGAATAGGAATTAGTTTTTTTATTCTATTTCCATTTTCACTGGTTCGTATGATTGGTGCCGGTGATGTAAAGCTTGCTATGGTAATTGGAGGTTTTTGGGGACATACAGTTACTATTAAGATTCTATGCATTGCATTTATCATAGGTGCAGTGATTTCTTTAGGAAAGATGCTTTGGCATCGTAATCTGTTTTATCGTTTGCAGTATCTTGCAAATTACACCTTTATGGTTATTGCCAGAAGAAAAATTATAAAGTATATGGAAGCAAAAGAAATAGATGAAAAAATCGTAATACATTTTGCTATTCCAATGGCAATTGCTTTTTTTGTAGTAGTAGGAAAATTAATATAAGGAGGAAAAAATTGGAAAAAAGAATATTGGCAATTTTAGAACCAGAAGAAGAGTATGCTACACTGTTTTTAAATTTCATTAAGGAAAAAAAGGACTTTCTCTTTGAAACCAGAATTTTTACAAAGTTAGATGTATTACTTTCTTATATAAAAGAGAATAGAGTGGATGTTCTTCTGGCAGCAAAAACATGTGATTATAAGGAAGCAGCCCAAAACGCTTCATTTACTATATTACTTACCGAGGAACAATATGTGGGAGAAGTTGGTCATCCGGTTATTTATAAGTTTCAATCTGCCCAGCATATACTTCAGGAAGTATTTGATATTTATCTTGCTCACCATGGCGACAGTGAGCTTAGGTATCTTCCTAAAGAAAGGCATTATAATAAAAAATATGTGGTTTTCTCACCTTATGGTGGCATAGGAAAAACTACAGCAGCCATAACTTTAGGTGCTATTTTATCAGAAAATAATAGTGTTTTAGTTATCAATCTTGAAATGTTTCCTAAAGTATATTCCTGGCAGCAGAATATGAGGGAAGAACAGAGCCGTGGAATATCAGACCTGTTTTATTATTTGGGACAAAGCCATTGTGACTTGGAAATGAAAATAAAATCTATGGTTACTTCTATTGGTCATATTGATTATTTAAGTGGTGTGTCAAATTTATGGGATTTGCAAGACATGAAGGAAGAAGATATGTATCAGTTATTACATGGATTAGAAACCTATACCAGTTATGATGTTGTTATTTTTGATGTTTCCTTTTTGAGTAAAGGGATTTCCGTGTTATTTGAGGAATGTACCAATGTGATTGTTCCAACTTTGCAGGATAACCAGAATAGTACCCAGTGGTATAAGTCATTTTCAAAAAGGGAACAAAAGTTGTTAGAAGAAAAAGCGAAAACGATTCTTTTACCTAGAATGGAATACATGGACGAATTAAGTGATATTTATTATCTGGCACAAGGTGCATACGGAGAAGAACTTCGAAAAGCATTTTGCAAGGAAAATACAGTTTATGAAATGAGGGCAAAAGAGTAATGGAACTGGCACAAAAAATCAAGGAACAGGTTTTGCAAGCATTGGATCTTGGAAGGGATACTACTGATCAGAAAATTTTAGAACAAATTGACATAGAAATGTCCAAAGAGGAAGAAGTACAATACTTGTCTGTTAAAGAAAAGCTTCGTATACAAAAGGATATTTTCAATGGAATCCGAAGATTAGATGTCTTACAAGAACTAGTGGAGAATAAAAGTATAACAGAAATTATGATAAACGGTTACCAGGATATTTTTATTGAAGAGGCTGGTCAAATCCGGAAGTGGCACAAAAGTTTTGAGAGTACAGAAAAACTTGCTGATGTAGTACAACAGATTGTGTCAAAAGCCAACCGGATAGTAAATGAAGCAAATCCTATTGTAGATACCCGGTTGGAAGATGGGAGCCGTGTGAATGTTGTTCTGCCCCCTGTAGCACTGAATGGACCTATTGTAACGATTCGTAAGTTTCCGGAAAAAACTATGGAAATGGAAGATTTGTTGGGTTATGGTTCCATTACAGAAGAAGTCGCAAAATTTTTGAAAAAGCTGGTAACAGCAAAATATAATATTTTTATCAGTGGTGGAACTGGATCTGGAAAAACCACCTTTCTCAATGTATTGTCTAACTATATTCCACAAGATGAGCGAATTATTACAATAGAAGATTCAGCAGAATTACAAATAAAAAATATTCCTAATTTAGTAAAATTGGAAACCAGAAATGCCAATGTAGAAGGAAAAAACGAAATAAGTATCCGTGATTTAATAAAATCAGCCCTTAGAATGAGACCTTCTCGTATAATCGTTGGTGAAGTCCGGGATGCTGCAGCTATTGATATGTTATCAGCCTTAAATACCGGGCATGATGGTTCTCTTAGTACCGGACATGCTAATTCGCCAGAAGACATGTTATCCCGTTTGGAAACCTTGGTGCTTATGGGAATGGAGATTCCTCTTATGGCAGTACGGCGGCAAATTTCTTCAGCTTTGGAAATTATTGTACACTTGGGAAGGTTAAGGGATAAATCAAGACGGGTGCTGAGTATTGTGGAGGTTTTGTCTTGTGAAAATGGAGAAATTCAAACGACTCCTCTATATGAATTTGTGGAGGAAGGGGAGACAGAAGATGGGAAAATAATAGGAAGTCTGCAAAGAACGAAATATGCCTTTGCACAGATAGAAAAATTGCAAAGAGCTGGAATACAAATGGAAGAAGAGGAAGGTGCGTGATTTTGAAAAAGAAGAAAAAGAGTAAATATGAATATGATACCTATATTTATACAAGGGAAGAGTGGATAAAATATTTCCTTGTGGGGATAGGATTATCCAGTATGGTAGGATTTTTATTTTACAAAAGTATTTGGGCGGTCATTCTTTTATTTCCCTTTGGATTTGTGTTTATAGAGTATCAAAGAAAAATATTGTGCCAAAAGAGAAAGTGGAATTTTAACCAACAGTTCCGTCAGGGAATTTTATGCCTATCCTCTGCTTTAAATGCTGGTTATTCTATGGAAAATGCATTCTTAGAGGCAAGTCATGATCTGGCACTTATGTATGCAGAAGATGCAGATATTATAAGAGAATTCCAATGGATGAACCGGCAGTTAGCATTAAATAGAAATGTAGAAGAGGTGCTGCTGGAACTGGCAGAAAGAACTCAGGTAGAAGATGTAGAAAGCTTTGCAGAAATTGTACAGACAGCAAAGAGAACTGGTGGTGATTTGATAAAAGTAATCAAACAGACAGAGAAAAACATAGGAGAGAAAATAGAGGTACAAAGAGAGTTAGAAACCTTAATTTCAGCAAAAAAATTGGAAACCAATATTATGAGTGTAGTTCCTCTTTGCATCATTGGATATATGTGGTTTAGCTCTCCAGGATTTTTAGATTGTCTTTACCACAATTTTCTAGGCGGTACGATTATGACGGTTATCTTAGTTATTTATATTGGAGCCTATCTGGCAGGACAAAAAATCACAGATATCAAGTTATAGGAGGGACTATGTGGTGTATTATATTTTGCTCTGTTCTTGCAATTTTAATGATTGCAGGAATGGTATATACAAGAAACTATGAAAAAGAATTTGTCAAAGAGCTGGATAAAAAAGAGCATGGATTAAAAGGGTTTTATCCCCTGAGTTTGTTTCTGATTTTAGAAACACCTCTCCGAAAGTATATGCAAAAGCAGGGAAAACAACTGGAAATTCTATCTTTGCTTCATGTATCAGAAGATAAGGAACTGGTACAGATTCTATATTGGTGCAAAAAGCTATCTATGTGTTTTTTAATGATTAGCCTGTTTACAGGTATTTCTTTTGCAACAGAAATTGGAAAAAGTGGAACAAATCTCCTAAAAGAGAATGGATATTTTCTTCGTCAGGAAAAGGGACAAGGGGAAGAGTATGTGGATATAGAAGTATCTGCAAGCGAACAGGAAAAACAAATTATATCGGTTACAATACCTGAAAGGACATATACCCAGGAGGAGGCAAAAACAGCATTACAAGAAGCAAAAGAATATGTGAAAGAACATTATCTGGGAGAAAATGAAAGTAATGAGATGGTTATAAAGGACTTGAATCTTATGGAAAGGATTCCTAATAGTTTCATTGCAATATCTTGGCAGATATTAGACGGTAGTTGCTTATCTTATGATGGGAAAATTGACTTTATGGCTATACCAAAAGAAGGAGAGATTGTGAATCTTATGGCAACTCTATCTTATGAGGAACAGGAAGAAGAGTTAGGATTCCGGGTACATATTTACCCAAAAACAGAATTTACAGAAAAGGAATGGAGAGAAGCTGTTCAAACAGCAATTGAAGAGGCTGGGAAGGAAAATCCCAGCGAGGAAAAATATACATTGCCTGCTGTTGTTTTAGATAGGGAAGTATCCTATACCGAGAATGTAGAGAGTAATGCCATGTTTTTTTTAGGAATAGGACTAGTGACTATTGTAGTAATCTGGATTTTTTATGATAAAGATTTGAAGGACAAAAGAAAAAAACATGATGAACAGATGTGGATGGATTATCCGGATTTAGTAAATAAATTTACCTTGCTTCTTGGAGCAGGCATGACTGTTGGCGGTGCATGGGAAAAAATTGCTTGCGTATACCTGCAAAAGAAGAAAAAGGGAAAAATAAACACAAGGTATGCATACGAGGAGTGGTGCATGACTTGGTATGAAATGCAAAATGGAGTAACAGAGGTAAGTGCATTGGAGCATTTTGGAAAAAGAATCCAGTTATTGCCATATTTAAAATTTGGTTCCCTGTTATCCCAAAACCTGAAAAAAGGTTCCAAGGGCTTATTAGAGCTTTTAGAATATGAGGCATTAGACGCATTTGAAGAAAGAAAGCAAATGACAAAACGCCTTGCAGAGGAGGCAAGTACAAAATTACTTGCACCTATGATGGTAATGCTTGGATTGGTTATGGTAATTATTATGGTACCTGCCATGATGGCATTATAAAGAAAAACATTTGTAACAGGCTGGCAGCCAGGTTACAAAAATTTTACAACAACACACATTATGAAAAGGAGAAAAGCAAGATGAGTAAGAAATTTACAAACAGCAAAATTACAAACAAAGGAGAAGAAACAATGAAAAGCAAAATAGTAAAGGCATTTAAAAACTTCTGGAAGGAAGAAGATGGAATGGGGAGTGTAGAGGTAATTTTAATTGTGGTTATTTTGATTGGTTTAGTAGTTCTTTTTAAAGATACCATTGAGCCAATTATCAAAAATGCCATAAAGAGTATTAAAACCCAAGGTGGAGATTTGAATGTAAAAGGTAAATAAGGACAAAAATCGAGGAAGTAAAAACTTCCAGATTTTATGAAATATAGACAATTGCAAAAAAATTTGCAATTGTCTATCTATGAAATAGCAGGAAAGGATATTGTAAACTTGGAAAAAATAAGAATGGGAAAATCAAAAGGCAGTATTACCATATACTTAACATTAATTATTGTAGTAATGTTAGCTTTGGTTGCTTCCTTTCTGGAAAATGCCAGAGTAAAGGTAGCAGGATATGAAGTGAAAAGAGCGTTAAAGGGAGCTATGGATGCGGAACTTACAAACTATTACAGACCTTTGTATGAGGATTATGGTTTGTTTTTTATGGATAAAGGAATTGACTCTGACAGCTTGGAATTGCGAATAATTGCAAAGGAGATTAAAGAATATATAGAAAATAGTTTATCCACCAAAACAACCGCTAATATTTTTGGTATTACACTGGAAAGGCAGGGAACAGATCTCTACCAGACACAAATACAATCCTTACAGATGAATTCTGCCATCCGGGCAGTAGACTATGAGGGAGGTCTTGTAGAAGATGAGGTGGTACAGTTTATGAAATATCAAGTATCAGGAGAGTTGTTACAAAAAATGCTAAATTGCTGTAAATTACTTGATAAAAGTGAATCAGTATCATTAATAATGAAGGAAGAAAGTAAAGCAGAAGAATCTTTGGAAGATGCCAGTAAGCAATTGTTAAAACTGATAGAACAAGTAGAAGGATTAAAATGTAAAGATAAAGGACTGATTTTTGAGAATGCAAATAAACTTGCTACTACTGGAAGTTTTGCAAAGCAACTGTGTGGAAAATCCATCACAAAAGGAAATGTGGGCGTAGATCCACAGCTGGTATATCAATCCCTGCAAAGTAAGTATATAAATGGAACTAAAAAATTAGAGGAAATACAAGAATTACTGAAGGAATTAAAGAGAGAGCATGTGAAAGAGGAAACAAGAAAGGCAGAGGAAGCCAAAAAGGAGGAAGAACAAAAAGCAAAAGAAGAGGAAGAGGCTAAGAAGAATAAAAATACTGCTATGCCAACAGCATCCATAAAACCAACAGCGTCTATAAAACCAACAGATACACCAAAGCCGACAAATACACCAAAACCAACTAAAACTCCTGAACCACCTTATGATTTTTCTAAAACGGTGAAATCGGTGAATGAGAAACAATCTGAGCTAAAAACAGTAGTTGCAAATTCTAAGAAAAAGATGAAAGAAGCAATTAGCACAATCGGGAAAATAGAGAAAAAATTGGAAACAATAGACAGTAAAATAAATAAGTTTGAAGAAACATTGACAGAACAGAAGAAAAATCTTTCCACAGAAGAGTTTAAGAGTATGAATGGACAAAAGAAAGAGTTAAGAAATGATGTGACCTGTTTAAAAAATGCAGTAAAAATGAAGGAGAAATTATCAACAAATCTAAAAATATTGGAATCTCTGGAAGGCGAATTAAAGAAAAAAGTAAAGCAGGAGGAAAACTCTTATACAGACAAATTAACAGGAATTCAAGTACAAATTAGTGTTTTAAAGTCTTATGATATATCTTCTCTTAAATTTTCCTATAAAAACATAAAAAACCAGAATGCCAGCGATCCTGGCTCTGCATTGAAAAATTTAGGAAGCTCTGTCTTATCTATTGTTGTGGAAGATAGTAGCAAGATATCAAAAAAAGAAATCTCTAATCCCGATTATTATTATAAGAATTATAAGGGAAAGAGTAAAGGCTTAAAAAATATAGATACAGGAGCAGTTATCAAAGGAGATAATGCAAAAAATATTTTTTCGGATGCATCAGATGTGTTCCGGCAAAATGGAGAAAAAAGCAAACAGTCATCACTTACCAATACATTAATTTATCAGGCATATCTGAATCAATATTTCCAAAGTTATGTAAGTAAAGAATCAAAATTTCAAAAAACCCCCCTAAAATATGAACAAGAATATATCTTATGTGGTAAAGCTTCGGATAAAGAGAATTTGCAGAGTGTAATAGACCGGATTTTATTGATGAGGACGGTAACTAATTTTTCTTATCTGCTTACTAACACACAAGGGAAGGAAAAGGCGTATGCTACTGCAGCAGCTTTAGTTGGTTTTACTGGGATTGAACCTCTTATCCGAGCAACGCAAATGGGAATTTTATTAGTGTGGTCTTATGAGGAAGGTTTGGTGGATGTGGCAGCATTATTATATGGAAGTAAGATTCCATTAGTAAAATCAAAAAGTAATTTTATGCTAACTTATAGTGATATGTTGACAATTAGCAAGAAAAAAATACAAAGTAAGGCAAAGGAGTTGGGAAAAAAGAAATTGGGAGTAGCAGGAATTTCTTATGAGCAATTTATTGATATTTTCCTATTTTTGGAAAACCAAACTCAAAAAAATTACCGAACTATGGATTTGATTGAAGAAAATATGAAGTTACGTCATAGCAAAAAATTTTCCATAGAAGATTGCATTTATGCTTTAAAAGTAAGTTGTAACTATATGGTGCCTGCAAAGTTTATGGCTTGGAATTTTATGGAACCATGGAAAAAGGAAGGAGACAGTTGGAGTTTTACAATTAGTCAGAATTATTCTTATTAAAAAGCACTTAAAAAAATACTTAATGATATTAATGATATAAAATGAACCAGATAAAGATGCCCTTTCCAGTTACTATTATTGCAAATAACAGGCAGTGCATGAAAGTATATTATCCTCAAAATCCGGGAGGGCATCTTTATCTGGTTCAGGGAAGGATAAGGATGAGAAAAAGAAATCAAGGTTCTATAACTTTAGAAACTACATTGGTATTACCTATTTTTTTGTTTTGTGTCATAACCCTTATGTATTTTTTTCAAATTATACTGATACAAGAGAAAATTAGCCAGGGATTATGGGAAACAGCGAAGGAAGCTTCCCGTTATGCCTGTATATATGAAAATGTAGGAGGAAAAAAAGAAGACAGTGACAGCAAACAAACAGCAAAAAAGTGGATATCAGGTGCACTTACTGGGATTCGAATGTCAGAGTATCTACCAGAGGATATTTTAGAAAGTAGTTGTATTAAGGGTGGAAAGACTGGAATTATGTATCACAGTTCTATATTGGAAAATGATGGAGATATTTCTCTAGCTGCATTGTATGAGGTAAAATTTCCTATAATGACCAACATATTGCCAAATTTAAATTTTATTCAACAGGTAAGAAGCAGAGGATTTATCGGAACCTATAAAATTGGGTTAAGCAAAAAAGAAATGGAAGAAGAAGATATCTATGTTTATATGACAAAAACGGGAACGGTTTACCATACATCCCTTTTTTGCACACATATTAATCTTGGAATTGAGTGTGTTAGTTATGAGAATGCTCTAACAAAGAGAAACCGTAGTGGAGGAAAATATAAAAGCTGTCAGAAATGTACAAAGGGTACAAAGGTGTCTGGTCAATCTAATGTATATATTTCAGATACAGGAGACAGGTATCATATTCAGTTAGATTGTAGTGGATTAACAAGGGATATAAAAAAAGTAAAACTTTCTGAATTAAGTGGAGTAGGAGCTTGTCAAAGATGTGGGTTAGGAGGTTAGAATGAAAAAAAAGAAAAACAGCCAGAGTGGAATGATAACGCTAGAGGCTATGTTTGTCTTTCCCCTTGTGTTTTTTCTGGTTATTACTCTTTGCTATATGACCTTTTATTTATGTGATTATACGAAGCTGCAAGGTCTTGTGGAGACAATAGCAGAAGAACAGGTGCTTTGTATAAAAGATAAGGAGAAACTTTTGGAAGAGGTGGATTATCAAAAGAGAAAAGAACGGGGAATTACATTTTATCTGGATGGTTTATCAGCAGAAAAAAATACATTGGTTTCCACATTAAAAAGCATGGCGGATAAAGAAAAGTTATTTGGAAAAGTGGAGAGTGTGTCGGCAACTATTGGTCATACAAAAGTAAGTATCCAGTTAAATATGGCTATTTCCACAGGAATATCTAAAGTACATGAATACTTGGGAGGAAGTCCATTCCGGTATCAAATAAACACATCCATACCAGTACATAATCCAACAGAATTTACAAGGGCATATACGGCATTACAAGATACTATGGAGAGTGTTAAAGGTTCTAAAAAGATTAATGAGAAATTAAATGAAATAAAAAAGATAAAGGAGTGAAAATATGCTACAGGCAGAATACAAGCATGATATTCAAAAAAATTACTTAGTAATACAGGGAAGAGGAGAGGAAAACTACATGTTGCACATGCTGGCAGGCAAATATGTACAAGGTTTTCTTCCTTTAGAGATACGGGAAATAAATAATGAAAAAGAATACTATTATGATATTACAGGAAGAGAAAATTTACTGCAAAAGAGTAACCGGGAGAAATGGAAGGATTTTCAAGTGAAAAATTGTATTTCCCAGATACTTACTGAAATTGGTAAATGTAGGGAATATCTTTTAAATCCAGATAATTTAGTATTAGACCCAGCATATATTTATATAGATATACAAAGCAAAGAAGTGGCTCTTTGTTATGTTCATGATTATAAAAGAGAAATTAATGAACAACTTGTCCAGCTATTTTCTTATTTTATGAATGTGGTAGATTATCAGGATAAAAATGCAGTAGAAATTGTATATAAGCTTTATGAAAAAAGTAAGGAACCCCATTGTACATTAAATGATTTACAAAAGATAGTAGCATGGGAAACGAAAAAACCAGTGATAAAAAAAATAGATCCAGAAATGATAGAGAAAGAAAACAGTCTCCAAGTGCAGAAGAATAAAAAATCGCTTATATCTGGAAGTAATAGAAAAATAAATAGAAATAAGGAAGAAAATTCGGAAAAGAAAAATAATAGGAAGAATAAAAAAGAAAAAAATAAGAGAAATATTAAGGAAAATATAGTATTGACTGTTATTTTACAATTGGCTCTTTTATTGCTGTTAGCAGTAGCAGCAAAGTCTGGTATCTTTTGCAATGAACAGGGGATTTCTATGACAAAATCTGTAATAGGGTTACTTGTATTAGGAGCATTGGATATGTTTATTTTGGGTAGAGTGTTTGCCGCGGAGGAGGAAGATGCAAAAATTAAAGAAAAATATGAAAAAGATGAAAAGATTATAGAACCAAAAAAGAAGATGCAGAAAGGCAATGAAATAAAACAACAAAAAATAACAGAGAAGGAGACATTATCTTTCTTCAATAAGAAGAATATGGAGAAATTCCATCAACAAAAAGTGCTGGATTTAGAAAAAGAATCTCCTATATCTTTTGTAAGAAAGCAAGAGGAGATTAGTTTACCGTTAGAAAATTGTAATGTGGGGGATGGGACAGTAAAAATAGATTATGATAAAACTGTAATTCAGACCGATGAGACTTCTTGCACAAAAAAACAGTGTTATCTTGTTCCAGAGGAACAAGGACAGGAGATTATATCTCTTGGTGAGTTTCCATTTTTTATTGGCAGATTCCAAAAAGATACCTGTAGTTTAAAGAAGAAGAAAAATATAAGCCGTATGCATAGTAAAATAGACCAGACGGGGGAGCAGTTTTTTATTATGGATTTAAATTCCACAAATGGAACCTTTGTAAATGAAAAACGTATAGAGGGAAACCAGCCAATTGTGCTTACAGAAGGAGATAAAATTTCTTTTGCAGATATTCCATATTATTTTACGAAGGAGTGGAAAGCTTCTTAGAATAAACACTAATGCACAAAATATCTAGTATTGTCACTTAATTGAATAGATATTTTGTGCATTTTGTGTATAGCTGAATCATGTAGAATCTTGTTATAATGAAAGTTATGGTAACAGTTCAGCCTTTGGCTGAACTGTTACAAGTTATGTAGTTTCCTATGAAAAGAAAGGTGGGAAAAATGAAAACGGAAAATTTAGTCAGACAGTTTCAAGAAGCAGGATATAAAAGAGCGATTGTGAATGGGGCTTATGTGGATGTTTTATTACAGATTCGTCCACAATGTACACATGTTGTGGTATTGATTGACTGCATACATTTGAGGGATTTGACAGTAGAAAAATACGAAGGTATTGTACGTGCCATCCGGAAATCCATTTATAATTATGATTTCCAACAAGTACAGATGCTGCAAGTGTTGTGTACAAATGAGCCAGAACAGGAAAAAGAATATCTATCTGTTTTTGGTGAACACTGGATAGTAGATTTAGAGGAGGAACGGCTTCTAATCTATGAGAACCAGATTGCAGAATTCTCCAATGCCAGAGAAATTATAGAACAGGCATTTTTTAGGGCAGAAATGATAGAACAAGAAAGAATAAAAGACAGAAGAAACTACATTAAAGAAAATATTTGTACCATTTTATTAGTGATATTGAATATTTTAGTATTTATATGGATAGAAGTTACTGGTTCTTCTCTAGATGTGGAACATATTGCAAATTCTGGAGGATTATGTACAAAAAGTGTTGGTCATGGATTCTGGTACTATCAGTTAATAACCAGCATGTTTCTGCATTTTGGAATGGAGCATTTGGCTGGAAATATGTTTATGTTACTGGCACTGGGACAATATGTGGAAAAAAGAGTTGGAAAGATATTTTATCTTACCATTTACTTTGGGGCAGGACTTATAGGTAATCTGGCTGAGATATTTGATATGTTGCAGAACCAAGGGCAGGTTGTAGTGGCAGCAGGTGCATCTGGAGCTGTTTATGGCATTGTTGGTGCTTTACTTTACTTAGTAATTCAAAATCATGGCAGATTGGAAGAGTTACCATTTCGGAATATAATACTGCTTACAATTTTTGGAATATGCAATGTCATGATAAGCCCTAATGTGAATTATGCACATGTAGGTGGTCTGATTGGAGGATTTATATTAACTGGGATACTATGTCTTTTGATGGGTAAGGAGGAAAAAGATTCATGAGAATAAATATTTATTATGGTGGACGTGGATTAATTGAAGATTCTACGATTTATGTATTAAACAAGTTGACAGAAGTATTAGAGGAATTAAGGGTAGAGGTAACCAGATATAATTTATATGAAGACTTAAAAGGAATTAATATGTTACCCAATACTCTAAAAGAGGCAGATGGCGTTATCCTTGCTACAACAGTAGAATGGTTTGGAATTGGTGGTTTGATGCAACAATTTTTGGATGCATGCTGGCTTTATGGAGACAAGGAGAAAATACAAAAACTTTCTATGCTTCCTATTGCTATCTCTACTACTTATGGAGAACGTGATGCGATATTTACTTTGACAAAATTGTGGGAATTATTAGGTGGTGTTCCTTGTGAAGGAATTTGTGCTTATGTAGAAAATCATGTAGAATTTGAAACAGATCCAGAATATGCATTTTTGATTGAGAAGAAAGCAGAGATGATTTACCGGCAGGTCAGCCATCGGTTAAAAAATTTTCCTACAAGTGCCCACATAGTAAATCAGACAATGTTAAAAGGGCATTCTATGGAACTTACGCCTCAGGAAAGTGAACAATTGTCCATTTATGTATCAGATGACACCTATGTGAAAAAACAAAAGGAAGATATACAAGAGCTTGCTCAATTGTTTAAGGGCATGTTGGGAGATGAAGAGAATTCAGAAACAGATACAGAAGGAGAATTTATTAAAGATTTAAAAGAACACTTTAAGGGGCAGGCTGGAATTTTTGCAACCTATCATTTTAATTTTGCAGATGAAGATAAGAATCTTTTTATTAAAGTGAGTGAAGATAAGATAGAATGTTACTATGATGAAAAGGGCGAAGTGGATGTGTTTGTAAAGATGTCCAAGGACATTATGTTAGACATTATTGAAGGAAAAATGACCTTGCAAAAAGCCTTTATGTCTGGAGAAGTAACAGCAAAAGGAGATTTTGAAACTCTTAGAAATTTTGATACATTATTTAAATTCTAAGTAACTATTCAAGTAGAAACACGCATTTACTGCGTGTTTCGTAAGAAAAAGTAAATTTTGATTGTTCTAAGCCCTTCGCCGAAGGCGAATTTTCATGGGCTTAGAACGTAACTGTTCATGGTTCTGAACAGTTACAATTCTAAAAAAATCCCCCAATGTAATAAGCATTTTCTTATTACATTGGGGGTTATTACATTATTTCTTAATTTTAAAAGTCTTGGTTTTTGAAACCGTAATTCCTTTACCATTTTTTACATATACATAAAGAGTATAAGTACCTTTTTTGGTAGGTTTCCATGTTACTTTATTCTTTGAAGAGAATCCCTTAATTGTTTTAATTTTACCATTACCAAGTTTTACTGCAAATTTATAAGAAGCTTTTCCTTTCTTTGCAGTGGCATTTGCACTGATTACAATCTTAGTTTTCACCTTCTGGTTAGAAGATTTGTTCGTTTTGAAACTCTTAATAGTAATAACTGCACTCTGTACTTTATATTTTTTAGTAACAGTTACAGATTTTTTCTTTGCATCTGTAATCTTTACAGAAACTGTATAAGTACCAGCTTTGTCAGGTATCCAGTTTACAGATTTTGACTTTGTATTGGCTACAGAAAGAACTTTCTTATTTCCTTTTTTCACAGTATATGTATATTTATATGCCGGCTTACCATTTTTTGCAGAAACTTTGATTTTAATGGTTTCTCCAACTGTTTTGGTTGTTTTGTCAAAGCTGATGCTTCCTTTTAAAGTAGTAGCATCTTTAATTGGATCATTTGGAACAGGATTATCAGGAATTACATCTGGTGTAACAGTAGGTACTGCTGTAGGTGTAACCGTAGGAATAGCTGTAGGTGTAACAGTAGGTACAATTGTAGGTATAACAGTAGGTACAACTGTAGGAATAGCTGTAGGCTCTACGGTAGGAACTGCACTAGGTGTAACTGTAGGAATAATAACAGGTTCTACACTAGGAACAACTGTAGGCTCTACTGTAGGAACAACTACAGGAGTAATCGTAGGAGTAACCGTAGGAATAATGGTAGGCTCTACTGTAGGAGTAATAGTAGGAATTGCACTAGGTGCAACAGTAGCTGTAATAACAGGAGTTACAGTAGGAATAGCACTAGGAGTTACTGTAGCTGTAACAACAGGAGTTACAGTAGGAACTGCACTAGGTGTAACAGTAGCTGTAATAACAGGAGTTACAGTAGGTGTAACACTAGGAGTTATTGTTGGTACAATGGTAGGTTTTACTGTAGTAATTGGACCAGGGGTTGGTACATTCTCTGAACTGAAAGAGTTGTTACCTTCACTGGCTTTGTAACCATCTTCTTTACTTTTTCTATCTTCACTTTTTTCATCTTTACTAAGTTCTGGTAACTGAGCCTTTGCTGTTACAGGATAGTAATATCCTTCAATCCCATCATTCTTTCTTAGTGGTTCAGGCATTTTGCCATCAGGTAATGCAGACTCATCTACATTAGTAAAAATAAATTTTGCTTCTCCCACTTCTGAGATTATACTGGCATCATATTTGCCGTCTTTCACACCATCTGCTTCATCGTTTAACTTTGTACCAGGCCAGTAACCAAGAGGTTCCTGCAAATTATTGTTATAATCAGTATAATAAGCGTAAGCATATACATTATCCCACTCTGCAGGAGCTTTGAAAGAGATGGATACTGGATTGATGATAGTAGGACGACCATCTTCTGTAGCATAAATTAAGTAACCATCTTCGGATGTTGGATCATTATCTTCGGTAGGTGCTTGGTGAAGAACCTTTCCATTATAATATTCTTTATTATTTACGGTATCTTTTTCTTTCTTGCCGAGAGTTTCCATATCTGCTAAAATAACTTTAGCCCAACCAACAGAAGATTCAAATTTTACATTATATTTACCATCTGTATCTTTTGTTAATTCCTTACCAGGCCAGCAACCAAGAGGTTCTATTGTCTTGCCTGCTTCTACATAGTAAGCATAAGCATATATATTGCGACCCCAATTTGCTGGTACATCAAAAGTTGCAGATAAATGTGTTTTGGTACTAGAAGTTGCGATAGAAGCAACTTCAGTTGCGTCTGTAGTAGTTTCTGCTTTAGCGAAATTACTGCTTCCAAATACAGAAGTCATGGTTACAAAAGATGCAATAGCCAAGCTAAGGGCTTTTTTTGTGAATTTAATCACGGAAAATTCCTCCTTTTTTTGTGTAAACATTTTGATGCCCAGTTGCAAAACTCAATTTATATTTTTGGTTTTTGCGGAATTCACACTTTCTTAACAAAGAACTTTGATATGTGCTTGCTAAAATGTCTACAAAATATGTACTTAAGTTTTAAATTTCTTTTTATATTATATGAAATAAAAAGAAAAAATGCAATAGAAATTTAATAAAAAAGAAGTAAAATTAACAAAGTTGTAACATGATAATAAAAAATAACTTTTCTTTTTCTTAATTATAGTGTATAATGTCATTTGCTTAATACCAATTATAAGACAAATAGCTTATTTTAATTTACTGGCTTAAGCTGGAACCTCTATTTAATCATTTAAATCATTTACAGAATGATTTTCTATAGGTAACATAACAAATTATAATGGTGAGTTATATAGATTTTTTAAATAATAAATCATCATGGGATTTGTTGTTGCTCTGTAATCTTAATGAATACCCAAGAAGGAGTGTATTTAAATTATGAAAGAAACCAGAAAGAACTATGATAAAATGACAGTTGTAGAATTAAGAGAAGAAGCAAAGAGTTATGGATTAAAAAATATATCTACAATGAAAAAAAATGAATTAGTGGAATTGCTAACGAAAGTAGAAGAGAAGATTGCAAGTACACAAAAAGAAAAACAAAAAGAAGTTGTGGGAGAGAAAACGGTAAAAAATGAAAAAAGTTTCCAGACAGAAAAGACAGTAGAAAAAACAGTAAAAAAAGTAGAGAACACCCAGGAAAAAACAGAACGGACAAAAACTATAAAAGGAGATAATGAAGGACTTTATTCTCCAGAAATTGCACATTTAGATAGTGGAGAAACAAAGAGGGGAATTCTTGAGGTATTAGCAGATGGTTATGGATTTATCCGTTGTGATAATTTTTTGCCTGGTGAGAATGATGTATATGTATCTCCGGCACAGATCCGGCGTTTTAATTTGAAAACAGGAGATTATATTGTGGGAAATACTAAGATTCGTACGAGCCAGAATGAAAAGTTTAGTGCCTTGCTTTATATGAAAACGGTAAATGGATATCATCCATCTGCCTTATTAAAGAGAAAGAAATTCGAGGAATTGACTCCAATTTTTCCAGATGAACGTATTCACCTTGAAACTCCAAATGCCAGCATTGGGATGCGGATGATGGATTTGGTTGCACCAATCGGAAAGGGACAGCGTGGAATGATTGTTTCTCCTCCAAAGGCAGGTAAAACAACTTTATTAAAACAGGTAGCAAAAGCCATTACCAAGAATCATCCAGATATGCACATGATTATTTTGCTGATTGATGAACGTCCGGAAGAAGTAACTGATATCAAAGAATCCATAGAAGGAAAGAATGTAGAGGTGATTTACTCTACTTTTGATGAATTACCAGAGAATCATAAGAGGGTTTCTGAAATGGTAATTGAACGGGGAAGACGTTTGGTAGAGCATAAGCAGGATGTTATTATTTTGTTAGACAGTATTACCAGATTGGCAAGAGCTTATAACCTAACTGTCCAGGCAAGCGGTCGTACTTTATCTGGTGGTCTTGACCCGGCAGCACTTCACATGCCTAAGAAATTTTTTGGAGCAGCAAGAAATATGCGTGAGGGAGGAAGTCTTACCATTCTTGCAACTGCATTAGTAGAAACAGGTAGCCGTATGGATGATGTGGTATTTGAAGAATTCAAAGGAACTGGTAATATGGAATTAGTCCTTGACCGTACTTTATCTGAGAAACGTATTTTCCCAGCTATTGATTTGTTTAAATCCAGTACCCGTAGAGATGATTTGTTGTTATCCAAAGAAGAACTGGAGGCAAATCATTCTATGAGAAAAGCTCTAAGTGGTATGCGTTCTGAGGAAATGCTGGAAAAATATATTGATTTATTTTTAAAGACGAAAAATAATCAGGAATATATAGAGATGACAAAGAAATTGCATTAAGATGGCAAATATTTTTTCCTCTGCGTGAGATGGAATTTAAAAGGGGATTCAATAAAATGCAGGAAGTTTGGATTGTAGAAGATGATGTAAATATTAATGGACTGTTACTGGAAGCACTTTCTAAGGCAGGATATATCTGCAGACAGGTATTTTCAGGGACAGAAGCAGTGTTATTATTAGAGAGTGAACAATTTAATAATTGTGGGGTAATTTTACTTGATTTAATGCTTCCTGGAAAGAGCGGAGAAGAGGTATTGTCCTTGATCCGTAAAAAAGGAAATACACCTGTGATTGTTCTTACCGCAAAGGGGGAATTGGAAGATAAGGTCGGTTTGTTAAGTAAAGGGGCAGATGACTATATTACAAAACCTTTTGAGATAAAGGAAGTAGTGGTGAGGGTACAAGTGCAGCTTCGCCGGATGAATAAAACAGAGGAAAGGGATATTTTATCGCATAAAGAGATGCAGTTAGATAGAAAGAATTTTCAGGTGAAAATTGGAGAAGTGGTACTTCCTAAAATTACAAAGCAGGAATTTTCTATTTTAGAGTTACTTCTAAAACATCCAAAACAAGTTTTTAGTAAAGAAGAAATCTTTGAATATGCATGGGAAGAAATTTATATGGGCGAGACAAAAACATTGGATGTACATATTAGTAATATTCGTAAAAAAATAAAAGCAATCACCCAGGAAGAATATATTGAAACGATATGGGGGATTGGATACCGGCTGCATGATTAAAAATAAATTGTAACTGTTTGGAACTATAAACTGTTACCAAACTTTACTCTTTTTTTACTTTTTCTTAGCTTTTCTTTAGGAATTATGGTTTAGACTAGTAAATGTGAAAGGCAGCAAGTTATACTTGCAGGAAAGGAGAAGTTTATGACAGAATTGTTATTAAAAACAGAAGGGCTGACGAAGACCTTTAAGAAGTATCATGCAGTGAATCATGTGGATTTACATATCCGTAAGGGTGCGGTTTATGGTTTTATTGGCAGAAATGGAGCAGGAAAGACAACGTTTCTTAAAATGATTGCGGGTTTATCTACCCAGACCAGTGGAGAAATCGAATTATTTGGATATAAGGGAAAAGATTTGTCAAAAGTAAGAGACCGTATTGGTTCTTTAATTGAAACACCAGGATTATATGGAAATATGTCTGCTTATGATAATCTAAAGATAAAGTGTAAGTTGTTTGGAATCCGGGAAGAGAAATATATCAAAGATATTTTAGAGACAGTTGGACTGGCAGATGTAGGAAAAAAGAAAACAAAACAATTTTCTCTTGGAATGAAGCAAAGATTGGGAATTGGACTTGCTTTGGTAGGTGATCCGGATTTACTTATACTGGATGAGCCGATTAATGGACTTGACCCACAAGGAATTGTAGAAGTAAGGGAAACCATTCAAAGATTGAATAAAGAGCATGATATGACCATTTTAATTTCCAGTCATATTTTGGAAGAATTATCAAAGATTGCAACAGATTATGGTATGATTCATCAAGGAATTTTATTAGAGGAACTAACCAAAGAAGAACTTATGGAACGCTGCAGAGAGCGGATTCTAATCCGTGTTGATGAACCGAAGAAAGCGTTGCCAGTCTTAGATGAACTTGGATATAAAAATTACCAAGTGGTGGATGATTCGCATGTTGCCGTTTATGAGCGGATTGAAGAAAGTGAAGAATTGAATTATTCGTTGGTAAAAGCAGGTGTTTTTGTAAAAGAAATTCATGTAGCCAGCGAGGAGTTAGAAAATTATTTCATTCATCTGACAGGAGGTGCAAATCATGCTTAATATGATACAAATGGATGTTTTCCGGATGTTTAAGACAAAGAGCTTATATGTAATTTATATTGTTATGTTTGTAATAATAGTGTTGACTACCATGCTTATGGCATCAGTAACCGATGAGCCTGGTACACCAGCATCTACAACAACAAAAAACACGGAACCACAATCATTTATGGATGGAGTGGCAGCTGGAATAGTAGAGAATGGTACGGATGTGCCAGCATCTGTAGAAACAGAGGAAGAACAGGAGCAAGTCATAGGAATCGCAGTTAACCCACCTACAGAAGAGGGAGCAAAGGCAACCGTTTATGATTTGGTATTTGCAAATTTACAAGCAAAATTTATTGCAATGTTTATGGTGATTTTTGGAGTACTATTTGCAACTGCAGATATAAGTAGTGGATATATAAAGAATTTTGCAGGGCAGGTAAAGAACAGATGGAAATTAGTATTATCGAAAGCTATTGCATTGTTTTTCTTTACAGTATTAACTATATTGCTATATGTTTTGATGCAGGCAGTTAGTATGCCAATTAGCTATGGATATCTGGAAATAGGAAATCTATCAGAATTTCTTCCTTATCTGGGAATACAAACACTTTTGCATTATGGATTTGTATGTGTATGTATGGCGTTTGCCATTGTTTTTCGGAATAATCTTTGTAGTATGACTCTTTCGTTATGCATTTGTTTTGGTATAGCGAATGTGCTGTATGCTTTTATGGATAAGGTATTAGCAAAGATAGGTATTAAGGATTTTGAAACGGTAAAATATACCATTTCTGGAAGAATAGCAGGACTGCCAATGAATCCTACGGGAAGTGATGCAGGAAAATGTATTCTTCTGGCAACTATGTTTATTTTGGTATTTGTTGGAATTAGCAGTTATGTATTTCAAAAAAGAGATGTGTAGGACAAGATAAGAGGAGAAAGATATGTGTTATATCATAATAGGGATATTAAGTGTAGCTCTATTATTACTATTTTTCATATTATGGATTTTTGTGCGGCAGATACAGGATATCTGCCGCCAATTGTCATTTTTGATGGAAAAGGATAGTAATATAAGGATAACAAGCCAGCTAGATTATGGAGGAATGGGAAAACTGGTAGATATTTTAAATAAGATAATGAAAGAAAGAAAAGAAAATAAAAAGAAATATATGGATAAAGAAACTTATCTTTCTGATGTATATACTAATTTATCTCATGACATTCGGACTCCATTGACTTCTTTGGACGGTTATATGCAACTGTTAGAGGAATGTGAAAGTAAAGAGGAACAAAAACGCTATTTGTGGATTGCCAGAGAGCGTATTCACAGTTTAAAAGAAATATTGGAGGAACTCTTTACTTTTAGCAAATTAAAAAATGAAACCTATCATTTGGAGCTTACAGATTGTTGTATTAACCGCATTTTGCGGCAAACTGTATTTTCCTATTATGAGGATTGGACAAAGCTTGGTATCCAGCCGGAATTGGATATTGAAGAAACCCCTGTTTACATAGAGGGGAATGAACAGGCAATTTTACGGGTATTTCAAAATGTTATGAAAAATGCTATAGATCATGGAAAACAAAAAATAGGAGTATTCTTAAGTTCTTCCCAAGAAGGGGTTTGTGTCCGGATTTGTAACGAAATATTAAATCCGGAAGAAATAGAGATAGAGCAGGTATTTGAACGGTTTTATAAGGCAGATGCATCCCGGAATAAAAATTCTACAGGACTTGGACTTTCTATTGCAAAAGAATTTGTTATTCGTATGAATGGAACTATAAAGGCACAAATGGTAGAACGGGAATTTAGCATAATAATGAAGTTTCCAATTGTAAAAAGGAAATCGGAACAAATATAGTAACAAAGGAGAGATTACAAATGAATTTAGAACAAATTAAGAATTGTCTGCAAACAGAAGAGTATAATTTTTTAAGAGACAATAAGCACTTAGGAAAGAATATTATTCTCTTAACTTTGGGAGGAAGTCATGCTTATGGTACAGATACACCAGAGAGTGATTTAGATATTCGGGGGTGTGCTATAAATAGCAAAATGGAAATTTTAACAAGAGAAGATTTTGGACAAGTGACAGAGGTAAAAACAGATACAACCATTTATTCTTTTCAAAAGCTGGCAGGATTATTGACAAGTTGTAATCCTAATACCATAGAACTCCTTGGAAATAAGCCAGAGCATTATTTATATCTTTCATCTATTGGAAAGGAATTGTTAGAACATGCTTCTATGTTTTTGTCAAAAAGAGCAATCCACTCCTTTGGAGGATATGCAAACCAACAGCTTAGAAGATTAGAGAACAAATCAAGCCGTTTGGTTTCCCAGTCAGAGAAGGAGCAGCATATCTTGAAAACTATTGAGCATGCATCATATGATTTCCGGGAGAAATTTTTTACTATGCCAGAGGATGCTATTTCTTTGTATGTGGATAAAGCAATTCAGGAAGATTATGATACAGAGATTTTCATGGACATAAATTTATCCCATTATCCTCTTAGGGATTATGCAGGAATGTTGTCGCAAATGCAAGGAATTGTAAAGGCTTATGGAAAGGTTGGAAAGCGGAACGAAAAAGCCATTGGGCATAATAAGCTGGCAAAACATATGATGCACTTAATACGGCTTTATATGATGTGTCTGGATATTTTGGAGAAGGAGAAAATTATTACATATCGTGAAGAAGAGCATGCATTATTAATGGATATCCGGAGTGGTAAATTTTTAGATGACAGACAGCAGCCCATACCAGAATTCTACGAAATGGTGGATGAATATGAGAAACGGCTGGAGTATGCAAAGGATCATACAAATTTGCCAGAACAGCCAGATGAAAAAGAGATTCGGGCATTTATAGCTAGTGTAAATGAAAGAATAGTAAAAGAGAAGAATTGATGAGAAAATTAATTGTGTAACTGTTCAGAACCATGAATAGTTACTTAATTGTTTAAAAACCTATAAATATCTACATAATACTGACTTTATTGGAAATGATATAAAATATCAAGCAGACATAGTGTATGGATTCAGTAACAGTTCAAGTAGGTCTGAACTGTTACTGAATTACAATAAACATATAAACTTTTTGTATACATTCTATGGGAAAAAGTGTTATACTATATGCAGACAGGTGACTGTTTAAGACGAACGGTTACGTCAAATGAATAATAAAGGATTAGGGGTTGATAGTATGAAGAAAGTATTATTTGTTGGTTCAGAGTGTTATCCATTCGTAAAAACAGGCGGATTGGGAGACGTGATGTATGCTCTTCCTAAAGCACTTTTGAAAGAAGGGTATGATGTAAGGGTGATGATACCCAATTACCGTTGTATTCCATGGGAATACCGAAGCCAGATGAAGTACATTACACATTTTTATATGGATTTGGGACATGACCCAAATCATAAATATGTGGGAATTATGACTTTGGAATTAGACGGCGTAACTTATTATTTTATTGACTGTGATGATTATTTTGGCAGTGGAAATCCTTATGAAGAAATGTCAAAGGATATTATCAAATATATCTTTTTTGATAAAGCGGTATTATCTGCACTTCCCGTAATAGGATTTATGCCGGATATTATTCACTGTCATGACTGGCAGGCTGGTTTTGTTCCTGTATTTCTTAGAACTTTGTTCTATGATACGCAATTGTCACAGAATTCCAAATGTATTATGACGATTCATAACTTGAAATTCCAAGGTGTGGCAAATATTGATACGGTAAAATATATCACAGCTTTTCCGGACTATGTATACACAGAAGAGAAGATTAAATTCGGCAAAGATGTAAATATGCTAAAGGGTGGTTTGGTATTTGCTGATAAAATTACTACTGTTAGCAATACTTACAGTGGAGAAATAAAATCAAGGGAATATGGTGAATATCTGGATGGTGTTATAAATTATCATCACATGAAACTTTGTGGAATTTTAAATGGTATTGATTATGATATTTATAATCCCCAAACAGATACACAGATTTATGAAACATACGGAATAAAAGATGCAATAGAGGGGAAAAAGAAGAATAAATTGGAAATGCAGAAAGAATGGGGACTTTGGCAGGATGAAAATAAATTTGTCATTGGTTTGGTTTCCCGTTTGACAGATCAAAAGGGGCTGGATCTGGTAAATTATATTATGGAAAGGCTATTGGATGAGCATACCCAGTTTGTCTTAATCGGAACGGGAGAAGGACGGTATGAGAATATGTTCCGTCATTATGAAGAAAGGCATAGAGGACAAGTTTGTTCCAATATCTTGTATGCGGAAGATCGTTCACACAAATTATTTGCGGGAGCAGATGCTATCTTGGTTCCTTCCCGGTTTGAGCCGTGTGGACTTACTCAAATGATGGCACTCCGTTATGGTTCTATTCCAATTGTAAGAGCTACTGGGGGACTAAAGGATACAGTAATTCCTTATAATGAATATGAAGAGAGTGGAAATGGATTTTCTTTTACAGAATATAATGCAGATATATTATTGAATGTAATTAATTATGCAAAGACCATTTACTTTACCAGACGGGATTCTTGGAATCAAATGATAAAGAGAGCTATGGAGACAGATTATTCATGGAAGAATTCTGCATCCCAATACCGTAATTTATATATTTCTTTAGTTGGGGAATAGTTATAACAGTATCTGTAAAATAGGATGTGAACAATGGAAGAATTAGTAGCATGTTTCCCTTATTATGCATAAAATATGGAAAGAGTTAAGTACAATAAGACATATTTGATGCAGTATAAGGGGGAACAAGCTATGGCAAAAAAAGGATTGGATGTTAGCCAATGGCAGGGAAACATTAATTTGCAAAGGGTAAAAGATGCAGGGTATTCGGTGGTATATATCAAAGCTGGAGAAGGCAGTAATACCACCGACCCTTTTTTTGAACAAAATTATAAAAAAGCAAAAAGAGCAGGGATGGAAGTAGGGTTTTATTATTATGTGACTGCAAGAAGTGCCAGCCAAGCCAGACATCAGGCACATCACTTTGTAAAAATTACGGCAAAAAAAGAATATGAATGTAGATTAGCCATGGATTTTGAAGATTTGATAGGATTAAGCCAAAAGGAAATTAGAGAGATTGGTACAGCATTTTTGAGAAGTGTGGAAGATTTGACAGGAACGAAACCTATGGTGTATAGTGATTATTCCAATACAACGATATGGAAAAGACCTATTACAGATTATCCTCTTTGGATAGCCTATTATAACAGAAGAGTCCCTGAACCTATCAATGGCTGGAGAACTTATACGGCTTGGCAGTATAGTGATGAAGGAAGAGTATCAGGTATTTCCACCCGTGTAGATTTGGATCAATTTCGAAGTGATACATTTTTAAAGAAAAGAAATAAGCATAAAAGACCAAAAGCAGATCTTTATGCATATCACAATACAAAAATAATTTATAATGTAAAAAAGGGAGATACTTTAGCTTCCATTGCAAGATTATACCATACATCCGTTGCTGCAATTGCAAAAGAGAATGATATTGCAAATCCAGATAAAATATATATAGGAGAAAAGTTGAAAATAGTCATTCGCGATAAACAAAGAGATGAAGGAAGAAACCGCTTTATAAAAATTAGGAAAGAGGATACCCTTTTCCAGCTTGCAAAAAAATACAACACTTCGGTTTCGGCATTAGTAGAAGAAAATCATATTTTGAGTCCAGATTTAATATTCCCTGGACAGAGACTAAAAATATCTAAATCACCATTTGTATTATAAATAGAAGGTTACAGTTGAGAGACTGTAGCCTTTTTTCTTCTGTTATTGATATCAAATACAAGGTTTCTAATTTATAAAATTATTTAGTGATTTGAAATAAAAAACTATTGAAAAAGAATGAAAAAAATTGTAAAATAATGTTATGATTTTTCAAAATTACAGAGCAGGAGATGAAATACCGAAAAAAGGAGAGAAATGTTTCACAAATTTATAATAGGGGGAGTAAAAATGCAAATGAGTATAGTGGTTTGTGATGATGAGGTAATATCATTACAAAATATTAAGAATAAGATTATTGATGTATCAAGAAAAATAAAAGTATATCCTGAAATTATAACTTATGATAGTGGAAGACAAGTAGTGGAAATGATATGTAATAGGAAGAAGTCTTTTCATATAGTACTTTTGGATATGGAGATGCCTGATATTTCAGGACTTGAGGTTGCAAGACAGATTAGGGAAGCAGACTCTGATATTATTTTAATATTTATTTCCGCATATGAACAATATGTGTTTGATTCTATACAATATAAACCATTTAGATATATAAGAAAAGAAAGAATGGAACAGGAGTTGCCATCAGCATTGAAAGCAGCATATTCATGTGTAGAACAAAATTGGAATAAGTTTATAATTGTAAAGACAGATAAAGGAGAAGTACGAATAAAACGGTCAGACATAATGTATTATGAAACAGAAGCAAGAAAAATCCGGCTGTATATGAATACTGGTAATAGCTTTTTTGTAGGGAAGACCATTAAAGGATTTTATGAGGAATTATGTGATAAAGATTTTATTAGGATACATAGTGGTTGTGTGGTTAATACAAAATATATTAATGAATACTCTTTAAATGAAATTATACTGGACAATGGAAAACATTTGGTTGTGAGCAGAACAAGAATTAAGGAAGTAAAGAATGCAATATTGCATTATTGGGGAGAAAAGATATGACTATCTTTTATGGGGGGATGGAATATATAGCAATTTATATGCAATTAATTATATGTAGTATTTTTTGTGGAATTTTTTTGGCAAAGGAGAAAATATCAGAAAGAAAAAACATGATGTTGTTGTCTATGCTGGGAGCATTTATTGTATACCTTTTTAATAATTATGTCATAAGATTTTCTTATTTGCATATTTTGATGATAACCATTATGATGGTGTCTATTCAGTGGATGATATACAAAAGAAGTTTGATGAAATTAATGGTATTTACATGGATGTATGAAATTATAACAGCAACTTTAGATTTTTTTTCGGTGTATGTGTTTTCTTTAGCTATGCATATAGAACCAGCATATCTTTTAAATAATCAAAGTATTGTTCAAGTTGTGGTATTTTTCGTTAGCAAAATGGTTCTGTTTATAATTGCAGTAATTATATGTAAGACAACTAAAGGGAGAAATAATACTTTTTCAAGGAAATATATTGGTTTTATGGGTGTATGTTTTAGCTCTATTTTTACCTTTATTTGGATTATGCTACGAGGAGAGTTATCAAGCAATGAAATGAAAAGTATATTATTTCTGATAATACTCGTTATGGAATTCCTTCTTATTGTTTTAGGATTTAAAGTGTCAGAGAATTATAAGCAGCAACAACAGATAGCATTAGTAAAGCTGGAGAATCAAATGTTGAAAAAAACATTGGATGATACAGAGCATACGTTTCAATTATGGAAAGCCAGTATTCATGATTATAAAAATCATATCATAACCTTATCTCAGTTAAGCAGGGATGGAAAGATAGAAGAAATCAGAGATTATTTAAAACAACAAAATGCACTATTGGATCAGAATATGTTTTACATAAAAACGGGAAATTTTGCTGTGGATGCAATTATAAATACGAAAAGGGTTATGGCAGAACAGCAAAATATTGCTTTCCATGTAAATGTTGTTGTTTCGGAAGAATGTAAGATAAATGATTTTGATATTGTAAATATACTTGGAAATTTGATAGACAATGCATTGGAAGCATGTTCTAAGGAAAATAATTCCTATATTGATATAACAATGAAAGAGGAAAAGAAATTTTTAATTATTAGAATAACAAATTCCTTTACAGGGGAATTGCCTAAAAATATACAGACTACCAAAAAGGATAAAATATGGCATGGAATGGGAATTAAAAGCATAAGAAATATAGTAGAGAAATATAATGGCAAATATGAAATGGTACATAAGAATAGTGAAGTGATTGTTCATGTTATGTTGTTAAATAAAGAAAATTGATAAATATTAAAGAAAAAGTGTTTGAGGTGATTCAGACACTTTTTTTATTATTTGTGTAAAAGAATAGGGAAAACAATCCTGATAGCTAGCCATAATTTGCTGGATATTGAAATTTTGTGTAATCATGTATATGAAATGGGTGGGGCAGTGCTTGAATGGTAAATTTACTTAATGATGATGTAGCATAATTTTGTGTATAAAAATAATATTTTACGTGAAAACGACAAAAT
>CAMWUK010000045.1 GCA_947177415.1 uncultured Clostridiaceae bacterium
AAGAATCCAGCCTTTCGCCAAAGGCGAATTATAATAGGCTGGATTCCGTTACTGTCTGCACTGTAGGTGTGAACAGTAACGTAGGTAGGAAAGAAGGAATGGATAGATGCTTTTTTTGCATGACATAAGTGGAAATTTGTGGTAGAATAAATGAAATGATCTTGTATCTGTTTAGGTACAAAGTAATATATGTTTTTCGTAACTATTCATGGTTCTGAACAGTTACTGTTTTTCTAAATAAGAAAGGAAGGTTGAAAATTTCTATATGGCTAAGACAATAAAGAGTAAAGCAGAAATAAAAGATATGGCAGCTTATGAATTGATCCGGGAGGAACAGCTTACAGATTTGAACAGTGTAGGATTGGTATTTCAACATAAAAAGACAAAAGCAAGAATTGCAGTAATCAGTAATGATGATAATAATAAAGTGTTTTCAATAGGTTTTCGTACTCCGCCAGAAGATTCTACAGGAGTGGCACATATTGTAGAACATACTGTTTTATGCGGTTCAAAAGAATTTCCTGCTAAAGATCCCTTTGTGGAACTGGTAAAGGGTTCTTTAAATACTTTTTTGAATGCAATGACTTATCCTGATAAGACAATTTATCCTGTCGCAAGTTGCAATGATAAAGATTTTCAAAATTTAATGCATGTGTATTTAGATGCAGTATTTTATCCCAATATTTATAAAAAAGAAGAAATTTTTAAACAAGAAGGCTGGCATTATGAATTAGAAGAAGAGGACGGAGAACTTGTATACAATGGTGTTGTATACAATGAAATGAAAGGTGCATTTTCTTCTCCAGAACAGCAGCTATCCAGATTGATCCAGCAATCTCTTTTTCCAGATACTGCCTATGGAGTAGAGTCTGGAGGAGACCCCAAAAATATTCCAGATTTGACATACGAGAACTATTTGGATTTCCATAAGAGATATTATCATCCAAGTAATAGTTATATTTATTTATATGGAGATATGGATATTGAGGAAAAACTGGAATGGATAGATGAACATTATTTAAAAAACTTTTCTTATGCACCAGTAGATTCTGTTATCCAGTTTCAACAGCCATTTAAGGAAATGAAAGAGGTAGAAGAGTATTATTCTGTCTCAGAAGAGGAGGGGATAAAAGACCAGACATACTTGAGCTATAATATGGTAATAGATACTTCTTTGAATAAGGAATTATATGTGGCATTTCAGATATTGGAATATGTACTTATTGATAATCCGGGAGCACCACTAAAACAGGCATTACTGGATGCAGGGATTGGAAAGGATGTATTAAGTTCCTATGATAACGGAATTATGCAGCCAGTATTTTCTATTATTGCAAAAGATGCCAATGCAGAACAAAAAGATAAGTTTCTGCAAGTGATTCGTGATACTTTAGAAGAGATTGCAAAGAATGGAGTGGACAAGCAGGCACTTCGTGGAGCTATTAACAATTTTGAATTTAAATACCGGGAAGCAGATTTTGGTTCTTATCCAAAGGGGCTTATGTATGGAATTCAGATGTTAGATAGCTGGCTTTATGATGATGATAAGATTTTTTGTCATATAATGGCAAATGATACTTTTAAGTTTTTAAAAGAAAAGATAGGAACCAGCTATTATGAGGATTTAATCCGCACTTATTTGATTTCCAATTCCCATAGTGCTATGGTTATGATAAAACCGAAGGTGAACCTGGCACAACAAGAGGAAGAAGAAATTAAGAAAAAGTTAGCAGAATACAAGGCAGGACTTTCTAAAAATGAAATTAAACAGCTTATAGAGGATACCAAATCACTTTGGGCATATCAGGAAGAGCCATCCACAGAGGAAGAGTTGGAGAAGATTCCTATGCTTACCAGAGCAGATATGGAAAAAAAAGTTCGTCCTTTGTATAATACAGAGAAAGAAATATCAGGTATTAAGGTATTGCACCATGATATCTATACGAATGGAATTGCATATATTAAAATAGTGTTTGATATGGATAAGATACGGGAACTGGGACCATATATTTCATTACTTAACATGGTATTAGGATATATGGATACGAAGGAACATTCTTATCTGGAATTTGCTAATGAGACTAACATTTATACAGGAGGAATTTTGGCAGACTGTAATACTTACCTGCAGCATGGCAAGGTAGATAGTTTTACGGCAACCTTTGAACTTAGAACAAAGGTTTTATATGAAAATATTGGAAAAGCCTTTGCGTTGATTCGTGAAATGATTTATGAAACTGATTTTTCGGATGCAAAGCGATTGCGGGAGATTATTGCTGAAGCTAGATCCCGTATGCAGATGAAAATTAACCGAAATGGTCATACAATGGCACTTGGAAGAGCTACATCGTATTTTTCGGAGATTGGGAAATATGGAGATAACATGGAAGGCGTAGGTTATTATCGTTTCCTTTGTGATTTGGAAGAACATTTTGATGAGAGAAGAGAAGACTTGATAAAGACTTTTCAGGAAATTCTGGATTATGTTCTAACAAAAGAAACTATGATAATCAGTTTTGTAGGCGATAAAGAAGGTTATACACAATTTTCTAAAGAAGCAGAATGTTTCTTGAAAGATATCCCTAGTAAACGAAAGGGAGAAAAACCAGTCGCAGATCTGTCAACATTAGAGCATGGAAACAATGAAGGATTGAAAAATGCAGGACAAGTACAGTATGTGGCACGTGCCGGAAACTTTATGAAAAAGGGATTGGTTTATCATGGGGCACTTCATATACTGAAAGTTATTTTAGGATATGATTATCTATGGAATAATGTACGTGTAAAAGGTGGTGCTTATGGCTGCATGTGTGGATTTTTACAAAGCGGAAATGCATATTTTGTATCCTATCGTGATCCAGGCTTGAAAGAAACTAATGATATTTATGATCAAGCTTATGAGTATGTGCAGAATTTTGAGGCAAGTGAAAGAGATATGACAAAGTATATGATTGGAGCAATCAGCAATATGGATACGCCGCTTACACCTTCTGCCAAGGGAAGCCGGTCTTTTAATGCATATATGTCTGGCATAGATGAAGAGTATTTGCAGAATATCCGGAATCAAGTATTGGAAGTAACACAAGAAGATATCCGGTCGCTTGCACCAATTATCCGGGCATTGCTTGATGAAGGAAGTATTTGTGTCATTGGAAATGATAAAAAAATAGAGGAAAATAAAGAATTATTTGATACTATCAGTGCTTTGTAAGAAGATATGTAACTATTCAAGTAGAAACACGCATTTATTGCGTGTTTCGTAAACGAGGATGTACACAAGTGCAAAAGCAGCACTTGGTGCTTTACGAATCTTGTAGCAGAGTGCAAGGTTCTACCTAAAAAGAGTGAATATATAGAAAGATATAAAACAATGGAGGAAAAAGTGAAAAATACATTTAAATCGGGATTTGTAACATTAATAGGTCGTCCCAATGTAGGAAAATCTACGCTTATGAATCATATCATTGGGCAGAAGATAGCAATTACTTCAAATAAACCACAGACCACCAGAAACCGTATACAAACAGTGTATACATGCCAACAGGGACAGATTATTTTTGTAGATACTCCAGGCATTCACAAAGCCAAGAATAAGCTTGGAGAGTATATGGTAAATGTGGCTGAGCGTACTTTGAATGAAGTGGATGTAGTACTTTGGCTGGTAGAGCCAACCACCTACGTGGGGGCTGGAGAACAGCATATTGCAGAACAGCTTAAGAAAGTGCATACACCAGTGATTCTTGTAATTAATAAAATAGATACTGTAAAAAAAGAGGAATTGCTTGCCGTTATAGACCATTATCGTAAAATTCACGACTTTGCAGAAATAGTACCAGTTTCTGCCATGAAAGGGGAAAATGCAGACCATCTGGTAGATACTATATTTGCATATTTGCAGGAAGGACCACAATTTTATGATGAGGATACCATTACAGACCAGCCGGAACGGCAGATTGTGGCAGAGCTGGTAAGGGAAAAGGCACTCCGTCTTTTGAAGGATGAGATTCCTCATGGAATTGCAGTGTCTATTGAAAAGATGAAAGAAAGAAGACATGGTCATATCATAGATATTGATGCAACCATTGTTTGTGAGAGAGATTCCCATAAAGGAATTATTATTGGTAAGCAAGGCTCTATGCTGAAAAAAATTGGTATGGATGCAAGAAAAGAAATAGAAGCTCTCCTTGACAGCAAAGTAAATTTGCAGTTGTGGGTGAAAGTGAGAAAAGATTGGCGGGAAAGTGATTTCTTATTGAAAAACTTTGGCTATGACAAAAAAGACATTTAAAAAATGGAAAATAATCACTAACTGGTTATTTGCATAGACCTATATAGAACGGAGAAAATAATCAGTAGTGTATGGATAAACATGTCAGTACACTAGGACACTACACAATGAATGCCATATTGGATAGTCAAGGAAAAAGGAGAGATAAGAAAATGCAGAATGAATATTGGAAGCGTTTTGAAGAAACTGGATTTGTAAGCGATTATCTGGACTATGTACGGATAAGAGGTGACTGGCAAGGGAAGATAAATAAAGAAGGTGCAATACAAAATGAATCTCGAAACAGTGACAGGAATGGTGTTATCCGCGATGCCAATTGGGGAATATGATAAGCGTCTGGTTATATTAACAAAGGAATTTGGAAGAATATCTGCATTTGCAAAGGGGGCAAGGAAACCCAATAGTGTATTATTGGCTCCAAGCCAGCCCTTTGCATTTGGGGTTTTTACCTTATATCAGGGAAGAAGTTCTTATACTGTAAATAGTGCGGATATACAGAATTATTTTGAAGAACTCCGAACCGATCTGGAAAAAATTGCTTATGGCATGTATTTTTGTGAGGTAGCAGCACATCTTACTTATGAAAATGTAGAAGCTGTGGGAATATTAAAACTCCTGTATCAGTCATTGAAGGCATTAAATAAAGAAAAACTTCCAAAAGAAATGGTAAGGTCGATTTTTGAAATTAAGGTGTTGGATTTTAATGGAGAGACTCCAAGGGTGTTTGAATGTGTAAAGTGCCGGAAAAAACCAACAACGGAGAGTAGGAAATTTTATGCAGGTTTTTCTAGTAAGGCAGGAGGTATGGTATGCTCTTGCTGCAGGGAGGGAGTTCCGGATATATTAAAAATATCCGAAACAACAATATATACGTTACAATATATTATTTCAAGTAAAGTGGAAAAATTGTTTACTTTTTTATTAAAGAAACCTTATGATTTAGAGTTAAAACAGGTGGCAGCACAATATATGGAGTATTATACAGATGGAAACTTCCAATCGCTGGAAATGTTAAAGGATTGTCTGCAGTAGTGTGAAGTATGTTATTATTTAGCTGAAGACAGAATAATAACCACAGAATTTTAGAAATTTAGGTTTTTATTGAAAAAATGAAAAAGTAATAGTACAATGAATCATTGAGGTATAATTTTTTAAATTACATAGAGAGGATAGGAATATAAATGTGTAAGAAAAAGATAATGAGTGGTTGTCTAGCTGCTTGCCTGTTATTTTTAACAGCTTGTAGTAAAGATGCACATATCACTTTGTCGGAGACAGAAACAGATACTTTATATGTAAGTGCAAATGGAAATCTTGAACTGGCAAATGTGGAAGAGTTTTCTTCGGAACAGTATAAAGAAGGAGAATTGAAAACTTTTATTGAAGAAACTATTCAGACATTTAAAGCGGATGGCAAACACAGAGAAGATTCTGTAGCAATGAAAGATTTTGTAGTCAAGAATAAAGAGGCGAAAGTTTTACTTGCTATAGAGAATGCAGAAACTTATACGGCATTTCAGGGAGAGGAATTGCAATTTCTCACATCAGATAATATTACAGATAATTTAATTCTTCCAGAGAATTTTAAAACAGCAAGTGATGGAAAAACAATAGAAAAGAAAACTGTTTTGGAAGAAAAAGGGCTAAAATATTTAATTATAGAAGAAAATCTATGTGTAAAAGTAGAGGGAACTATAAAATATTATTCAGATGCTATGCTTACAGGTGATAATGAGATTCAGACAACTGGAGAAAAGGTTGCAGTAATTATTTTTGAATAAGCTGGAGGTTTGCAATACAAGGTTGTATAAAAAAACAGAATAGTAACAGTTAGTTTGACCATGGCATTCATATTTTGCCAGAATATAATCATGACTGAACTGTAACACAGAATATAGGAATAGAAAGGTTGGAAACATATCATGGAAAAAACAATGGATAAAATTGAGGCATTAGCAAAGGCAAGAGGTTTTGTGTATCCTGGCTCAGAAATTTATGGAGGACTTGCAAATACATGGGATTATGGAAATCTTGGAGTCGAATTGAAAAATAATGTAAAAAAAGCATGGTGGAAAAAATTCATTCAGGAAAATCCATATAATGTGGGTGTAGATTGTGCTATATTAATGAATTCCCAGACCTGGGAAGCATCCGGACATTTAGGAGGTTTTTCTGACCCTCTTATGGATTGTAGAGAATGTCATGAGAGATTTCGTGCAGATAAAATGATTGAAGAATATATGGAAGAAAACAATATTGCTTTAGAAGGCAGTGTAGATGCATGGTCAAAAGAAGAGATGGAAAGTTATATTGCAGAGAAGAATATTTGTTGTCCATCTTGTGGAAAGCATAACTTTACAGAGATTCGTCAGTTTAATCTTATGTTTAAAACCTTTCAAGGTGTTACAGAAGATGCTAAAAATACAGTATACCTAAGACCAGAAACTGCACAGGGAATTTTTGTGAATTTTAAGAATGTACAGAGAACTTCAAGAAAGAAGATTCCATTTGGTATTGGACAGATAGGTAAAGCCTTCCGTAATGAGATTACACCGGGTAAATTTACTTTCCGTACCAGAGAATTTGAACAGATGGAATTGGAATTTTTCTGTGAACCGGGAACAGATTTGGAGTGGTTTGCATATTGGAAAGAATTTTGTTTGAACTGGTTAAAGAGTCTTGGAATCAAAGAAGAGGAAATGCGTGCCAGAGATCATGCACCAGAAGAATTATGTTTCTATAGTAAAGCAACTACAGATATTGAATTCTTATTCCCATTTGGATGGGGAGAATTATGGGGTGTAGCTGACCGTACAGATTATGATTTGACACAGCATCAGGAAACTTCTGGTGAACCAATGGAGTACTTTGATGATGAAAAGAAAGAAAAATATATACCTTATGTTATTGAACCATCACTTGGTGCAGACCGTGTAACATTGGCATTTCTTTGCAGTGCCTATGATGAGGAAGAATTAGAAGGTGGAGATATGCGTACCGTATTGCATTTCCATCCGGCATTGGCTCCAGTTAAGATTGGTGTGTTGCCATTGTCAAAGAAACTGGCAAAAGGTGCAGAAGATATTTATAGTGAACTTAGTAAATATTATAATTGTGAGTATGATGACAGGGGAAATATTGGTAAAAGATACCGTCGTCAGGATGAAATCGGAACACCATTCTGTGTTACTTACGATTTTGAATCAGAAGAAGATGGAGCTGTAACTGTCCGTGATAGAGATACCATGGAACAGGAACGTGTGAAGATTGCTGATTTAAAAGCATATTTTGAAGAAAAATTTACATTCTAGTGTGTTAGTTCAACAATTTTCGTTACTGTTCACACCTACGGTACAAACAGTAACGGAATCCAGCCTATTAAGAGTCCACTTTCAGCGAAAGGCTGGATTCTTCTCTACCACTACATACTATGAACAAAAGAAGTTAAGAGGGCAAAGGTATGGAATATCAAGAGGCTTTGGACTACATTACAGATGCAAATCAATATGCAGGGGTCTTTGGGCTGGATAATATAAGGAATTTACTTCAGGAGCTTGGCAATCCCCAATCAAAATTACGGTTTATACATGTAGGAGGAACAAATGGAAAAGGCTCGGTTTCTGCATATATTAGTACAATTCTGGCGGTAAGTGGATATAGGGTAGGAAGATATATTTCTCCCACAATTCTTTCTTATCAAGAAAGAATACAGACCTTAGAAATAAAAAATCAAAAACTTTGTGAAGAACAAATAGAGATATCCCAAATATGTCAGTGGGTGGAACTAATTAAAAAAGCTTGCATTTCTATGAGAAAAAAAGGTCTTTCCCATCCTACTCCTTTTGAAATCGAAACTGCAATGGGATTCTTGGAATTTGTGGACAGAGATTGTGATATTGTTGTTTTAGAGGTAGGACTAGGTGGAAGAATGGATGCTACCAATATTGTGGAAACAGGAATTTGTGAAGTAATGACCTCAATTAGTAAAGACCATATTCAATTTCTGGGAGATACATTGGAAGAAATTACAAAAGAAAAGGCAGGAATTTTAAAGAAAAAAGTACCAATTGTAGCTTATGATTATAAGAACGCCTATCAAAAGCAAGACAAACAGGATGTGATATCTTCTATTCTAAAAGAAAAAGCCATAGAACAGGAAGCAGAACTTATTTTTGCAGATTTTAGGAAGATTAGGGTGCAAAAAGAGGGTTTGGAAGGAACAGATTTTGACTATAAGGATATATCTGGAATACATTGTCCTTTGCTTGGGCGTTTTCAGGTAAGGAATGCTGTACTCGCCATAGAAGTGGCAAAAGTTTTGGCTAAAATGGGCTGGAAGATTGGTAACAAAGAAATAAAAACAGGAATTCAAAGGACAAAGTGGAGAGGCAGATTTGAGATTTTGTATCAAAATCCCAATTATATAGTAGATGGTGCCCATAATGCAGATGGTGCCAGAGTATTAGCAGAATCCATAGAAATGTATTTGAAAAATAAAAAACTCCTATTTATTGTAGGAGTTTTAGCCGATAAAGATTATAAGTCTATATTATCATACACTGGTAAATATGCAAAGCGGATTTATACCATTACACCAGATAACGAAAGGGCATTATCTGCAGCAGAGCTTGCAAAGGTGGCAAAACAGTATTGTAATCAAGTGGAAGTTTTTGATTCTATAGAATTTGCAATGGAGAAAGCAGAGAAAACAGAAGATGCTTATGATGCTGTAATCATATTCGGATCTTTGTATTATTTACATGGTGTATATCATTATATAGAAAAAAGAAAGAAAAGAGAGGGATAGAGTATGCTACATACAAAAGGAAAATGGAAAAGAATACAAAAAACAATGGGAGGCATTTGTCTGGTTGGAGCACTTGTGGTGAGTGGAATGCAGATGAGTCATGATGTATCAGCAGCGGCAAAACCGTCTTTATCTGCAAAAAAGGTTACGATTTCCTTGGGTAAACAGAAGAAGAGCAGCTTTACTATCAAAAATCGTGTAAAAGGGGCAACTTATACTTTTACCACTAGTAATAAAAAGGTATTAAAAGTATCCAGCAAAGGCATTTTGACAGGTGTGAAAGCTGGAACCGCCAAAGTTACAGTAAAACAAAAATATAAAAAGAAAGTAACTAAGGTTGGGGTAGTTAAAGTTACTGTAAAAAAAGCCAGTCCAGTAAGTAATAAGACAAAGAGTTATACTTATGGAAGAGAAAAAGTTGCTGTAAAATTATCAGATTATGTTAAAAATCCAAGTCCAGATGCAAAATATCAATTAGTATCTAATAATAAAAAGGTTGCTCCGAATATAACTTTACAGGCAAAGAAAGATTACACAGGAGAAATTACCTTAAAAGAAGCAGGAACAGTTACCTATTCAGTTAATGAAACTTATAAGAAAAAGACCAGAACAATTTGTAAGTTTAAAATTACAGTAAAAGGTGCAACTTTTAATAAAAAAGCATTTGAGGCACAATATAAAACAGTAGATACAGAAGTGGCGATCCAGCCAATGAATTATATGCAGTATACTACAAAAGACGATTCTATTACTTTTGAAAGCAGTAATGAGGATGTGCTTGTGGTAGATGGAGATACTGTAACAACCGTAGAGGATGGAGAAGCAATTCTTACAGTATATAATGGAGAGAAGGTTTTGGCTACTGTAAATGTTAAGGTTGCATACGTAAAGGCTACAGGGGTAAAACTATCTAAGAACAAAATAAACATTTATACAGGTGAAACAGATGATGAATGTATACAGACCTTTACTATTGAAACAGTACCATCGGGAGCAAAACTTACTAATGTACAAGTAAGTGTTTTGAATGAGGATATTTGTAGTGTGAATTTTTATCCAGAAGATGAGAATGTAGTAGAAGTTATAGGAGAGACTGAGGGAACCACTAATCTGATAGTAAGTAATATAGAGGGAGATACTCTTGCAACTATTCCGGTTACAGTGATTAATGCAATGGATACCCTTATTACCAGTGTAAAGACATCTACAGACAAACTTCTGGTAAACATGGATGAAGATGAAACAGTATTTTATTTTGATGTATTGCCTAGTTATGGCTATGCTAATAATTGTAGTGTAGAGGTAGAAGATAATACGGTTTGTGATGCAACTATGGAAAGAGATGAAGAGAATTTTGGTAAGGGATGGATATATGTTTCAGGATATAGTTTTGGAACAACCAATATCTTTATTAAAAATGAAGAAGATAATATAATAAAGACAGTTCCAGTTGTTGTTGCAGACACTGGTTATAAAGCCCCTTCTTCTGTTACCATCAGTCCTAAGAATACTGGAAACACAGATGCCGAAGATGGATATTCTTTGAAAAGCAGTGGTGGAAATTATATTTTAACCATTCAGGAAGGTTATTCAGCTGAAGTGATTTATAAAGTTGGAACAGGAAAAGCAGATTATACGATAGTTGTTAATGGAAATGAAGAAGTCTGCGATGTGCAGTCCTCTAATGATGAGAAAGAGGGAACTATAGAGATCACACCGTATGATTTAGGAACTTCAAAAATTGAAATTAAAAACTTTGAAGGAAAAGTGTTAAAGACAATCACAGTAAATGTCATTGAACAAAAGGAAGAAGAATAGGCTGTGGATTATCCAAAATGAGTAATAAAGAGACCGAAGATTTATCTTCGGTCTCTTTATTATTACTTAAGTTGAAATTCTTTGGCTTGTTCATTAGAGGAATGAGATGCTATGTATGTGGTATTAGAATCTAACTCTTGAAAAAAGGCATATTCATTAGTTAGATTAATATTATTAAAATTACCAAGTTTTAAACAAGTAATTTTTTTTGTGTTAAGATTCATACGATAGATTCCATTATCCGTACCATTATCTAATTCATAATACAGGTAGGTACCATCTGCTGTTACATTATAGGTGCTGGCTGGTTCTGTAAGCAGTGTAGTTGTTTTGTTGTCTTCAAGATTCATGCAAGACAGGGCATGGTCATTTTCCAGATCCAAAAAGAATAATTGTCCAGCAGCAATAGTTACAAAAGCAAAGTTACCTTCTTTTATTACTTCTTGTTCTTTTGACTGCAGATTCATACGGTTGATGTAATGATTCCCTTTTACATTGCTATAGTATAAAAATCCATTATCAATAGCATAAGGGAAAATGGGATCCTCAATAAGCATATCTTCGTTGGACTTATCAATGTTGATTTGATAGACACTGAAACCAGAAGATGTATTTTTTTGATAATATACGGTGTTTCCTGCTAAATTTACAGTATCCACCACAGCATCAAATAAGGTTTTCATATTTTTTCCATTTTTTTGAACACGGTACATACCAGTGTAATTTTGTGAAAAGATGTTATCATTAGACTGTATCTGTTTTTCATTATGTCTGCCATAAATAATATATTTACCAGCAACATTAATATCTGTTGCTGTATCATTGGACAAACGTTTGGGATGGGTTAAGTCATTATTCATTACATATAGTCTGCCCTCATCCTCTGGATTACTAAAATATATTTTTCCATCATATTCGCAGAAAAGCCCCCCATTTAGTAGATTCCCACTGGTATTTCCTAAAACATTATCATCATTATACACAGTTTGTTTACTATAATAGGTGACACCGAACAAGAAAAGAATTGCTAAAACAAAAATTATAGATAAGATTTTTGATTTCATGTGTTCCCCCTCCGTTATAATTATTCAAGTGAAAACCTCTTATTTATATTATAAATGTTGTTGTTCTTTTATGCAAGAGTAATAGTTTCATAGGGAGAAGAATTGTAACTGTTACTGTTTGCACCATAATCTCGGATAATTACTTTTTTTTTAGGAAAAAATATGTTATGATAGGAAAAGTGTATGTTACTTTATAAAACACTCATGCCTCGCAAGCGAGGCACCACCATGAATGAAAGTTGATTGCTACATGCTACGCATTCCCGCAATCACCAACTGTATTCGTATTCCGGGCTGCCGCCTGTTACTGTTCACAGGTTCCCTGTGCCCAGTAACGATTTTGCCCCATTATGAATACATCTTCGATGTATGGGGGCAAAATCTTGCATAATTTCATTCTTGGCACATAGCTTGACAGCAAGTGTCAAGCTTGTGAATGAACAGGAGCATAGCCCTACATACTCATACAGTTTAGCCAGCCAAATGTCTATATTTCTTTGCAAGCAAGCTTGCATGAAATATAGACGTTTGTCAGGACTTTCATAGTAAAATAAAAGGAGTAGATGGTATGGATTTACAAGAGATACGGAAGGATATAGATAAAATAGACAGAGAAATTTCTCATTTATTTGAAGAACGTATGAAACTTACCTATCAGGTTGCTGCTTATAAGATAGAGAATGGCAAAAAAGTATTTGATAAGCAAAGAGAAGATGAAAAATTACAGGTGCTTTCTGAATTGGGAAAGGACGATTTTCAAAAACAGGCAATTAGGGAATTGTTTTTGCAGATTATGTCTATTAGTAGAAAAAAACAATATACCTTAGTAAAGGAAGAACAAAAAGATAGATTACTTACTGCTTGGAAAGAATTTCCAAAAGGATTTAAGAAAGTAGCCTGTTTTGGAGATAAAGGAAGTTATACTGAGCAGGCAATGGAAGAATTTTTTGGAGATGACGATATTGAAGGAATTAATAAAAAGACTTTTTCTGAAGTAATTGAAGCATTACAAAGTGGAGAGGTAGATTATGGCGTACTTCCAATCGAAAATTCCTCTACTGGAGGAATCAGTGATATTTATGATTTGTTGGTAAAGAGTGATGCATATATTATTGGGGAACATGAGATAAAAGTAGAGCAGGCATTGATTGGTATACCAGGAAGCTCAATTGATAAAATAAGAAAAGTGTATTCTCATGAACAGGGAATTATGCAGTGTAAGAATTTTTTGAGGCAATATCCTGACATGGAGATGGAAGTTTATGAAAGTACTTCAGGGAGTGTACGGAGAGTAAAAGAAGAAGGCGATTCTACTCATGCAGCCATTAGCAGTGAACGGGCGGCTAAGTATTATGGACTAGAGGTTCTGCAGGCAAATATCAACCAAGAATCCAATAACAGTACTCGTTTTATTATTATTACAAGACAAAGAGTATGTATGGAATCTGGGAAAAAAATTAGTATATGTTTTGAGATAGCACATGAAAGTGGTACTTTATATAATATGTTGGCACATTTTATTTTTAATGGCTTGAATCTGACAAAAATAGAATCAAGACCAATTGAAGGGAAAAAATGGGAATATCGTTTTTTTGTTGAGTTTGAAGGAAACCTTAAAGACCCAGGTGTACAAAATGCATTACAGGGCTTAAAGGAAGAATCCAATGCCTTTTATTTATTTGGCAATTTTTAACCAGAATTATTCATGCTTAACAGGTCAATTGATGATGATTGCAGACAGGTAATGCAGATAAGGGGATGTTTTTTGATTTCGTTCATAAAGTTCTCATGTTTTGAACACAATTCCTTCAAAGGTGGTTCACAGAACAAACATAATTACCGAATATAATAAGAACATAAAATCAAATAAGAAAATAAATTTGTAAAGATTTGAAACCATAGTTCAATAAATTTTTAAGAAAAGAGGTAATTGTTATGTATAATAATTTTGAAAGAGATGAAGTGCAGCAGGAAATGATTATTGATGTTGTTGAAAATAAGAACAATATGAACAATAAAAAAAAGGGAAAAAGAGCAACTATAAAACTTCTAGCTGGAGCATTGGTAGCCGGAATGCTGGCAGGGGCTGGATTTGAAGGTGTACATTATGTAGCAGATACAATACAGCAATCTGAATTGGCAAAAGAGCAGGAAAAAATACAAGAACAAAATAACATAGTAGCTTCTTCTACTTCCAGTATTAATACAGAAGGAGATGTATCAAGTTTAGTTGAAAATGTAATGCCTGCCATTGTGTCCATTGACACAACAGTAACACAGAGAGTGAATAGCCTGTGGCAAGGTTCCTATTCTAATGAAGCGACAGGAAGTGGATCTGGTATTATAATTGGTGAAAATGATACAGAATTGTTAATCGTAACCAACAATCATGTGATTGAGGGAGAAAATGCAAAAGTTAAAGTGAATTTCCATGATGAAAGCACAGCAGAAGCTACCATAAAAGGAGCAGATGCATCCAGTGATTTGGCAGTATTAGCAGTTAATAAGAATGATTTAACAAAAGAATCAAGAAATAACATTAAAATTGCGACTTTAGGGGATTCTACAAAGACAAAAGTTGGTGAGGTAGCGGTTGCTATTGGTAATGCATTAGGAATAGGGCAGTCTGTAACCGTTGGATATATCAGTGCGAAAGACAGACAGATTGCTATGGAAGATTATTCTATGGCATTGTTACAAACAGATGCAGCAATTAATCCTGGTAATAGTGGTGGTGCTTTGTTAAATGCTGCAGGAGAAGTAATAGGAATCAATTCTGTAAAATATTCTTCTGAGGAAGTAGAGGGTATGGGATATGCCATTCCAATTTCTGATGCTATACCAATTATCAATGAGCTGATGAATAGAGAACAGTTAGATGTATCAGAACAAGGATATCTTGGCATTCGTGGACAAGATGTAACAGAGACCACAGGTGGTTTATATAATATGCCGGAAGGCATTTATGTAGGAGAGGTAACAGAAGGTTCTCCAGCACAAAAGGGCGGTATCGTAACAGGTGATATTATTGTAAAAATTAATGATAAGAAAGTTACCACTCTGGAAAGTCTTCAGGATACTTTGACCTATACAAAAGCAGGTACTACAGTTAATATTACAGTAAAAGAATTAGAGAATGGTGAATATGTGGAAAAGACACTAGAGGTTACCTTGGGAAGTAAATCGGAAATGGGTGATAGCACAACAGAAGAGAAACAGTCTCAGGTAGAAGATAGTCAAAATAACCAACAAAATAGAATTCCAATTCCGTTTGGCAGATAAAAAATAAAGGATAAGAAATAGGATTGTCACAAGATTGTCATAGATGTGAGGTAAAATATGGCAAATGGGGCAATCCTTTTTTACATTATAGGAAAGTTCGTCCTATAATGTAAAAACGCTCCGCTTAGGATGTGCACAGATGCGTAAAGAATATTGTTGCAAAAAACATGCAACACGCATCTGGCACGCAAAGTGTGCAATCCCCTCATGAATGAGGGGGTAGGGGAGTTGATGTGGGCTTGCCCACTTTGTTTTGATAGAATACAGTGTACCTATTACATAACATGTATGGAAAAGTATAAAAAGAAGGAGGTGAACCATACAAATTAACCAAAAAAATAAGAAAAGAAGAAAAATAGAAAAAAGAACTAGAGAAATGAAACAAAAAGGTCGATAAAATAAGTACATAGGCAGAAAAAACAAAGAAAATAATTAATAAAAAGGAGGAAAAACAATGAATAAGAATAAAATTCAAAAATGGCTACTGGCTATGTCAGCATTTGCTGTTATGCTTATTTGTGTAGGCACAGTTTATACAATTGTTCATGCAGAAAGTATATCTATAACAGAGATTGATTATGAGAAACTGACATTAACGGTAAAGGCAAATGCTGGAGATAGCAGAATTTTTCTGGCAACTACAAAAAATGCAACAAAATGGGATGAAATTCCAGGAGAGCTGGATACAAACAATCAGGTTACTATGGATATCTCATGGGTAAGTAATAGCAAGAATTACACATTGTATCTAAAAGGAGATAAATCCACAGAACCAATTAGTGTAACTTTGCCAAAACAGAATACAAAGTTTAAAGCTACCTTAAGTAAAGATAAAATATCTTTTACCAATGCAGGAACATCAGGCAAGTATTACTGGAGAAAATCTACCTCCACAGAATGGAAAGAGTTTGATCCGGATGACCAGTCAGAAATGCAGAATTTGTTAGAAAGTTTTAGCTTAAAGGGAATTTCACTGGTATTCCGGACAGGGCAAGTAGTAGGAACTTCAGCAGGTAAACCTGGGGAGAGACCAAGTAAAATCTCTACATTAAAGATTGCAAAAAGGGCAGCAGCACCAAATGTATCTTTGAATTACAATACAATGACTTTTGCTGTAAAGAAGACCATGGAGTACAAATTGTCTACAGAAGATACATGGAAGGATATTAATACTACTACTTTGAATCTGGGAGATGTTATGTCTTCTGTACTATATGACCAGAATGGTAAGAACATGAAAGAAGATGAGACCGTTGGTATTGATTTCCGTGTGAAGGCTACGGCAAGTAAAGTGGCATCCCAGACAAAGACCTTGCAAATTCCAAGACAGGAGGATACTCCGACTGGTAATATTACAACTGCATACACAGGTCCTACACAGCTCAAATTATTAATTGAAAAGAAAGATGTTAAAATTGATGAAAAAGAAGTTACTTTAGAAGCAGCTTCATCAAGCAATCCTTATGAATATACTGTGGTAAAATCTGGAGAAACATTGGATATTTATAAGGCAAAATGGACTGGTATTACTACAGAGACTACCAAAATCTCTTCTACTGTAGCACCAGAAAAAAGTAGCATTTATGTAAGAAAGAAAGCAACAGCTACAAAGCTGCCTGGTATGGAACATAAAATTGTAGAAAGTGTTCATTATGTAGATGCATCCTCTCTTGGTAAGGAACAATATAATCTTAAGAAAATCCAAGGTGTAGACAATGAATTGCAATTTGCGATTCTTGTAGGCAGTGAAGAAGCAGAAGTTTCCAGCATTACCTTTAATGGTACAAAGGCAGGATTCAAGGCAGCGAAACCACAGAAGATAGAAGGAAGCGATAACTACCTAATTACGGTTACCATTAATGATACTGCTGCAATTGAAAATGTTTCAGAGAACCTTGGAAAAGAAATGACAGCAGAGATTACTTTGAGTAACACTGAAGTTATCAAAAAAGGTGTTACCTTATATATTCAAAAGGCAGCATCTATAGAAGCTAAGAGTTATACCACATACGAAGGCTATGGATTTATTGGCGGAAATGGAGATAACGGAGCTTTAACTTTTGACATTGCGTTGAATAAAGAAAAAGCAGAAGAGTTGACAGAAGCAAAAGTAGTGGACAATATTGCTTATAATGGAAAAATAATTGAAAGTAGCCAGTATAAGGTGGAGGAGTCCAAAGAAGGTAATAAGATTACAATTACAATTCCACAAAATAATGTTGCTGCACTAGGTGCTAATGGTGCAGGGTATGTGACACGGAATAAATATGGAACAGCATACAGTCTTGTAGTAACTTTGAAGAATAAGGAAAAACTGGATAATATAAAATTAACAGTAGATTACCCTGTAAAAGTAAGTAGCAGTAGTAAGTTTTTTGGTATTTCTAAGAAATCTTATGAGACATTCATAGCTGAAAAGAAGGCGGCAGAAGACGCAAATAAGAACAATACTTCTGGTAATACAGTATCTGTTCCGACAACTTATAGTAATCCGGAGATAACATATACCATTCAAAGTGAGATTTGTAAAGAGGATGGAGATTATCATGTTACAGGATTGACATGGAATGGCAATGATGTATTTGCGGCAGGAGATGCAAAAGATGGTACGATTACAGTGACAGTAAGTTTAGATAAACTTGTTACACTATCAACAGGAAGTGCAAGTCTTGATGTGACATTAGAAAATGCAACTGGTAAAACAATAACTGTTGATTATGGATACCAGATAACCTTAACAGACTAAAGGAGGTAGATAGAATGAATCAGGCAAAACAGATTTGGAAGAATTATTTGATTCGTATTGCATTTATCTTTGCGATGTTGGGATTTTGTCTTTGGAATAAAAATGTTTATGTGCTGGCAGAAGAAGTAACTTCAAGTACAGAGGGAACAACTTCAAGTACAGAAGGAGAAACTTCAAAAGCAGAGGAAGCAAAAGCGGTAGAAGTAGTATATATTGACTTTGAACAGGGAATGATACAAATAAAAGCCAATCATAACACAAAGGTTTATTATTCCGATGCATCACAAAAGACATGGAATGTGCTTGAAGGTGGAAAAAATGGTGACATTTTAACCATGGATATTTCATGGATTTCTGCAGCAAAAGACTACGAATTGAATCTAAAAGGTAGCGATGATGAAACAGTTGTATCTGTAGATCTTCCGAAGTACAACTCTAAATTGAAGGTGAAGTTTGACAAGGTAGATGGAACACTTGAATTTACCAATGAAGAAGGTGCTACAGAATTTGAATGGAGAAAAGCCGCTGCATTAGATGGCTGGACTAAGGTGTCAATTGATTTTAGTAAGACAAATCAAAAAGATGTACAAGAATTTCTAAAAGAAATAGAAGCTATGCGGGTAAAAGGTGGAAAGATTCAGGTAAGAACTCCGCAAAAAGTTGTAGGTTTAAAGGCAGGTTCAGAAGAATCTTCAGAAGAAAGTTCTAAGGATGCTGTTGGAGTCAGACCTAGTAAAATTGTAACAGTTTCTGTTACAAAACGTGGAAATGCACCATCAGTAAAAGTAGTAAGCAACTCTATGCAGGTAAATACTACAGATAAGATGGAATATAAACTGGTATCTGTAGCAGGAAAACAGCAGGCAGATGCAAAATGGACAGTTTGTGATAAAAAAATGTCTTTATCTAATATGGCACCACAAGTTCTTACTGTAAGTGGCAGTTCTGTTGGTCAGGATGTTATTGTAGCAGTCCGTAAAGCGGAAACAGAGAAGGCAGCATATACAAAGAGTAGTTATTTGACTATCCCGGCACAGCTAGGAGCACCAGAAGCTTCCTCCTTTAGTACTTCAAAAACCAGCAGTAAATTTAGTCTGATAATAGGCGATGCTACTAAATATACACCATATCAGTATGCAGTTGTAGCAAAAGGTGATACGAAATCTGATAGTGATTTAAAATGGATAACGGTTTCCAGTGCAAAAGAGGTTAGTTTTAATATTAAAAAATATCCAGAAGGAAGTACTATTTATGTACGGACAAAAGGAGAAAATTTAAGTAAGAAGACAGAGTTGAAATTGCCAAGTGCATATACAACAATTTCTATTTCTTATTTAGCGGAGACAAAAGAATAAGGTTATACAGGGAATAAGAGAAGAAGTTTGTTACATAAAATTAAATGTAGCAGACTTCTTTTCTGGTTTTTGGGAATAATGGTTTTAAAAACCAGATGAAATAGAAAACTAGAATAGGAGATGTATATATGAGTAGTATAGCAATTATTACAGATAGCAATAGTGGGATTACACAAAATGAAGCGAAAGAATTGGGAATTTATGTGATACCAATGCCTTTTATTATTGATGAACAAAATTATTATGAAGATATTAATCTTACACAAGAAGAATTTTATAAAAAGATGGAGGACAAAGTAAATGTCGCAACCTCCCAACCTTCCCCTGGGGAGATAATGAAAGTATGGGATGAGGCATTGAAAGAACATGAAACTGCTCTTTATATCCCTATGTCTAGTGGGCTTAGTGGAACTTGTGCCACTGCCATTATGCTTGCAGAAGATTATGAAGGAAAAGTTCTGGTTGTGGATAATCAAAGAATTTCTGTAACGCAGAAAAATTCGGTTATGGATGCTTTGAAACTAGTCAAAGAAGGACATGATATACAAAGCATTTATGATGCCTTAATGGAGACAAAACTGGATGCAAGCATTTACATTATGGTAGATACCCTGAAATATCTGCGAAAAGGTGGAAGACTTACACCAGCAGTAGCTGCTTTGGGAACAATATTGCGTATAAAACCAGTATTGCAGATTCAAGGAGAAAAGTTGGATACATTTGCAAAAGCAAGAACGGTAAAACAGGGAATGTCAATTATGCTAAAGGCATTACAAGATGATATGGAAAACCGTTTTCATAATGATTTAGAGGGAATGTATATTAATATTGCACATACTCAGAATGAAAAAGGTGCCAATGAGCTAAAAGAGGAAATTTGGAAAATATATCCTGGGATAGAAATTATGGTTAATCCTCTCTCTCTCAGTGTATCTTGTCATATTGGACCAGGAGCATTAGCAGTAGCAATGGCAAAAAAAGCAAATATTTCGTAACTGTTTATGGTTCTGAACAGTTAGAAAATTTCTTAAATAACCTGCATACTAGATTTATAAGGAATAGATCTGCCGTACTAAGCATACTTTTGTTTAATGTGGCAGATTTTTTGTTTCGTATGATTTCTATTTGATTTGTTGGAGTATTATGATATGTACAATACAAACAAAAGAGATAGGGGTATCTTGGTGAAATTGTAAAAATTGCCTATTGGGTATTAAAAGAATATTGATTTTGTTACAAAACTATTATAGAATATTAAGTAGATATAAAGGAGGTAGTAGCGTGTTTTATAAAAAGTTAAGACGAGTAGCAATAACCAGCATGTTATCGGCCGCAATGGTAACAGCAGTTATGCCTGTGAACTATATATGTAACGTGTTTGCAGCAGAAAAAGATATCTCCGCAGATTTACAGATTGTTGAGATATCTTTTGATAAGACATATCCACAGAGGGCAGGAACAAGAGTCGTTTTATCTGCAAACTGTGAAGGCGGAACTGGAGAGTATGCATATACATATACAGTAAAGTTACCAGATGGTTCTTATCAAACAATTGCGGAAGACACAGATTGTGACTATATAAGTTATACGTTTGATCAGGTAGGTATATATAACTTTGAGGTGAAAGCAAAGGATGCGTATGATATTGTAAGCGATATTAGAGAATTCGTTGTAACCCCTGGTAAGATATCTATTAATCGTGTGAAATTCAATAAAAATAGTTACTCTGTGAATGATAGTGTTAAATTTACAGTAGACGCAACACCTTCCATAGGTACAGCACAGACTAAGATTGTAGTTCAGACACCAAATGGTAAAAAGGTAAAAGTAAAAGACTATTCTACAAAAAAGACTGCCAGCTATAAGGTAAAGAAAAAAGGAACCTATAAGGTAACCGTTTATGCAAAAGATGGAGAGACTAGTACAAGTGTTTCCAAAAGTTTTAAGGTAAAGTAAAGCAAATGGCATTCATAAGTAAAAAGTAGAAGGAATGCTTAGTTTACAGTAGGAGTCAAAAGTATGAAACTATGAGACTATTGTTATAATAGTCAAAGGAAGGCAAAGAAGGAGGAAATTATGTTAAGACGAAAACATAATCGGTTTGTATGCAGATTGTTGGCTGTAGCCGTTGCAGCTACCAGTATATTTGCTACAAGTCCGGTAACACAGGCAAAGACGGTAGAGGTAGCTACAGAGGCATCACAGGTTGCCGCAGAAGAGCAAATTATATTACATGTAAAAGGAACCGGTTTGACTATCCATTATTGGAAAGGCAGCACAGGAACTACTTGGCCAGGAGAGGCTATGGAAGCTGATCCAGTAATGGGAAATGGCTGGAGTTATTGTGCATTTGATGCAGGTGTTGATGGATTTTTAATTGTTCAAGGTGGAAATAAGCTTACTCCAGACGATGTAACAGGTAAGGCTGCTGGAGAATATTGGTTTGTTGATGGTAAGTTTTATGATAGTGACCCAGAAGGTCCAGCAACTCCAACACCAGAACCTACACCTGGACCACTAAATATTAAGAATGTATCACCAGCAGATGGAACAGCTTTAAAGGCAGGAGAGACACAAACTATTACGGTCGGAGCATCCAGCACCATTAATGATGGAGTAGTATATTACAAATATGAAGTAAAGTGTGGAGGAGAATATGTAGGAGACCATTACTATTCAAAGAATAATACATATTCGTTTACTCCGGAAGATGGAAAGGAATATACTGTTAAGATTTCTGTACAAGCACATGATGAAGCAAATACAACAGTAACAAAGGAGTTAAAGTATAAAGGTTCTGATGAAGGAGTAATTGCGACTACTAGTCCAGAGCAAAGTGATACACCGGAAACAGAAGTACCACAGACTATTGCACCTGTAGTTTCAGATGGACCAGAAAATACAAGTAATCCGGCAGAGACAGATACACCTGCAACACCAGACCAGCCAGGAAATTCAAGTAACCCAGCAGAGACAAATACACCTGCAACACCAGACCAGCCAATTAATTCAAACCAGCCAGTTAATTCAAACCAGCCAGTTAATTCAAAGCAGCCGGATAAAACAGATAAACCATCTGAAACAATTAAACCATCAGATGCACCTGCACCAACGAATCCAGTTAAGACAACTAAACCATCAGATGCACCTGCACCAACATCTGGTACAAATATAAACCAAACACCTGCACCAGATAAACCAAACCAAACACCAGCACCAACGCAGACTCCAGGTAACTCTGGTTTTGATCCATATTTTGATTTAACGGTGAAAGGTTCAAGTTCAAAGAAATCACCTCAAAAAGCTGGTACAAGTATTAAACTTACAGCTACAGCATCTAATGGAACAGGAACTTATAAGTATATGTTCTTCTACAAAACGAAAGTAAACAGTAATAATGAAACTGTAATTCGTAAGTATGGTACATCAAATAGTTGCACATGGAAACCAACAAAGGCAGGAACCTATTATGTATATGTTCGTGTAATTGATGCATTAAACAGGGATAGTGAAGCACAGATTGGTAAGTATGTAATTAAGGGATTATCTGCTACCGTTAAGTTGAGCAAGAAATCACCACAAAGGAGAAATAAGAAGATTACTATTACAGCAACACCAAAAAATGCATCAGGAAAAGTAAAATACCGCTTTGTTGTGAAACTTAAGAAAAAGACAGTAAAAGATAGTAAGTATAAGACTACTAGCAAATATAACTGGAAACCTACAAAGAAGGGAACTTATACTTTATATGTATATGTGAAAGATTCTTATAAGACTGTAACAAAGAAGACAACATTTAAGATAAAATAGGTTTCAAAAGAAATAAGGTATCCTAATTGGAAAAAGATTGAAAGAGTACCAAAAGTGATTTATAATTGAATTAAGCAAAAAAACTGGACAGTAACATTTGCTGTCCAGTTTTCATAATTAGCCAAATTGATTCATAATCTTAGATATGTTTAACAGATCTAATTGACGAAAATTACAGATAAGTGATGCCAAATAGCATATCTTAGCTATGATAACAGTGGTCTGTTATATAGGATGTGAATAGTTGGGGATTAAGAAAGGGGAATTATACAACATGAAAAATAAGGTAACAAAGAAAACGCTAGGTGTAGTTATGACATCCGCTATGGTTGCAACTTCACTTGGAAATATTCCAGGATTAGAATGGAAACTTTCCAATACAGCGAAAGCAGCATCAAATGCACTTTATGTAGAGGATTTGAATTACTATGATGCCGAGTATGATAAGGAAAATGCTTATGAAGGCAATGATTTGGGTTGTACTTATACTAAGGAAAAGACAACTTTTAAGGTATGGTCTCCAGAAGCGGATTCGATGACCTTGAATCTGTATAATAAGGGTAGTGACGAAGAAGAAGGAGCAAAAAAGTTAGGCAGTTATAAGATGACAAAAGGGGATAGAGGTGTTTGGGAATATACCTGTGAAGGAGATATGGTAAATACCTATTATACTTATACAGCAATGTTTGCCGGAGTAAAATCGAAAGAAGCAGTAGATCCTTATGCGAAAGCAGCTGGTGTAAATGGAGCAAGAGGTATGGTTGTAGATTTAGACAGTACCGACCCAGAAGGATGGGACACTTCTTACAAAAGAGAAAAGACAAGTCTTAGTGATGTTGTAGTTTGGGAAGTTCATGTCCGGGACTTTTCTATTGATGTAAGCTCTGGTGTATCAGAAAAAAACAGAGGAAAATACAAAGCATTTACAGAAAGTACCACAGTAAATGGAGAAGGTAAGATAGCAAGTTGTGTAGATTATTTAAAGGAAGCAGGAGTAACTCATGTACAAATTTTGCCAATGTATGATTACGGCGGAGTAGATGAAACAAAAGCGGGAAATACTCTATTAGAAGATAACTACAACTGGGGATATAATCCAGAAAACTACAATGTTCCAGAAGGTTCTTATTCTTCCGATCCATATAATGGAAATACAAGAATTACTGAAATGAAAGAGATGATTCAGGCATTACATGATGCAGGAATTAAGGTAATTATGGACGTAGTATATAATCATACATATAGTACAGAAGATTCTAGCTTTACAAAACTTATGCCAGATTATTACTATAAATTAACCAAAAGCGGCAAAAAGATTGTATACAATGATGAGTCTGGATGTGGTAATGCCACTAGATCAGGTGCAAAAATGTATGACAAGTTCATGCGGGATTCCCTGAAATATTGGGCAGGAGAATATAATATTGATGGATTCCGTTTTGACCTTATGGGTATCCATGATGCTGCAACCATGAATAACATTCGCAAAGATTTGGATGATACATTTGGAGAAGACACTATTGTTATGTATGGTGAAGGCTGGACAGGAAATGGTTCTTATGAAGAAACTAGTGCATATAAAACATACGCCCGGAACTTAGATGATGGAATCGGATATTTCAACGACCAGATTCGTGATGCAATTAAGGGAGAGACTAGTAATGAAAAGGCAAAACAGATTGGATTTGTACAGCAGAATTATGGAATTAGTGGCTTGTATACCGATCATGAGAAGTTCCCTACCAGTGTATTTGGCGGAATTATGGGTTCTGTAGGTAAGAATACCAGTGAATGGTGGATGTGGAGAGCTTACTGGGCAGATACTTCTGCAAGAGTATTGTCTTATGACTCTTGTCATGATAACCAGACAATATGGGATAAGTTGATTGATAGCACAGGTGCCAAGGATTACAATACTACAGAAGATAAATATGTGGAGATGAACAGACTTGCTGCAGGATATTTGTTGACATCCCATGGTGGAACTTTCTTACATGCAGGTGAGGAATTTGCCAGATCTAAGTCAGGAAATGAAAATAGTTATAATGCAGGAGATATTGTAAACAAATTAGATTGGACAAGAACTTCTACTTATAGCGGTTTGGTATCTTACTATCATGGAATGATTGATATTAGAAAATCATTTAGCGGTTTCCGGAATATTTATACAGAATCTGGTGAAACAGTAGAAGAAAATACAGAAACAGGATTCTTCAATAAGGTAAATGGAAGTAATTTAACAGAAATTACAGATTTTACCAGTGTGAATGGTGGAAAAGATGCAGAAGGTCATATTCAGTCTACCGTAAACAGCATCGGATATTATTTATCAAATAATAAAGCTGGTGAATGGAACCAGGTAGCTGTACTTATGAATAATACTTTAGAAGATAAGAAGGTAAGTTTGACAGCAACAGATGGTTCAAACCAGTGGGTATTAGTATCCGATGGATTAAAGGCAGATGTAAAAGGTGTATCTACTACAACAGATAATACAGTTACAGTTCCAAGAAAATCTTTAGTAGTAGCTGTTCCAAAAAATACCTTTGATGCAAATCCAATTAGCACAAAGACAAATACTGCTCCAAATATTGTTGGAGTAAAAGATATGGAAGTGGAACAGGGAACAAAAGTAGAATTTACAGTTGTTGGTAAGGATTCAGATGAAGGTGATACAGTTACTTTATCTGCAAGTGATCTACCTGCTGGAGCAACTTTTGATGCAAAGACTGGTGTATTTAGCTGGACAAATGCAGTAGCTGGTAACCACATAATTAAATTCACTGTTACAGATAGTACGAACAAGACAAAAACAGTGAAAATGAAACTTCGTGTTACTTCTCCAACTTTATTATTACAAGAGAAGATAGCAGCAATTGATGCAGCAGCACTTACAGAGACAGATTATACAAAGACAAGCTGGGATAATTTACAGGCTGTCATGAAAGAGGCAAAAGCATTGATAGCAGATACAAATGCTTCTGATGTGAAAGCAGATGAGTTATATTTAAAAGTCTCTGTAGCTTATCAGGTAGTAAATAAAGAAAAGAGAAGCAGAGCAAGATTAACAAATTATGTGTCCACAGCGACAGAAAAAATTGCTGCATCTTCTACAGATGATTTTGATGCTGACTTGGTTGCAGATGCAAAAGCAGTCAAAGCTGAGGCAGAGAAACTTTTAGAAACAGTTGGAAGTTATGAAGCTTATGATGCTGCAAGAGAGAATTTACAGGATGCATGTGATTCATTGATTAGTAATCTTCCATTGCCATGTATTTATGTAAAAACGGATATTGCAAATCCGAATATTTATGTATGGAATGATAATGGAACTTATGCAGGTGGATGGCCTGGCACTCCGTTAAAAGAAAAGAACGCAGACGGTTATTATGTATTTGAATTACCAGTCAATGAACCTTACAATGCAATTGTCAACAGTAGTGAAGGTCAGACACCAGATATTAAAGAATTAAATGCCAATACTTATTTGACTATTGGAAGTGGATTTAGTGTAGATGAACAAAAAGAGGAAGCTATTACAGGTGATAAAAAAGTAATTCCAGTGACAAAGAAAAGTCTGGAAAAAGTAATTGCAACTGCAAAAACAAAAACAAATGAAGAGTATGCCGCAGAAGGTCTGGCTGCTCTTGCAACAGAGGTAGTTTCAGCAGAGAAGGTTGTGGCAGACACAACAGCCAGCCAGCTTACTGTTAACAAGCAAGCAAGAGCGGTTCGTGCAGCAATGGTTGCATTGGTTCGTGTAAAAGATGAACCACTAGAAACTGCAACACCAGCACCAACTGTGCCAGCTACACCAATTCCAACAGATGCACCAGCAACTGTTACACCATCTGCGGTTGTAACTACAACACCAACAGTTGATCCAAATATGGAATTAACAATTTCTGACTTTAAGGTAACACCTGTAAAATATCAGATAGTGAATAAGAATATTCAAGCAACTGTAAGTGCAATTGGTGGAAAAGGCTCAAACAAATATCGTTTCTATGTATATGATAGTAAGGGAACATTAGTATCTTCTTCTAAAAATGGTGGAGACACCAGTTATACATACAAACCAACAAAAGCAGATACCTATACCATAAAAGTAGTGGTAAAAGATGCAAAGAACAATCAAGTAGAGAAAGAACAGAAAATTTTGGTTATTTCTAAGAAAGTAACAGTTTCTTCTTTGAAGGCAAGTAAAAATACGGTTAAAAAAGGAAAGAGTATTAAATTTACAGCAACTGTTTCAGGTGGTAAAGCAAGCTACCATTACAAGTTTGTTGTGAAGGATTCCAAAGGAAAAACTGTAAAGAGTTCTGCAAGCCAGACAAAGAACAATTGGTCTTGGAAGGCAACTAAAACAGGAACTTTCAAAGTCACAGTAACTGTTAAGGATGGTTTAGGTATGCAAGCGACTAAGACAATATCTAAAATAAAGGTAAAGAAATAGAATTTTAAAATGATCAAATAAGCTGAGTGTAGGGGCTGTCGCATTAAGAGTAATCGGAACTTTGGTTTTAGATTTAATGTGGCAGTTCCTTTTTTGTATGTAATAGTGTCTTAGAGTTACTGTTCACTCACAAGCTTGACACTGGCTGTCAAGCTATGTGCCAAGAATATAAAACAGCCAAGAATCCAGCCTTTCGCCAAAGGCGAACTGTAAATAGGCTGGATTCCGTTACTGTTTGCACCGTAGGTGTGAACAGTAACTTCTTAGAAGCGAGACATAGTCATTTATTAGAGAAATTATTTGCTTCAATGTTGGAACGGTAGATGTTACTAATAAATTTTTAAAGAAATTTTAATTTTATAATATCAAATGACATTGTATAATGATATAATATGTATACTCAAAACATTTTGCCTTGACTGAGAGAAAAGTGAAGGTAAAATAGAACAATTAGAGAAAATGTGCAGCAAATCAAAAGTATAGTTCTTTTGAAAAATTAGCGTTGCTGTTCATTCACAAGCTTGACACTTGTTGTCAAACTATGTGCCAAGAGCATAGAACAGCCAACAATCCAGCCTTTCGCCAAAAGCGAATTAGCAGCAGAATAGGAGGAAAAATGAGTAATTTTTTTGAAAAAATACATGGAATAGTGAAAGGGCGTGGGAAGGAGGAAAATAAAATGGATTATTTTGCAAAAAAAATAAGGGAGATTCCTTTTAACAAAGAAAGAGAGTGGAGTAATAAAAATAAAGAAGAATTTGCGATTTTATTAAGTGCACCAAGTTGTTTGATTTATGAATGGAATTTGGACTACATAAAAATTGATAGTGTGTCTAAAGAGGAAATATATGAAAAGCTGAAAGGGTTTAATATTCATAATCAGGATGATGTGTATGGATATTATGAGGAGTGGTTTAATGGAGAAGTAGGAGATGGAACAGTAGGAGCAGATTATGAGCAATTTAAGTCTTTTTGGGATGGAGAGCCATCTTTAGATTTGAAGGAATTAAGCAGTAATGGACAAGAAGCCTTTCTCTCTTGTAAAAAGTTTGCAGAAAATTTTAGAGATATTGTTGGAGTTGGTGGTTTTGCTGCATGGGATTATGCGGAGATTATTCCAATAATCAGGATGGGTTATACAATGGAATGGCTTAGTTACGAGGAGGCTAGCAAGTTATTGTGTGAAGTGGCAGATGAGGCTTATGAAGAATTTGATTCATGGAAAGAGTTTGCTATATCTTTTATTTGTGGTGGAGCATATTGGGAGTATAAAAGGGACGGATTTGATAAGTGGAAGTTTAATGAAAAACAGGGATATGAATTTTTTGATACCTTATATGAGGTTGTATGGAATCTATTTACAGACAGTGAAAGCGGGTATTGGAATGAGCCGGTTTGTGTGATGTCAAAAGAATATAGCCAGATAACAAAAGAAATTATTGATAAAGTAAATTGCCCTCACCAAGTATTTACTGAAGATAATACCATTAGTGAGGTAAATAGTGCTTATAAAAAGTCATTAGCCCAAGGAAAAGAAAAAGGATTTATACCAGTATTGGTGCCATCTGATGATACATTGGCAGAGTGGCTGGGAATTCTTGAAGATGATTCTTATTCCAAAGAAGATATCATAGCACAAAAACGAAGAGATGCAGAGCAGATTTTACAAGAGCGTTTTAAGGAGTATTCGGATTATATAGAGGAAGAAGAGAATTTAACAATGAGCGATCTCATGGGCGAAAAGAAGGATGGAGAGGTTATAGAAGAATTAAGTGCCTTTGGGGAGTATGGTGAAGATAGAATACAGGAGACGATTTTATTTGAAATTCCAGTGAAGAAACCTTGGGAAGTAATTGCATGGCTGCCTATGGGTGGATGGAATGAGTGCCCTGAAGCATCAGAAATGATGGAGATTTGCCGGTATTGGTATGAACAATATGGTGCAGTTCCAGCAGTAATCTCCCATGATACATTGGAATTCGTGGCAGAAAAGGTAGTAGAGGACGAAGAACAGGCATGGCAATTGGCAAAAGAACATTATGCATTTTGTCCTGACCGGGTGGATCAGGGAACTAGAAGTGGAACGATTGGAGAAGTTGCAGATTGTCTAAGTAAATCAAAAGTATGGTTCTTTTGGTGGGATTAACCATATAAGGAGGAGAAAGAAATGAGCAAGAAAGGAGTCATGACAAATATTTTCATTGTTTTGGCAGCGTTTGTAGTAATGGTGGGTTGTATATTTATAGGTCGTAAAATTTTTGTCTCCTTTCCTACCGGAGAGATAGATCGTAGTGTGGGTGGGTGGATTTTCTCTCGCCAATATATCTATGTTAATCTATATATGGCATTTGTAAGTCTTATTGTTCAGTGTATAGGAATTGCTGTATTTGATATGGTATTTTTTCGTTATTACTTCATGTACTACGATAATAAAGTATGTAAAATAACAATGAAGATAATTTATATTATTATTTTTATAATACGATATTTTACCATAATCATTTGTAACTCTCCGATATTTCCATTATTAGATGGTGAACGGTATGCCGTACGTAGTGGGAATTTTTGGGATAGGTGGTTAGTAGATGAAATAGTTATAGCGGATGTTTTTGGAATATTATATTATTACATTTCGTTTAGTTATCCCATTTTAATTGCTCTATTTGTAAGATGGTATAAAATGAAGAAAAAGATAAAAATTTAAAAGAAGCACTATCAGCTTTGGTTGGGTTCTTTCTGAACTTTGCGTATTTTGTTTTTATCAGTGTTCCTGTTTTTGCTGGAAATTTAATGTTCCAGTAAAACTAAGCGTGGCGTATATCCAAACATGAGAAGGAACCCTTGGTTGATAGTGTGTTTTTTTCTTAATTATTATTGAGTCTAACTATATTTCTATTTCTATAAATTTCAAGGAGAATATTTTTTATGAGAAGACTTGATTGTATGATAATAGTAAGAGAAATAAAAATATATAAGTTTACCTACAAACAAGGATAGACCAACAAATCTATCCTTGTTTCTAAAAAAATCATTTTCCATCTTTTCAAATTCTTTGATGCAATTTTCTTGAAAATAAGTTGTACTTTTTATCATAAGGGACACCTCCCAGTGTGTATTTTTTTATTCAATTCAATCATAGCACAAAGTGGTGTCCTTT
>CAMWUK010000046.1 GCA_947177415.1 uncultured Clostridiaceae bacterium
GCGAATTTTTATGGGCTAAAATCTCGTATCTGTTCAGGTACTGAACAGATACGTTGTAATAAACAAAAAAATTGCTGCAAGAATCAAAAATTAATTCCTGCAACAATTTTTATATTTCAGAGCAACTATTTAGGTGATCAATTGATCTAACATCCTGTACAAATCCGATACCTCTATGGGTTTAGCAAGATGTCCATTCATTCCATTTGCAATGGATTTTTTGGCATCTTCATCATGAGCATTGGCAGATAAGGCTACAATAGATATTGTTCTGGAATCCTTTTTTCCAAGATTGCGGATTCGTCTGGTTGCTTCCAGTCCATCCATAATTGGCATACGGATATCCATTAAAATAGCATCATAACTTCCATCCTCATTCTTATCAAACTTCTCCACAGCTACTTTGCCATTCTCTGCAACATCCACTTCAAAACCTACCATTTCAAGAAGAGTCTGTGCTACCTCTACATTAAGAAGATTATCCTCCACTAATAATAAACGTTTTCCTTGAAAATTATAATCTCTCTCCTCGTCTGATTTTGGTTCTATGATTATCTTTGCTGCTTCCAATGGAATAGCAAAGGATAGATATAATCCACCTTCTACTTCTCCTACTTCCATCTGTCCTCCCATACTTTGTATGAAACGGTTACTGATAAGCAGTGGAAGTGAAATATCTCCCAATTTTGTCCGGAACATGGTCTCGGTTTCCCCTAACATTTCCTTCAACTGTTCCAGCTCATAAGAATGCCCATATTTTCCTGTGCTTTCAATGGAAAAACATACCTTTTCTTCCCTTAAATCTCCTATCTGCATGCTATGAAGAGTAACTGAAGAATTGTTTTCTGTATTTTTAATTACATAATCCAGAATATTTATGATACTTTGCTGCAAATGCTTTCTATCCCCTAAAAAGCAGTCACAGTCGCTCTGATTTACGAAATACAATTTCATTTGTTTTTCTTGTATCTGTTCACAGAATAAATCTTCAATCTGATGATAAAGCTCACTAAGTGAAAATCTTTCTCTTATAATCTCAAAACGTCCATTTTCCATATTCTCCACATCTAATATTTCATCCATAATAGAGAGCAGGTATTTGCTGGAAGTATCAATCTTATCCAGGTATTCTTTTACTTTATGTTTATCATCTGTATGCTTTCTTGCAATACTGGTCCAGCCATAAATGGCATTCATTGGCGTACGAATCTCATGGGAGATACCAGACAAAAATTCAGATTTTTCTTTAATCTCACGATTCATACTTTCTCTACGATTATAAAGTTCAATTAAATTTGTAATTTCTTTTAATAATTCACAAATTTCTTCCGGCCAGCCTGCTTCTGCTTCTTCACATTCATACACCATAAGATTGGTCATGTTATTTTGCTCCTTAAGATCACATATCAACAAAGAACAGTCCACACTGTCTCCCTCTTTGTTGTAATCTGCGTCCATAGAAATATGTTCCACAATAAAATATTCATTTTTTGTAAAATTCTCTTTGATTACCTCAAAAGCATTCTCTGTAATAGGCATTTTTTCCGGAAGCTGTTTCATTCCTTCATTCCGTTTCCATTGAATGATAACATGGTTGCTTAAGAAATCCTGATCCACTTCCATTATAGCAATTCTTCTTAATCCATATTCTCTTCCAATTCTTGCCATTATCATATACATAGCAGTTTTTAAAGATTTTGATTTTTCCAATAATTTCCGTACAAAAAGTAAGGTATCTTTTGATTTGCTGCCAAACCGTACTTCGTTATAATCCTGTCTTGGTGTATATTTGCTTTTTTGTATGCTTTCATCAATCTCTTCCTTCATGTCTATGTAATACAAGACTTCTCCTACCTGATGACGTTTTACATATTCTAAAGCAAATTCTGCATACTTTAATAGCTCCTCATAATCTTTTATCAATCCGGAATTCATCATCCCAATACTACAAGAAAGTACATTCTCCTGTTTCTCATTCTGATAAAGTTCCTTTACCTCTTGGCAAATCTCCTTTCCAAATGCATAAGCATCTTTTATGGAAATCCCCCCTCGGTAAATCAATATCTCATCTCCACCAATTCGTGCAACTACATCTTCCTGGCTCACCCGGTCTAAGATTAACTTACTAATCTCTTTGATTGCCTCATCACCAAAAAAACATCCATACATTTCATTAATTTTCCATAGCTGATCCACATCCACAAGAAAAAGCATGCCATCCTTGCCATTTTCTTCAGACAGATATTGCTCAATGACACATCTTCCCTCTCCTGCCAACAATAAGTTTGTCAACTTATCTCTGGTCTTTTTCTTTGTCTGCCGGATCTCCTTTGGAATCTGTTGTATCTCCATTTGACACAAACGCCCCTCGTACATTAACAACTTATCCTTTGTTGTACAACAGCTTCCTCCAATTGCTGTTTCATTTTTTCGTACAAAATAAGTGTCTTCCTCTAATTGTGCTCTTGGACATGTGCTGCAGACCTCTTCTTTTCCGTACAAAGTCTTATAGCAGCACTTACCCTTATAGTCCTTTTTCCCTAAAAGTTTTCTTCCAATTCGATTCAAAAATACTAGTTGATTTGTTTGTGCATCTGTAATGTAGACAATCTCATCCAATTCATCTAAAAATTTACTTAATTTCATAAATCTCACCTTCTCATCATATCTACATACTCTGTGCCTTATCTTCTGTCCTCTTTGTTAGGATAAGTATAACATAAAAAAGCAGAAACTTCAAGAAAAAGAGATTATGAACATTATTTCCCTTTTCATGTATTTTTTACTTTTTTTTAGTATTTTTCTTAACTTATCTCTTTTTTTTCTTCTTTGCGAAACTGATTATGAATCTTCAAAAATACTTCCATAATATTGGGATCAAAACTTTTCCCAATTTCTCCCTTCATGATCTCAATGGCTTCCTCATGGGTATATGCTTTCCGGTAGCTTTTCCCACTAGTGAGTGCATCATATACATCTACTACAGATACGATTCTTGCTGCCAAAGGAATCTCTTCTCCTGCTAAACCAGCCGGATATCCTGTACCATCCCACTTTTCATGATGATATTTTGCAATATCCACTGCCATTTCCATACTTTCATTTTTATTCAATTCATATAATTCCTGTAAACTTTCCGCTCCAATCAGCGTATGTTTCTGCATAATTTCCCGCTCTTCTTCTGTCAATTTCTCTTCTTTTAATATAATAGCATCCCGGATTTTGACCATTCCCACATCATGAAGAGGTGCTACCATTACAATATTATCCAAAAAGCTTGCGGTTACCTGTTTTTCAAATTTAGAACTAAACTGCAGGCTCATTGCCATTAGTTTACAAAGCCGTCCCACATTCTCAATATGAGCCTCTTCTCCCTCCATTCTGGACTCCAATAACTTTGTTAATGTATATATCAAATGCTTTTGTTCCTCGGTCACCTGCTTTATCTGGTCATTAAACATTTTAAACAGCCGTTTATTATGTACCTTCAATTCGTTTTGCATTTGAAATATTTTAAGATGTGTATTAATTCGCAAAGTAATTTCTTCCAATTCGAAAGGTTTTGATATAAAGTCTACTGCTCCCAGTTTAAACCCCTTGACCTTATCTTCTGTGGTATTTAATGCAGAAATAAAAATAATAGGTATATCACTTAATGTGGTATCCTGTTTTAACATTTCACAAAAATCAAATCCATCCACTTCTGGCATGGAAATATCCAATAATATCAAGTGCGGCTTACTAACAGCAATAGCAGACAATGCCTGTTTTACACTAATAACCGGTCTTGCAATATATCCAATACTCTTAATCATTTCTGCCAGAATAACTAAATTCGATGTGGTATCATCCACAATTAAAATATTAGGTGTTTGTGTCCCCATTAATCTACTTGCCATATACTTGTCCCCTTTCCCTGTAACAGTTCAGCCCCCTGGCTGAACTGTTACGGAATTGGGCAAGCTTCGCATATAAATTGCCCAATTCCAATCCTGTTTTAGTCTTTTTTACGGTCTTCACAGCAGAGTGTGCAGACCTACCTGAACTGTTACCTTTCCTACTTATATCATAAGGATATTCTTTACTGCATCCTGCAATTCTTTATACTCTGGTAAAGCATGTTCATAATCTTCTTTCCTTGCTGACAACTCTACCCGAAGTGCTTTTCTCTTTAATTCCAAATTGCTTTCTGCCAATTTTTTAATCGTGCCAGAAAATAACTCTGCCTTTTCCCAGTTTCCCATTTCAATACAAATAATTAGTTTTTCCATGGCAGCTTTTATTTCTTTTTTATTCTCCGCTGAACCAAAGCAGTACATTTCTTCCAAGTCACACATTTCATCCTGTAAATTCTTAACTTCTCTTTTCTTTGTACCATCATATACAAACTTTCCATTAGGTCTGTTTTCTGCTATTCCTATATAATCCTCTGCTTTTTTTACACGGATAGAAAAAGAAAAAGTGCTTCCTTTTCCCTTTTCACTTTCCACATGAATCTCTCCATCCATAAGTTCTACCAATTCCTTAACAATGGTAAGTCCAAGACCACTCCCACCAAATCTTCTGGTAATAGAAGCATCCACCTGGGAAAAACTTTTAAACAGCTTGTCCATATCTTCTGGTGCAATTCCTATTCCTGTATCCATTACCATAAAAAACAATTCAATAGAACGGTTCACTTCTATGGTTTTTACCACATCCACTACAATCTGTCCTGCCGAAGTAAATTTAACTGCATTATTAATTAAATTCGTCAAAATTTGCGAAATCCTAAGTTCATCTCCAATAATTCTTTCTGGTATTTCTGGAGAAATATTCAAAAGTAGTTTTAGTCCCTTCTCATTGACCTGATTCAGATTCATTGCAATGGTTTTATCAATAGCCTCACGAAAAGAAAACTCTCTTTCTTCTATCATAAATTTTCCTGCTTCCAGTTTGGAAAAATCTAATAAATTATTAATAATTCCAATCATATTACTGCAACACATATTTATAATCTGCACAGATTCCTTTTGCTCATCATCTAATTCTGTCTCCATTAAATTCTTTGAAAGACCCATAATTCCATTTACCGGGGTTCTAAGTTCATGGGTAACATTAGATACAAATTCGTTTCGGATTTTGGTAGCATCCTCTACCTTCTCTTTTGCCTTCATCATATCCTTAAGTGCCCCTTGTTTTGCCGCTGTATTAACAGCTATACACATGCCAAAGAATTCACCATTCTGTTCCTCAATACAAACTTTTAAATCTACTGAAAAACAAGTCTGGTTTTTCCGATATGCAACGGTTTCCAAGATTTCTTTTTTTTCTATGGATTTCCTTTGGCTGTTGTCCAGGATAACTAAAGTTCCCTGCTCATTTCCAATAACTTTGGGAAATACCTTGTAAATCAGAACATTTTCCAAATCATTTTCATATCCTAATTCTTTCTTTGCTGCCTGATTTCCTTCCAAAATCTTACCTTCTCTATCAAAGAAAAGGATTAGCTCTAATCCATATTCCATAATTCTCGCAAACTTATTATGAGCACTTTGTTTTTTTTCTACCATATTATATTTCCCCCTCTTTATCGAAAATACTAATCAAGTGTTTTATATTCACAATTCGTGATTTTTTTATCCTTTCCGCTTTCCGAAGTATTGACATCCTTGCATTTCTTGTTATATAATGAAGACATATCAAAAAAGTACACGTTTTGCAAACTATACTTCCGAGGGAGGATTTTCATGAATTTTAATGTTCGTTTAAAACAACTGCGACAAAAACATAAACTTACACAAAGCGAACTGGCAAATATACTTGGATTAAAGCCAACTGCCATTTCTAACTATGAATCCAAAAGAAATGAACCATCTTTTGATAAATTAATTGCTTTGTCTAAATATTTTGATGTTTCCTGTGATTATCTGCTTGGTGTCTCTGATGCCTATCTGCCTATCGGTGGTGAAGTTTTAGATAAGGATATCGTGAATTTTTTTAATTTGTATCAACAACTAAATGATCATAGTTCAAAAGAATTAAATGCCTATGCAGATTATCTGCTTTACCGTCAGGAAAAAGATGTGAAGGAAGGCGAAATGTCTTAGTATTTTTATATACATAACAATAACATAATATCCGCAAAATATGAGAACATGTCTATAGTGTTAAGATGTTTCCTCATATCTTGCGGATATGCTATTTTATAGTAAAAAGCCCTGACAAACGGCTATATTTCGTGCAAGCTTGATTGCAAAGAAATATAGACATTTGGCTGGCTAAACTGTATGAGTATGTAGGGCAACAGCCCGGAATACGAATACAGTTGGTGATTGCGGGAGTGCGTAGCACGTAGCAATCAACTTTACTTTTTCATACGAAACACGCAGTAAATGCGTGTTTCTACCATGAACAGTTACATTTTATATTACTTTCTCTATCTACCACAACAATACTTATATTTCTTACCACTTCCACAACTGCAAGGATCATTTCTGCCAATCTTCTTTTCCTTGACAATAGTACCAGATATCTTCTGGGCACGATATAATTCTGTTCTCTTTTCTTTTGTCAAAAGAGTCTCCCATACTGGTAATTCATATAACCATTCTGCTCTTGCAGCTACCATATTATAGTATAATTTCTCCTTGTCATATCCAAGGTTTACCTGGGTATTCTCATCCATTGTATCAATAGGATTGGCTTCTACCAAACTATCATTAATTCCATCTAAAAAACCAACCATATATATTACTTCTACATTATATTTCGCTGCTAATTCTTTTACAGTTCCTCTTACTACTTCTTCCGGTTTAGCAAGAATCTGCTCATAAATACCTCTCTCTAAATTAAAGAACCCTGCCCAAAACATTTGTCCTTTTTTTGTATTGGAATCCTGTCCGTATGCAAATCTTCTCCATTCTTCTAATAAACTCATCTTTTCAGTCATTTCCTTTCTATTGTATTTTTATCCAACGCTGTTCTTTATAGAACAAAATTTCCTAAAAGCAAAAGTTGCCGCTAACTTCTATTATTATAGCACAAAACAAGTATTTTTCAATAGAGATTTTAGCATAAACTTTCCTACAAAACAACCAATACCTAAGTTATGCTTAAAAGTCTTTTCTCATTTTTATTTTTCCATGATCCATTTCAAAAACCTCATCACACAACAACTCTATATCTTCTTTATTATGGCTTGCAAGTACAATCGTTTTTCCCTGTTCTTTTAATTGCAATAAAATATTTCTGATATCCTCTACTCCTTGGTTATCCAAGCCATTCATTGGTTCATCCAGAATTAGAATGTCAGGATTTTCCATGATTGCTTGTGCAATTCCCAATCTCTGCCTCATACCAAGAGAATATTTTCCCACCTTTTTCTTGTTATCTGGATCCAATCCCACCAGATTCATACTTTCTCTTATTTCTTTTTTCCCAATCATTTTACGGATTCCTGCCAGGTATTCCAGATTTTTATAACCACTATAATTTTTTAAAAATCCAGGATTCTCAATTATAACTCCTATATTTTCTGCAAAATCCACATCTTTTCCAATTTCTTTTCCATTGACCCTAATGCACCCACTGGTAGGCTTTACATATCCAATCATTGACTTAAATAAAACTGTTTTTCCAGAACCATTTCTTCCTACAATTCCATAAATGTTTCCTTTTTTAAAGGCTATACTAACATGATCCAATACGGTAATTGTACCATATTTTTTCGTTACATTCTCTACTGTAATTACATCTGTCATATTAAAAACTCCTTTCTTTTACAACAATCCTTCCACATAACCAGATTATCACAATAAGCAATACTTCCATAAATAGAATTCTGCTAACCGTAAATCCGTTTACATTATCATACAAATTGCTTTGTACATACATCCCCCACATACCGTACATAAAATGTGCAATCTTTCTATGGCTATATCCAATCAGAATTGTAATACCCTCCAACAAAAGTAAAATTGCCGGGACTCCTCTTTTCTCTTTTTGCAAATCCAGTCCCAAAAACAATGCCAGCATACTGATAATATGTAATGTCCATAAACCCATCATCAAAACTATTTCAGCCATGGTATTGGTTATCCCATAAAATAACATATCTATCCCAATCATTGGCAGCATAACCAGAAGTGCCAACGGTATACCGTATGCCAACCCTTTCCAGAAACGGTTGTTCCACCAGCATTTTCTGCTTCCATAACGGTAACAGACCAAAACATCATTATTTCTCCTTTTCTCTATATAACTTCCTGCTATTAACAGGTACACTCCAATAGGAAAAAGCCATCTTCCAAAAGGAAGTAATGGAACTTTCCCTATTATTTCCTCTATAGGTATCCCTGAAAAGAATTGCCAAAATATTGATTTTCCCATCAAACTTCCTCCTCTGTTTCCTCCTTAATGTCCACTTGGTGTATCATCCACATGGAACATACAAAAAGCATCAATACCAATCCAAGGAATATATATACGGAACTCCAGTCATTTTCCATCCCTCCGATAAAGTTTCCCGGAATAGCACGGGCAAGCAGTGATTGTTCTATCATCTGCCACTCTCCTAATAGATAGCCGGATATATGTACAGCCATGACAATAGCAATACCATAAACTTCCTTTAATATCAGATTACAAACATAGAGCAATACCCCTAGTAATATAAGATATAGATACAAGTATAAACATGTTGTTCCAAACGCCTGGGGAACGGTCATTTCCCGCATCATTTCTTCATATCTAAAAGAAACCATATATTTTGAAGTCAAATCTTGACCACCACCCTTTACCAGTGCATAAACCGGGCTGCTCCATATTTTTCCTATATATCCCCAAAAACTGCTGATCACTACTGTAATGCCAGCCATGCTAAGCACATAGAGTAAGCCATGGCTTAGAATATATAACAGCATACTTATATTCCATCTGTTTTTGTTTGTTCTGTATAAACTGTAATAGGCATTTCCTCTTATAAATGGTGCATCTGATATAATCACAAGCCATCCAAGGAGCAATAACAATAGATACTTACGTTCATGCTCTATTAGAATAAATCCTTCCAGTACATTTACCACTTCCCCAGTATCCTGTATGTAGAGAATAAAGTTCCTTGCCAGATAAGCCACTATTGCACCACCTAACAGATACCCCATCCAGACTCTTTTACTATGTATTTCTTCCTTGTATATATTTTTTATCATTCCGGCAATCTGCAGAATTCCTTTTTGATTTACGTTTCTATTCATTTTGGAACCTCCTTTTTATTCCTATTCCGGCAATCAAAGCTGCCAGCAGTAAATAGACACATAACACAGCCATACAGATAGGGTAAGTATATACTCCAACATTACATGCAACTCCACGTAATAACCAAATTGGATTCAATATAGGCACATTATATAGTGCCATCCATAGAAATTCATATAAAGCAAAAGGTGCAATCAATGCAACATAACGGTTTGATATCCATACTGCAAATGCCAGACCAACCACTGCCCATGCACATCCAAAAAGAAATGCCAGCAACACACGTCCAACTACAATAGACCAGTCTCCGTATTTTTCAAGGTAAACTAACATTTCTGATCCATCCAGTATACCCTTATCACAACCTTTTGGTATGCCCGGGATTCCACAATTCAGGGCAATAATAAATGAAATCCCAAGAGGGATTGCCAACATGGTTCCACCTGACAGAGCCACACTTATCATCCGAAATCTTCCAAATTTCATTGGTTTCATTCTGGAAAATATCATCCGAATATATCCACTTTGATATTCCTCACAAAAATTGGATGCATAAGCTAGTGCCGGGAATATCCCCGCAAAAACACCAAATCCTGATGTGGCAGTAAAATTTAATACTGTATCATAACTGCTTCTTGTCCCTCTAAGATTAGATTCAAAAAGAACTACTCTCAACAATATTCCTGTTACCATTATGAATCCAATTGCAAAACCTTTATTATAAAAACTTCTTTTTATATCCTGTACAAAAAATCCCTGCATTCTATTTTGCCTCCTCTATTTTTCCTGTGATTGCATTGATATATATATTACATGTAGCTTTTGAATAGATATCATCTTCTATCTGTTGATTCAACTGCTGTTCCAGAGGAATACAGATATTCCAAACCGGAGTCAGCTTAAGGCTGTTTTCCTTTTGCATAAATATCGGATAATATAAAAATTCTATATTTGACATGGTAATCTTCCAAGAACCGGATATAGTATTGTTATTTAGATATGTTTCTAATATTTTTTCTATTTGTGAAAAGCTTAACAAATTTGTCTGTTCTGATTTCTGGGCAATTGTGCCACAAAAGTCGCTACAATCTAAAAATACTACTCCCTCTTTAGTAATCCATGCACATCCATAAGGTTGTGCCTCCCCAGATTCTATCCCTCCAAATTCATGGGCAACTCCAATTTCCTGATAGGAAGGCGTAAAACATATTTCATAAAACATAAAATCATTGTTTTCATAAAGAGTCGCTTCAAATATATGAATTTCCTCTATTTCAACAACTGCCAGTTTTTCTTGTAGTCGCTTTTGTGCATCCTGTAAAGAAAAATCCAACTCTTTTTTCTCTTTTTTCTCCCAACTGTGATAAGAAAACATTCTGGTTTCTTTTCCTGTTTTAGCAGCCTTATTACATTTCTTCATCAATTCTGTATCCTCATACTTAATGCCTGTACGCCCTAAAAATCCAGCTTGTCTTTTTTCATCTGTAAGAAACAAAATAGAATCATCCTGAAAACCAGGAAATTCTACTAGTTTGTCTTCTCCCTCTTCCTCTCCTGATTCTACTTCTGACCCTTCCATAATCTTTTTGGTAATATCTTTCACATGCTGGGAATCGCTGCCTAACAAAGCCACCAGCATATCCTTATTCATTCTTTCATTTGGCTTTAATATCAACTCATAGGCTTTTCGGGGAAGTTTCGGAAGTTTTGCATTTATTCTAATACCATTTTCCTTTGTTCCCAATTTACAATCTATCTGTCCGTTGTCCTTTTCTTCTTTCTTTTTTTGTGTATCCTTATTCTCATTTACAATATCTTGTATCTGATCATCTGTCTTACTTTTTACATGCACTATTCCATCTTCTTGGACTGCTTCTGGTTCTTTTTGACACCCACCTGCAAGAATGGCTCCCACCAGCGTAAGTAACAACAGGCTTAAGAATTTTCCTTTCATGCTTCACATCCTCCTTATACATTTATTTTCTATTTTATCATTATATAAAAAAAAGAGAGGCTTTTTTCTGTCTTGCCGGAATTCGGCTATATTTTTGCCGAAATTAACCAAAGGGGCTATTACAGCCCCTTTTACATTTCATTTATATACATTATAATATCTATTTCCAGTGTATTATTTTCACACAGGATTTCCATATCACCATGGTATTTTTCTACTATGTTTTTCACATTTTTCAATCCAATTCCATGATGCTTTGTATCCTCCTTTGTGGTTTCTAATCCATCCCATTTCCCCTCTTTCATGCTTATACAACTATTATAGATATTCAAAAAAAGAATCCCTCTATCCAGACAAAGTACAAGTTTCAACTTCTTTTCCTCTGTCTTAACAGCAGCTTCTATAGCATTGTCTAATAAATTTCCCAACACTATGTTTAAATCAAAGGAATGTAGTTGGATTTTTTCTGGAATATGAATCTTTGTTTCTATTTTATCTAAAACTTTTTCTGCCTGCTGCAGCTTATAATTCAATAAACTGTCAATAGTTTTATTTCCTGTCTGGACATATTCTTTAGGGTTTGCCATGAAATTAGACATAGAGTCTATGTATTTCTTCATTTCTTTAATATCATTCTTTTGAAGAAGTACCTGTAATGCTAAAATATGATTTTTCATATCATGTCTTAAAGAACGTATTTTATTTTGGGATTCCATGATGACCTCTAACTGGTTTTGATAAGCATAGGTCTGCTGCTTATAAAGATCACTTTCCCATAAATGTATATAGTTTTCCATTATAATATAATAGAGGTAAAATACACTCAAATTGATACCAAGCATACAAAGACAAACCGCAGCTCCAAAACTTCCTTTTATTTTTCCATAAAACAGTATTACCAGAACTAATATACTAATCGCTGGAATAAATACTAAAAACAAGGTCTGTTTTACATCAAAAGAAATTTCCTTACGTTCAGAAGGATAGGAAATATGACTTATTGCTATATTACAGAGCAAAAATAACAGAATACCAGATGTTCTCTCTAAATAATAGTTATAATCTCTGCCAACAGCAAATAGCATAGTGAAAGAACATGCCATATCCATACTAAATAAAGTCAGTGATGTCCATAACCGTTTTCTCCATGTATCCTGATAAAGAAAAGCAATTCCTATAACCCCCAGAAAATTGCACATCTCATAAATAACAGAAATTTGAAAACAACAATATAGTACAGTAGTAAGTATATAATAAATTCCATATCCTATGTTTAATTTCTTTTTGTCTGATTCTTTCATTACTAAAAACAATTCCATTGTTCTTTTCATCAAGGAAACTCTTAAAATATTTAAAATTATTTCGCATACTATTTCATATTCATACATATTCATAATTGATTTATTTTCTCTTTCTGATATTGCCGAACCCTGCTTCTTACTTCTTTTCTGTATGGTTTGCTTATACTTAAGATTGCTCCATCCATCATCTTCACATTTTCATAAGAATACTCATAAACATATTGCTGGTTAATAACATAAGATTGGTGTATCATCATAAAAGAAGAGGGAAGCTGTTTTATCGTATCTTTCAATTTTCCATAGAACTCCTCTGTTTCATTTTTTTTAAGTTTCATGATTATTTTTTTATTCATACTCATAAAATAAATAATCTCCTCTACTGGTATGCGATGAACAGCTCCTCCCTTTTGATATTCAAAATACGATAATGCCACTTTATTCTGACAGATACTTCTTTCCAAAACTTCTTTTAGTTGTTCGTTTTTTATAGGCTTTATCAGAAAATCCAAAGGCTGTGTCTTAAATAATTTCATGGCATAATCCTGCTTTGATGAAATATATACGATATGTGTTTTGATATCTTCCATATCACCACGAATAAATCGTCCTACTTCAATACCATTTTTTTGTACTAATTCAATATCCAGAAAAACCAAATCAAACTGCATACCCTTTTCTAAATCATCTTGTATGGTTTCACCAGAATACCATACTTCTATTTCAAATCTTTCTTTTAATTCTTCTTCTAAGGCATAAATCTGTTCTTCTAATACAGAGCATAAAATTTTATCATCATCACAAATTCCAATTCTATACATAAACACCTCTCCTCATTTTTATGTTTATTGTAACTGTTCAGAACCATGAACAGTTACGTTTAAGCCCATAATAATTCGCCTTCGGCGAAGGGGCTTAAACATTGCCACATTTACTTTTTCATACGAAACACGCAGTAAATGCGTATTTCTACCTAAATAGTTATGTTTATTTTAAATGTTGGCAAATATAAATGCAACCTATTTTTCTGTTATATCAGACACACATAAAAATCCCTGTGTTCAGCATCTTTGCTGCCACAGGGATTATATAAGGGGAGGATAAGTATCTCATTTCCTCTTTTGCGTATTTAGAGACAAAGGGGGATAATGCCTCTAAATACTTCAAGTCCTCTCTTGGACTATTATAATTATATCCACATAATTGTAAAAATATTCTTGTACTTTTAAAAATCTTTGATATAATCGTGTTATTACCAGATAATATTATAGTAAATACTTTATGAAGAAAGTTGAGGTTTTTATGAAAAAAATTAAACGCATTATGGCACTAATACTTGCTGTATTCTTATTTTCCCTTTATGGTCTTACCTTTGTTGTTTCCATTACTGGAAGTCCAAACCAAAATAACTTGTTAATGGCATGTATATACTCCACAGTTGTCATACCTATTCTTTTGTGGACTTATAATCTCATATACCGTGTATTAAAAAGAGATTCTTCTTCAAAACCAGAGGAAACGTCCACAAAATCCAATCCAGAAGAAGATAATACCTAATGATTATTTGTAACTGTTCAGAACCATGAACAGTTACGTTCTAAGCCCATGAAAATTCGCCTTCGGCGAAGGGCTTAGAACAATCAAAATTTACTATGAAAGTCCTGACAAACGGCTATATTTCGTGCAAGCTTGCTTGTAAAGAAATATAGCCATTTGGCTGGCTAAACTGTATGAGTATGTAGGGCGACAGCCCGAAATACGAATACAGTTGGTGATTGCGGGAGTGCGTAGCACATAGCAATCAACTTTCATTAATAGTTACGATTATTTTATAATTATTCAGGTTTTATATTTTTCCAGTATTCCTTCCATTTCTTTTCCTGTCCATGGTCTGTGGGTTCATAAAAAACTGTTCCCACTAATTCATCTGGCAGATATTGTTGTGATACATAATGGTTTGGAAACTCATGTGCATACAGATATCCATTTCCATGTCCAAGTTTTGCAGCTCCTGGATAATGAGCATCTTTTAAATGATTTGGAATTGTAACCATTTGTTGTTTTTTTACTATGTCAAGTGCCTTATCTATAGCAAGATAAGAAGCATTACTCTTTGGTGCACATGCAATATATGTCACTGCTTGGGCAAGGATAATTCTTGCCTCGGGCATACCAAGCCGTTCTACTGCCTGTGCTGCTGCCGTAGCAATCACAAGAGCATTGGGGTCTGCATTAGATACATCTTCTGCTGCTGCAATCATAATTCTTCTGGCTATAAATTTAATATCTTCTCCTGCATAAAGCATTCTTGCCAAATAATATATTGCAGCATCAGGATCAGAGCCTCTCATACTTTTTATAAATGCAGAAATCGTATCATAATGGTTATCTCCTGTCTTATCATATCTTACTGCTCTCTTTTGTATACATTCTTCTGCAACCTGCTGGGTAATATGAATCTGTCCATCTTCTCCCCTGTCTGTGGTCAATATCCCTAATTCAATGGCATTTAAAGCTTTTCTTGCATCACCATCTGCCATTTGGGCAAGAAACTCAAGTGCTTCTGCCTCCAATTTTGCACGATAAGAGCCAAGTCCTCTCTCCTCATCTTCCACTGCCCGGATCAAAAGTGTTTTAATATCTTCTTTAGACAAAATCTTCAATTCAAAAACAATAGAGCGGGATATCAAAGCACTGTTTACTTCAAAAAAAGGGTTCTCTGTGGTTGCACCAATTAATATTACTGTTCCATCCTCTACAAATGGAAGCAGATAGTCCTGCTGCCCTTTGTGAAACCGATGTATCTCGTCCACAAATAATATTGTTTTTTTTCCATAAGCTCCTAATGTACTCTTTGCCTCTTCAATCACAGCTTCCATATCTTTCTTTCCAGCCGATGTAGCATTAATCTGCCGGAAATTACCACTAGTTGTATTTGCTATTACTTTGGCAAGGGTGGTCTTTCCTGTCCCAGGTGGACCATAAAAAATAACAGAACTTAGTTTATCTGCCTTAATTGCCCTGTATAATAATTTATCTTTTCCCACAATATGTTGTTGTCCCACTACCTCTTCCAGTGTTCTGGGACGCAGTCTGGATGCTAAAGGACTTTCCTTTTCTAATGTATTTTGTCTCATGTATTCAAATAAATCCACTATGTATCCTCCTATATTTTATATTTATGTATGGCTATGTAACAGTTCAACAGGTGGTTGAACTGTTACATAGCTATAATACTTTTGACATTATTCCTTTATTATGTTACAATCTTCCAAAAAAGAACAGAAAGGGGCAATCTTATGTCTATCCCAAAAGATCCATTTATATTATTAAGCTATATAAACACCCAGTTGCGTGATTTCTATTCAAATCTCGACGATTTATGCAGCAATTTACAAATTGAGAAACGCTGGTTAGAAGACACTCTTGGTCAAATTGATTATTACTACCAAGTAGAAAACAATCAATTTATATAATCACGACATTAGAATCACTTGTTTATCTATCTTTGCAAAAGATACTTCATCCAATTCCTTCCAAACAGCTTTTCCTGCGGTAACCTCTGTTACTTTTTTTTGTAATTCTTCTTCCTGCCACAAAGGTACTAACAGAATTGCTTCCACATCTTCTGCATAAACCGTGTCCAGCATCGCAATATCCATTTGTCCCATAATATATTGTAATTTCCCAAGACCATTATAATCTGTCCGAATGGATACTTTTTTTCCTTGACACTTTTCAGTAATTATACTTTGTGCCAGCCCTTCCTTCGTAGAAGATTGGTATGCTCTGACTAATCCACCTGTTCCAAGAAGAATTCCACCAAAATATCTTGTTACCACAACAAGACAATTATGTATTTCTTCTCCCAGTAAAACCTCTAAAATAGGTTTCCCTGCTGTTCCTTGAGGTTCCCCATCATCACTAAATCTTTGCAGTTCATTTCTTGCCCCGATAACATAGGCATAACAATTATGTCTGGCATCCCAGTATTCTTTCTTTAATCTTTCAATATAAGATAGTGCCTCCTGTTCTTCTGATACAGGAAAAACATGTGCAAGAAATCTGGATTTTTTCTCTACAATTTCTCCTACTCCCTCTTTGTACACAATCTTGTAAGCCTGTTTCTCCATCTTGCTTTCTTCCTCTCTTATTTTACTCATTTTCTGGCATCTTCCAGCACTTATTATTATAACACCTCTAATCACTTTTCGCCAACATAATGTAACTGTCCGTTACTTGATTACTGTTCACACCTACGGTGCTAACAGTAACGGAATTCTTGAATTTTCTTTATAAATTTGGTAAAATAATAGAAGTATGGTCTTAACCGGGAGTTTTGGAAAGGATGTTTATATGAATTATTCAAAAAGAAATACACAAAAGAAACAAAAACAATTACGCTATGCATCCCCTAAGCTACGTTCTAAATTCAACGTATGGATGTTGCGGATTGTCATAATAGGAATGCTGGCAATTACTATTATTGCCGGATATGGAGGTTATGGTCTTGTTCTTGGTGTAATTGATAATACCCCGGAAATTGATTTTGGAAATATTGAACCGGAAGCCTTTGCCTCTACCGTATATGATAACAAAGGAAAAGAAGTCTATAAACTTGTAGGTTCCAATGCCAATCGTATCTCTGTTTCTTTATCAAATATTCCAGAGAACTTAAAGAATGCCTTTATTGCAATTGAAGATGAACGTTTTTATAGTCATGAAGGTATTGATATTAAGGGTATTGTCCGTGTATCTATTGCTGGTGTTGCAAGCGGCTCCCTAAACCAAGGTGCCAGCACAATTACCCAGCAGCTTTTAAAAAATATTGTATTCTCGGGCGGAAACGAATCTACCCTTGCAGATAAAATCCAGCGAAAAATTCAGGAACAATATCTGGCTATACAATTAGAAAAAAAAGTATCCAAAGAGACTATTTTAGAAAATTATTTAAATACCATTAACTTAGGTCAAAATACTCTTGGTGTACAAGCTGCTTCCAAACGCTATTTTGACAAAGATGTGAGTAAACTTACCTTGTCAGAATGTGCTGTAATAGCTGGTATCACTAAGAATCCATCGGCTCTTAATCCAATCAGCTATCCAGAAGATAATTCCTATCGTAGAGAAGATGTATTAGACAAAATGCTCTCTCTTGATATGATTACAAAAGAACAATATGATGAAGCACTTGCAGATGATGTTTACACTAGAATACAAAAAGTAAATAAAAAGAAAACCAAAATCAGCAATGTTGTTACCTCATATTTTACAGATGCTGTAATAGATGAAGTTTTATCTGATTTGCAAACAGAGTTAGGATATACCCAGGCTCAGGCAACAAACCTTATATACCGGGGAGGGCTTAGCATCTATACTACACAAGATAGAAAAATGCAAAAAGTCTGTGATTCTGTTATTGCAGATAAATCCCTATATCCTTTTTCAACAGAGTATGCCCTCACCTACCGGCTTACCGTAACAAATAAGAATGGAAAAACAACAAATTATGATGAAAAAACTTTAGAAGCATATTTTAAAAAATCCAATTCTTATTTTGATTTATTATTTTCGACAGAAAAAGAAGCTGAAAATTATGCAAAACAATACCGGAAGCATATTGTTAAAAAAGGTGATACCATAGATGGTGAAGTAATCAATACTTCTATTCAGCCACAGATATCCTTTGTTTTAATGGATCAGTCTACGGGAGAAGTAAAAGCACTGGTAGGTGGACGAGGTCAGAAGCTTGCCAGCAGAACATTAAACCGTGCCACTTCTACGGTACGCCAGCCTGGTTCTACCTTTAAGGTACTTTCTGCATATCTGCCTGCCATTGATGCTGGCGGTATGACCCTTGCTACTGTTCAGGATGATGCAGAATACTATTATCCAGGGACTGGAAAAAAAGTAAAAAACTGGTACAGCAGCGGATATCGCGGACTATCTACTCTTCGTGAAGGAATCCGTGAATCCATGAATGTAGTAACAGTAAAGACTTTGGCAGATGTTACACCACAGGTTGGTTTTAATTACTTGAAAAAATTAGGATTTACTACTTTAGTGGGTGATACTTCCCTTCCTGCAAATGATGTAAACCTATCTACTGCACTGGGAGGTTTAACACATGGTGTAACGAATTTAGAAGCCACTGCCGCTTATGCATCCATTGCTAATGCTGGCAAATACAATAAACCAATTTTGTATACAAAAATTTTAGACCATGATGGAAATGTATTATTGGACAAGACTCCAAAACCAAAGCAGGTTATGAAAGAATCCACTGCATTTTTATTAACCAGTGCAATGAAGGATGTTGTTACATCAGGTACCGGTACACTTGCCAGATTAACAACTACCTCTATGCCTGTAGCTGGAAAGACTGGTACTACTACCAAAAACGCAGATGCATGGTTCATTGGCTATACTCCTTATTATACTGCGGGTATCTGGGGAGGTTATGATAATAACAAATCTCAAAGCAATACCTCTTACCACAAAGTAATTTGGCGAAAAATCATGGAACAAATTCATAGTGGACTAAAAGTAAAAGAATTCAGTGGACCTTCCTCTATTGTATCTGCAAGTATATGTACAAAATCCGGATTACTTGCCTCTTCAGAGTGTTCCAATGCAGCAGGAGGCTCTACTGTGCGAACGGAATATTTTGCTGGCTCTGCTCCAACAAAACATTGTGACCGCCATATAAGTGTACAAATATGTAATGTATCAGGACAGTTAGCAGGACCTTATTGTCCTAGCTCATGTATTGTGACTAAGTCCTTTTTGCTAAAAGACGAAACAGGTACAACTGCTGATACCCCATACGTAATTTCAAAACAGGGCAGCACCACAAAATGTACCGCACATAATAGTTCCACAGCACAGAAGCCTCAACAGGAAGATAAACCTGTAAACAGCAGTACTCCAAATACTGGTACCACTATTACTACACCCCCCACAACCCATACAACACCACAACCATAAGAGGAGAACATGAACATGAAAAACTCAAAATATTTTGGTTTTGTAGGTCTTGGATTAATCGGAGGCTCCATCGCAAGGAACCTCCGAAAACTATATCCAGATTCTACAATCCTTGTTTATTACTACAACAAAGAAAAAATTAACCCAGAACTTTTGCTGGCACAAGAAGAAGGCATTGTTAATACAATTGTAACCAACTTTACAGAAGGTTTTCCCCAATGTGATATTATTTTCTTATGTGCCCCTGTTTTGAAAAATATTTCCTATCTTTCCAAATTAAAAGAAGTAATGAAACCAGATTGTATTTTAACAGATGTAGGAAGTGTAAAGGGAAATATTCATGATGCAATTAAAAAAGAAAATATGGAAACCTATTTTATTGGTGGTCATCCAATGGCAGGATCTGAAAAAACCGGCTACGGAAACTCTACATTATCACTTTTAGAAAATGCTTTTTATGTTCTAACCCCTACCATTAAAACACCAGACTCACATTTAAATACTATGGAAAAACTAGTAAAAGCCATTGGTGCAATCCCCATTATTTTACAGGCGAAAGAACATGATAATGTGACTGCTGCAATCAGTCATGTACCTCATATTATTGCAGCCACTTTAGTTAATCTGGTACAAGACCATGATGATGGGAAGGAACACATGCGTGCCTTGGCAGCAGGAGGATTCAAAGATATCACCCGTATTGCTTCCTCCTCTCCTATTATGTGGGAAAATATTTGCCTTACAAACCCAGACAGTATTGTTTCTTTTTTGCATATTTTCAATGATTATATTCAACAAATCATTACCGCAATTGAACAAAATAATAGTGATTATCTGCTAAACTATTTTGGACGTTCTAAATCTTATCGTGACAATATCCAAAATAAATCAGTCAGCATCATTGAACCTGTTTATGAAATTCTTGTAGATGTTATGGACAAAAAGGGAACTATTGCTACTGTAGCTACTATTCTTGCCAGCCATGATATAAGTATTAAAAATATTGGTATTATTCATAACCGTGAGTTTTCACAAGGTGCACTTCACATAGAATTTTATGAAGAAGCTGTACGAATGGATGCCATATCTATACTAAAGGATTATAATTATAAACTCTTTACTAAATAGGTAACTGTTCATGGTTCTGAACAGTTACCCAAATAGAATATAAAACAGAAAGGAACTTACACTTATGATATTCCAAAAAGTCAATGCCCTAAAAGGCGAAATTACAATTCCTGGAGACAAATCCATTTCTCATCGGGCAATTATGCTTGGTTCTTTAGCAGAAGGCGTTACCGAAATTTCCAATTTCTTACAAGGTGCAGATTGCCTCTCTACCATGGAATGTTTTCGAAATATGGGAGTTTCCATTGAGAACAAAAATGGTCTTGTTACCATTCATGGAAATGGTCTTCATGGATTAAAACAGCCAAAAGATACCTTAGATGTTGGAAATAGTGGTACTACTACCAGACTTATGTCTGGTATTTTAGCAGCACAGAATTTCACTTGTACTTTAAATGGTGATGCCTCTATTCAGAAACGTCCTATGGGACGTATTATCACTCCATTGTCACAAATGGGAGCAGATATTCTCAGCATAAAAGACAATGGCTGTGCTCCTTTAAAAATTATCGGAAAACCCCTTCATGGTATACACTATAAATCTCCAGTTGCCTCTGCACAAGTAAAATCTTCCATTTTATTAGCCGGGCTATTTGCCGATGGAGAAACTTCTGTTACAGAACCTTATGTTTCCAGAAATCACACAGAGCTTATGTTCCGTTATTTTGGTGTAGATATTTCTACAAAAGAAACTACTGCTACAGTTACTCCTGCTGATAAATTAGTTGGACAAAAAATTGTAGTACCGGGAGATATTTCCTCTGCTGCATATTTTATTGCTGCCGGACTTATGGTTCCAAATTCAGAACTACTTATTAAAAATGTTGGTATAAATCCAACCCGTGATGGTATTTTAAGGGTATGCGAAGCTATGGGAGCTTCCATTTCTTATGAAAACAATCAGGAAATTAGTGGGGAACCTACCGCAGATTTAGTGGTAAAAACAAGCTCACTAAAAGGAACTACCATTGGTGGAAGTATCATTCCTACCTTAATTGATGAAATACCAATTATTGCCATTTTAGCATGCTTTGCAGAAGGAACCACTGTTATTAAGGATGCCCAAGAATTGAAAGTAAAAGAATCCAACCGGATTGATGTTATGGTAGAAAATCTTACAAAAATGGGTGCAGATATTACTGCTACAGATGATGGCATGGTTATTCATGGCGGTAAACCACTACATGGTGCCGAAATTGACAGCAAACTTGACCACCGTATTGCTATGTCTTTTGCTATTGCAGGACTATGCTCAGAGGGTGAAACAAAGATTCTTGGAGCCGAATGCGTCAACATCTCTTTTCCTAATTTTTATCAGGATTTAGAAGGTTTAGTAGTTAAATAATAATTTAAAACAATATTTATTCTAAAAAAACAAAAGAACGGGACAAACACTGTTTATAAACAGAATTTTTCCCGTTCCCTTTTTCTATTTTTCACTTGGATTTATAAACATAGCATCACCAAAAGAAAAAAAACGATACTGCTCTTCTACCGCTTCTTTATATGCATCTAAAATAGATTCCTTTCCTGCCAACGCAGAAACAAGCATAAGCAGGGTAGATTCTGGTAAATGGAAATTGGTAATCAATCCGTCTAATACCTTAAACTGATATCCTGGATAAATAAAAATATCTGTATCACCACTACAAGGTACAAGATAACCATTGTCATCGGCTGCCGATTCAATGGTTCTACAACTTGTAGTTCCCACACAAATAATTCTTCCTCCAGCTTTTTTTGCAGTATTGATAGTATCTGCCGCCACCTTTGTAACTTGGTAGAATTCTGAATGCATGTGGTGTTCCAATACATTTTCCACCTTGACTGGACGAAATGTCCCTAATCCTACATGTAAAGTAACATAAGCAATAGAAACTCCCATATCTTCAATTTCCTTTAATAATTCTTGCGTAAAGTGTAATCCTGCAGTAGGTGCTGCCGCAGAACCTTCATATTTTGCATATACTGTCTGATAACGGTTTTTATCCTGCAATTGATGGGTAATGTATGGTGGCAGCGGCATCTGCCCTAACTGGTCTAATATTTCCTCGAATATGCCATCATACATAAACTGCACATAACGATTTCCTTCCTCTCCTACCGAAAGTACCTTACACTTTAATAATCCATCTCCAAAAGAAATTATAGTACCCGGTTTTGCCTTTCTTCCAGGCTTTACCAGAGTTTCCCAAATATCATTTTCCCCCCTTTTTAATAACAACAATTCTATCTTTGCCCCAGTTTCCTCTTTTTCCCCAATTAATCGTGCAGGAATTACCTTTGTATTGTTTAATACCAAGCAGTCACCCTTCTTCAGATAATTTTTAATATCATAAAAATGTTTATGTTCTCTTTTTCCTGTTGCTTTATCCAAAACCAGAAGTCTGGAACTAGAACGTTCCTCTAGTGGATCTTGTGCAATTAACTCTTGTGGTAAATCAAAATAAAAGTCTTTTGTCTGCATTTTGTGTATTCCTCTTTTCTATTTCACTATTCCATATCTTGGACAGTTACTTTTCTTCTATGGCTTTCAAACTTATCTAGTAACTGTTCAGAACCATGAACAGTTACGTTCTAAGCCCATGAAAATTCGCCTTCGGCGAAGGGCTTAGAACAATCAAAATTTACTTTTTTTTACGAAACACGCAGTAAATGCGTGTTTCTACCTGAATAGTTACATTATCTATTCTACATTTTCCCAGAAAAAGCCAACGAAAATATTATAAAGGACTTTATTTGTAATGTAAAGAGCCCTTGTAATTATTACTACAATTACATTTATCCTTAGTTACTTTCCAATAATCTTCTGATATTTAGCTGCCCCCAACCTTGTACCTGATGTGGATATCCAAGATCCACAACCGTTTGTTTCAATCGGATTTTCACTTCTCTGTTTGTCATTTCTGGATATTTCCCAAGAAGAAGTGCTACAGCTCCTGAAACCATAGGTGTTGACATGGAAGTCCCACTTTTTATCGTATAATACTTATTTCCTACTTGATTCCTTTTCACTCCAAACATGGTATTATGGTTCCAAAAAGCATTACAACTTACTATATTACTGCCAGGTGCTACGAAATCCGGCTTCTTTATACAAAGACTTGTTGGTCCTCTTCCAGAATAATCTTTGGTGCTTCTTCCATTTAACCATATTTCCTGATCGTCATCACAGGCACCTACTGTAATCACCTTTCTACTATTTCCTGGTGCTCCAATACTTCCTGGTGCTGGTCCATTATTTCCAGCAGCCACACATACTACAATACCTCTATCCCATAAGGCATTTACACCCTGTACCAATTCAGAATCTTCTTTCTTTTTTTCCTCTTTCCCTGTACCAATTGAAATATTTGCCACTTGGATTCCATAACGTTGACGGTTTTTTAACACCCAGTCAATTCCTTTTAGCACATCCTTAATATTCCCATTTCCTTTTTGATTCAATATTTTTACAATAATTAGTCTGCTTTCTGGGGCTACGCCACAATATGTTCCATAAGATGCTGATCCGTTTCCGCTAGCAATACCAGCCACATGGGTACCATGCCCATTATCATCATAACAGCCTATCCGGTTATTTACGCAATCGTAAAATGCTGTAACTTTACCCATATATTTAAAATCCGGATGCTCCGCAACAAGTCCGGTGTCAAAACATACAATTCCTACTGATTTCCCCCGCATACCTCTTTGGTGTGCCCAGTTCTGTTCAATAATACTTCCTGCCCGTTCCATCACTCTCACTCCCAGAAACAATTGCTCTATTTTATCTTATTATATTCCAGCTTAAGTGTAATGGTACAATGTTACCATTACATGATAGCAGTTGGCAAATTATAGCCACAAATATTACTTTTTTGGAAAAGCCGTAACTGTTCAGAACCATGAACAGTTACGTTTAAGCCCATGAATATTCGCCTTCGGCGAAGGGGCTTAAACATTGCAAATTTTACTATGAAAGTCCTGACAAACGGCTATATTTTGTGCAAGCTTGCTTGCAAAGAAATATAGACATTTGGCTGGCTAAACTGTATGAGTATGTAGGGCGACAGCCCGGAATACGAATACAGTTAGTGATTGCGAGAGTGCGTAGCACATAGCAATCAACTTTCATTTTTCTTACGAAACACGCAGTAAATGCGTGTTTCTACTTGAATAGTTACGAAAAGCCTTAATAAAAAAATAAAAAAGTTGGAAAGCAGTCAAGCCCTGCCACATAGAATAGCATTGTAAAAAAACTTTTGGAGGCTCATTATGAGTGATTTAGCAGCAACAAATTGTAACACAGGATGCGGATGCGGAAGCGAAGGAGGATGTAGCTGGATTATTATTATTTTACTTCTTTTAACCTGCTGCAATGGAAATGGTTCTTTTGGCGGCGGATGCGGAAACGGATGTGGCGGCGGAAGCGATTGCAGCTGCATCATCTTAATTTTACTTATCCTTTGCAGTTGTGGTAATGGCAACTCCTTCTTCTAAAATTGCCACCATATAAGCAAATACAATCTTCTACAAGAAAGCTTGGATTTTCCTAAATAGAAATATCTTTTTGCTTTTATCAACAGGCAGCCAATCTGCTGCCTGTAATTTACCAGAAAGACCCCTAAGACTACTGCATGGAGTTCTATGGACTGTGCAGTAGTCTTTATCTTTTATTCTCTTCTTGTTCTCCTTGAATTCCATTCCTCCTTCTTTGTTTGCTCCCACTCCCTTTCTCTTCTTCGGTAATGATTTCTGCACTCCATACATTCCGTATCAATTTCATAAATAGTATTTTCATCAATAATGACAATACCATCCTTTTTCTCTTTCATGGAAACACCCCCTTTTCTATATCTTATGATTTTTCTGAATAAGTGTCCATCTTTACTTGCAACCTGTTTTTGTTTTCGATATAATGATTGATAGATAACAAAAGAAAGGTTGTGTAAAATAATGTCAGGCTCAATTTATGGAAATTTATTCCGTATTTCTACCTGGGGAGAATCCCATGGAAAAGGAATCGGTGTTGTGGTAGATGGCTGTCCTGCTGGTCTATTTTTAACAGAAGAATCCATTCAACCATATTTAGACAGGCGAAAACCCGGAGAAACCAAATACTCTACCCCAAGAAAGGAAAGTGATACAGTAGAGATACTTTCTGGCACCTTTGAAGGAAGAACAACTGGTACTCCAATCTCTATGATTGTCTATAATAAAACACAGCGTTCCAGAGATTATAGTGAAATTGCCAGCTATTATCGTCCAGGACATGCAGATTATACTTTTGACCAAAAATACGGATTTCGTGATTATCGTGGTGGTGGTCGTTCTTCCGGTCGGGAAACCATTGCCAGAGTTGCAGGCGGTGCTATTGCATCCTTAATTTTAAAAACAATTGGTATAGAAGTAAATGCATATACCAAATCCATAGGACCTATTACTATTGATTATGGAAAATGCTCTAAAGAAAATGTTTTGAAAAGTCCTCTTTATATGCCGGATTTAGATGCTTCTCTTCAAGCAGAAGACTTTCTTACCAATACCATGCAAAACAAAGATTCCGCTGGTGGTGTTGTAGAATGTATTGTAAGTGGAATGCCTGCCGGAATTGGAGAAACTGTTTTTGAAAAATTAGATGCAAATCTTGCAAAAGGTGTTATGTCTATTGGAGCTGTAAAAGGGGTAGAAATTGGTTCTGGATTTCAGGCTGCTACTATGACTGGTTCCCAGAATAATGACAATTTCTTTATAGCCGATTCCCAAGTGCATAAACAAACCAATCATGCAGGAGGTATTCTTGGAGGTTTAAGTGATGGCTCTGAAATTATTCTTCGTGCCGCCTTTAAACCGACCCCATCTATCAACAAAACACAACAAACATTTAATACAATGGGGGAAAACATTGATATTAATGTTAAAGGAAGACACGACCCTATTATTGTACCAAGAGCAGTTGTAGTTGTAGAATCTATGGTTGCTATGACGCTTCTTGATATGCTTTTTTCTAACATGTGTACAAGAATGGATAAGTTTACAGCTTTCTATCATCAATAATCCAGAATAAAATAATCCCTTTCTAGCAGATTTCAATTCTATATTGTGTCTGCCACAAAGGGATTCTCTTATTTAAGGATATTTTTTTATAAATTTTTAACGGATTCTGTAACTATTCAGTTAGAAACACGCATTCACTGCGTGTTTCGTATGAAAAAGTAAATTTTACAATGTTTAAGCCCCTTCGCCGAAGGCGAATCTTCATGGGCTTAAACGTAACTGTTCATGGTTCTGAACAGTTACCGGATTCTTTCTGTTAATCCTAATTTTTTCTGTACTTTTCTTAAAGTCTTATTTGCAAAATATTGTGCTTTTTCATCATTTTCCTTTATCATACGATCAATATAAGACTTGTCCTTCTCTAACTCAGCCATTCTATCTTGTAATGGCTTTAGTACAGAGACAACAGCCTCTCCAACAGCCATCTTAAATTCACCATATCCTTTACCGTCAAATTCTTTTTCAATCTCCTCTTTTGTCTTTCCTGTTGTTGCTGTATAAATATCCATAAGATTACAGATTCCTGGTTTATCCTCTGCATAGCGGATTTCACTTCCAGAGTCCGTAACTGCACGTTTAAATTTACGAATAATGGTATCTGTATCATCCAAAAGATAAATGCTGGCATTGGCATTTTCATCAGACTTTGACATTTTCTTCGTTGGTTCTTGCAAACTCATAATTTTAGCACCAGATTTACCTATATACCCCTCAGGAATCGTAAACACATCTCCATAAATGTGGTTGAAACGCTCTGCAATATCTCTGGTTATCTCAAGATGCTGCATCTGATCTACCCCCACTGGTACTACATCTGCCTGATACAACAAAATATCTGCCGCCATAAGTACTGGATATGTAAATAACCCTGCATTAATATTATCCGCATGTTTTGCTGACTTATCTTTAAACTGTGTCATGCGGTTCAGTTCTCCCATATAAGTAAAGCAATTCAATAACCATGCCAACTCTGCATGTGCTGAAACATGGGACTGAAAATATATACAATTCGTCTCAGGATTTAATCCTGCTGCTACATATAAAGTATATAAAGAACGTGCTCTCTTACGGAATTCTGCCGCATTCTGTCTTACTGTCAAGGAATGTAAATCCATTACTCCATAAAAACATTCATACTCTTCATTTAAGGTAACCCAATTCTTTAATGCTCCCAAATAATTACCTAGGGTTAAATTACCAGTTGCCTGCATACCACTGTATAATACTTTTTTATCTCCAATCATATCTATCCTCCTAAATCACGGCTCCCTCCTTATTGGTTGGACTACCATATAACAGTTCAGCCATAATATAGTTTAACATATTCCTACCCTATAGTCAAAATTAAATTATCATGTTATAATATACCCTAAATGGCAGTAGCCGTAAATAAATACAATTATTATAGGAGGTATTATCATGAAGCCAATTGTAAGCTTTACCATTAATCATTTAAAACTTCTCCCTGGAATTTATGTATCCAGAAAAGATACCATTGGTGCTGAAACCATCACTACTTTTGATATCCGTATGACCCGTCCTAATTTTGAACCGGTTATGAATACAGCAGAGGTACATACCATAGAACATCTCTCCGCCACTTTTCTTCGTAATCATTCGGTATATGGAGAAAAGACAATATATTTTGGACCAATGGGCTGTCGTACCGGATTTTACCTTTTGCTGGCTGGAGACTATAGCTCTAAAGATATTGTGCCATTAATGGTAGAATTGTTCACTTTTATTCGGGATTTTGAGGGTGAAGTTCCTGGTGCTGCTGCATTTAATTGTGGCAACTATCTGGATATGAACCTTCCTATGGCAAAGTTTCTTGCTGGTAAATTCTTAGATGAAGTTTTAACTAATATTGATGATGCACATTTAGAATATCCGGAGTAATTATTCTGGCAAAATATGAATGACATGGCTGGACTGTTACCATTATTTCTAAAGACCATCCTTTGAGGCGACCTCAAAAAGATGGTCTTTTTTCTTTTTCATGCACATATAGTATATTACAATGAAAATTAAGAAAAGAGGGAATCTATGGCATCTTCTGAAACAACTTCCAACTATAAACATATTGCTGATTTGATGCAGGCTGCTATTCCTTACGTCAATGTAAATCAAAAAGCCAGAATGGAAATGCTCATTAAAGCAAGTGAATTTGTAGATTCGTTTCAATTTACCCAGTCACCAGAATTATCTGCCTGTGATATTTCTGATGAGACAGTGGATTATGAAGCCTTACTTCAAAGTTTACAAAGTGTATGTACATCAAAAGAATTAGAGTTGGTAAATACTATATTAAATTTTCTAAAAACTCAGAAAATTTACCAAACTTACCAAAGTATGCGGGAATTTTTGCCTGCTGGAGAAAGTAGCACTTTCACATTAAATAAGCTGCTTCCTCTTATTGAAAACTTTTTTGAAGCCCATCAAAATAATAGTACAGAAAGGATTATCACCACATGAATACATTGAATTGGACAAACAATCCGGCATGGAATGCACTTTCCCCAGAAAAAAAAGAGATTCTACAGAATTTAGTTTCGCAAACCAGGGGTCTTCCACCAAGCCAGGCACTGCCATATCTTCTTCAGGCACAAAGCCGTCTGCGTGAAAAAAATCTTTCCTTTACATCAGAGGAGACAGATTTACTTTTACAGGTATTTAGTTCAGGGCTCTCCCCAAAGGAAAAGGCAACCTTTGAAACATTACGGCATTTTGTAAAAAGTTAATAAAGGGGCTGTCGCACTAAGTATCGTACTTCTTAATGCGACAGCCCCTTTATTATTCTTCAAATGTCAAGAATGGATTTTCTAGGTCAATCATATTCTTTTCGATATATATTTGCTTTGAATTTCATACTGCCATCAAGTTTTTCATACTCAGAATCTTGATGAAATGTCATTCCTAATTTTTCCATTACTCGTTTGCTATTGTGATTTTCAATTGCAAATCTTCCCTCAATTGCGTGAATATGATGACACTCTCTTATATAATCCATGATTCCCTCCAACGCTTCTACAGTATATCCGTTTCCCCATTGATCCGCACGAAGATTATAACCAATGATCCAGACATCTTTTTCTGGTTGATAAACCAAGCCACCACTACCAATTAATTGTCCTGTTTTCTTACAGACCCATCCTGCCTCATAAGAATTAGGATCCTCCTCGTCCAAGGTTTGTAACCATTCCTTTACCTCTTCTTCGGAATGATATAGTGGATATATCATATATGTATTTACCTTAGGATCTCCGCACCATTTGTAAACAGCTTTATAATCCTCAGGTACTAAATTCCGAATAATTAATCTCTCTGTTTCTAAGTTCATTTTCATATCTTTTTTCTCCCTCATTCCTTCATTCTCTTGACCATAAAACCATCTGCATTCACAAAACCCATTTTTTCATAAATAGATCCAAAGTAGAGCCATTTGCTAAAACAAATGCCAAAAGGCCACATAAATACAGACTTTCGGCATTTTAGTCCGTTATTCAAATTCTACTATTACATAGTATCCTCTGTCATTATGCTTAATATCCTTTACCACACCTTCTAAATTCGTCAACCTATCTCCTACACTTACACAACCAGACATAGCAACAGCAGGTTTGATAATATAATGATAGTTTGCCGGGCAGGAACGTTCAATTACTTCTACTTTCTGTCCAATCTCTACCAGATTTTGCCGTTCCATTTTAAATTCCATTTCTCGCATTGTATCACCTTAATCCAATCAGTAATTATTTTTGTATGATATATTATACCTATAC